>JALHNS010000544.1 GCA_022843445.1 Gemmata sp.
CGACCCGGACCACCCGGACGGCTACGCGGCGCTGGCGCAGGTGCTCCGCGACCCGGACCTGCCGCTGACCGCGGGCGAGCGCGATCTGGGTACCGTGATCGCGTGCCGCCAGTGCCTCGACCGCGTGGCGAAGCCCGACCGGTACCGCCGCGCGCAGGTGGCGGTGGGCGCGTCCGACGTGGCGCAGTGGCTCGCCAACGTGTACACCGGGCGGGCGCTGGACCTGACGCCCCCCAACAGCCGCGAGCCGCGGTTCCTGTTCCTCGGCATGGCGGTGGACCCGCCCGGGTTCGCCGACCTGTTCGGCGGCTACTGGGTCGAAACGCCCCGCGGGTACCAGCGCACCGGGCAGCTGCCACCCGGCGCGCCGTCGCTCAGCGGCACCACGCCGGTGTACTTCGCCGCCGACGCGGCCCTCGAGGCGCTCCAACTGGCCCAGAAGTACGTCGCGGCCGATTTCGCCGGCGCGGACGCCGACACGGTGCGCGAGCGGGCCGCGCAGCTCGAAGGGGCCGCGGCCACGATCAAGCGGAGCGTGGTGGAGGCCCGCGGGCGCTCGGCCCCGCCGCCGGGCGCGAAGCTCCAGCAGCAGGCGTTCGCCGCGCTCGCGGCCGGCCTGCCGGTGGCCGCACTCGAACTGCTCCGCGACGCCGACCTGCAGAAGGAGTTCGGCCCCCAAGCGGGCGAGGTCGCCGGCATCCGCGCGGCGCTCGAACTGCTGTGCGGCCGCGCCGAGAACGCCGCCGAACTGCTGACCCAGCTCACCCAACCCGGCCCCGACGGCACCGTGCCGGGCCGCGCCGTGGCGCTCCGGTACCAGCAGGCGCTGCACCTCGGCGACTACCGCGGCGCGGGCCGGTTGCTCGAAGAGTCCGCCGGTCGCGCCGTGGGGCTCGACGACCTGCTCAAGGGCATCGCGGACGAGAAGGTGACGCCGACCGACCTGTTCCGCATCCCGTTCACCGAGTGGCCCCCGCGCGGGCCGGGCAGCGGCTGGGGGGCCGCCGCGTTCCGCACCGCGTGGGCGCGCCGCGCGGGCGAGGCGCAGATCGCGTTCCAACTGCTGGAGCAGAAGCTCGGGGCCGACGCCACCTTCTTCGTGCGCCGCGCGCAACTGGCGCTGATCGAAGGCGACATCCCGGGCGCGAAGGCCCGCTTCGAGCTGTCCAAGCGCCCCGCGCCGCCCGGCTGGTACTTGGACCCGATCGACCCGCCCGCGGCCCGCGAGTACCTCGAACTCATCAACCGCGCCGCGGGGGGCAAGAAGTGAGCGCGAACTGGACCGTCGCCGGCGCGCAGTGCGCCGCCGCACTCGGCGACACCGCCGGCAACCGCGCCCGCATGCTCGCCACGTTGCACCAAGCGGCCGACCGCGGCGCGCGGCTGGTGGTGTTCCCGGAGTGCGCGCTCACCGGCTACTGCTTCGGTTCGCGCGCCGACGTGCGCGCGGTCGCGGAGGCGCTACCCGGCCCCGCGACCGGCGCGTTCGCCGACGTGTGCGCGAAGCGGAACGTGTTCGCGTGCTTCGGCCTCATCGAAGCGGCCGGCGACAAGCTGTTCAACGCGTGCGCGCTGGTCGGGCCGAACGGGTTCGTCGCGGGCTACCGCAAACTGCACCTGCCGTGCCTCGGCGCGGACCGCTTCACCGACCCCGGCGACCGGCCGCTCGCCGTTCACGACCTCGGCGGGCTGAAGGTCGGGCTGAACATCTGCTTCGACGGCAGCTTCCCCGAAACGGCGCGCGTCCTCACCCTGCTCGGCGCGGACCTCGTGGTACTGCCGACCAACTGGGCGACGCCGGCGCGCAAGATGGCAACGCTGGTGAGCGCCGCGCGGGCGTGGGAGAACCACATCTACTACCTCGCGGTGAACCGCGTGGGCGACGAAGCCGGGAACCGCTTCATCGGGCTGAGTTCCGCGGCCGACCACCGCGGCGACGTGCTGCACTGGGCCGCTGAGGGCGCGGAAGAGCTGTTCACGTTCGAAGTGGACCCGACCGCGGCGCGGGCGAAGCGCGTGGTCACGTGCGCCGGCGAGTACGAGATCGACCGCGTGAACTGGCGCCGCCCGGAGATGTACGGCCCGCTGCTCGAAGGCGCGCCGTTCACCGGCCACTTCAACAAGTAGCGCGCTGCGGGCGTGCCGCCGGTGCCCCTTGGGCGTGCGCTTTACCCACTTCCCTTTCGCCGGGCGGCGCGCGATGATGGCCCCACGCGCCATTCCGGAGCCGCACCCATGCCCGCGCCCAAGTTCCTCGCCGGCTTGCCTAAGCCGGCGCTGTTCGGCCTGTACGGCGCGCTCGGCGGATTGCTGGGCGCGCTGGCGCTCGGCGAACTGCTGTGGGCGCTGCTGCGGCCGCCGCCGCCGAAGGTGATCGATCCGCCCCCGCCCCCGCCGCAACTCGCGGTCACGGCGTCGCCGCAGGTCGCGGTGTATCCGGGCACCGGCAACACGATCGGCGTGCAAATCGCGCGCGACCGGTTCGACGGCCCGGTGCTCATTTCGTTCGGTTCCGCGCCCGGCGTGAGCGCGAAGAACGTCGGCATCCCCGCGGGGCAAACGTCGGCGCGCGCCGAACTGACCGCCGGGAACGAGGCCGCCCCCGGCACCGTGAAGCTGGACGTGTACGCGACCAGCGCGAACCCCGAACTGCGCGCGGTCGCGCAAGTGGAGGTCGCGGTCACGCCGCTGCCGCCCGCGCCGCCGCGGCTCGCGGTCAGCACGTCGCCCCGCATTCAGGTGTACCAGCGCGGGAAGAACCGGTTTTCGGTGCAGGTGGCCCGCGGCGGGTTCGACGGCGACGTGCGCGTCGAGTTCGAGAACCTGCCGGCCGACGTGAGCGTGCGCCCGGTCACGGTGCCGGCCGGTGCCACCGAAGCGCCGGTGGAACTGCTCGCGGGGCCGGGCGCGCCGCTGGGCACGTTCCAGATTCGCGCCACGGCGCGTGCGACGCCGCCGCAGAGCGGCGCGCAACCGGTGGAACTGGTCGCCCGCGGCGGCTCCGGGCTGGAGGTGCTCGCGGCCCCGCGCGCGCCGGTCGATATCGTGTTCGCGCTCGACATTTCCGGCAGCATGCAGTGGGCCATCGACGGCACCAGCAAGGGGATTGGCAAGTTCGCGGAGGCGCTCGGCAAGAACCAGCTCGACGCCCGCGTCGGCCTCGTCGGGTTCAAAGACACGACCCTCGGTCAGCCGAACGCGATCCTCAAGTTCAACGGCGACGCGCTCACGACGGACTTCGCGAAGTTCCGCGAGGAGGTGGCGAAGTTGCGCGCCGGCGGCGGCGGCGCGGAGGGCGAGAGCAGTTTGGACGGCATCGCCGACGCCGCGGACTACGAGTTCCGCCCGCAGGTGACGAAGGTCATCGTCACGGTCACGGACGAAGGCCCGAAGAACCCGGACGGGCGCATGGCGAGCGTCGAAGACACCGCGAAGTACGTGAAGCAGAAGAAGATCGACCAGCTTCACGTGATCACGCTGCCGCAACTGATGAAGGCGTTCGAGCCGCTGAAGGACGGCGCGCCGGGCAAGGTGTACGACCTGCGCGAGGTGCAGAAGGCCGCGGACGGCTTCGAGAAGTTGCTGCCCGAACTGAGCCGCGCCATCGCCGAACTGGTGGCCGAGAAGCCGAGCGGCAAGCTCGACCTGCCGGGCGTTCCGCCGCCGCCGGCGCTGCCCGCGACCGACGCGAAACTCGCCACCACGCCCGCCCGCGACGCGCCGCCCCCGGTGCTGCCGCCGGTCGTGAAGGGCGTGCAATCCACCGAGGTGTACGACGCGAGCAAGACGGGCCAACTGATTCTCGCAACGGGCGTGTGGACCGGTGCGATTGCCGCGCTCGTGTGTTTGGCACTCGTCGCGGGGCAGAAGAACTACCTGCAAGGCGGGCTGCCGCAGGCGGGCGGCGCGCTCGCGGCGCTC
>JALHNS010000545.1 GCA_022843445.1 Gemmata sp.
CAGCGCGCGGCGCGCGAACCGCTGCGCGCGCGACCGCGCCGGGGCGACCGTGTCGCTCAGCACGGCCTCGTTCGGCGCGACCGCCGGCAGCGCCACCAGCAGCGCCGACAGCGGCAGCAGCGACAGCCCGATGACGAACAGCGTGCCGACGAGCCGCCCGACGGTGCGGAACAGCACTTTCGCCGCGCGCGCGACCCGCACCGGCAGGGACGGGGCGCTCTCGCGCTCGAGGCTCAGGTTGGACGGCTGATCCGGCATACGCTTCGGGGGTCAGGTGTCAGGGATCAGGGGTTAGCGAGTTGAAGAGTTTTCGACGGGATGACAGGATTAAAGAGAATAGCGACAGGTTGAACAGAGCCGTTCTTATGCTCTGTACCCTCTTCATCCCGTTATCCCGTCGCAAACTGCCAGCGCTCGCGGACTCAGGCGACTTTGGCGAACACTTCCGCGACCTTCACGTCCTTCGCGCTGAGCGCCGGGAACAAGCTGCCGGCGAACGACACCGCCATCCCCAGCAGCGGGCCGTAAATGAGCGCGTTGAACGGCACGAAGAACGCGCCCAAGAACGCGATCTGGAACTTGAAGTTGCCGAGCAGGCCCCACGCGAGCAGCGCGCTCATGCCGCCGCCCAGTGCGCCCACGAGGATCGCCTCGCCGAGGACGAGCAGCAGCACGTGTCGCGGCTGGAACCCGAGCACCTTCAGCACGGCCATTTCGGTGCGCCGCTCGCGCACCGAAATGCTCAGCGCGTTCGCCACCACGAGGCTCATGATGCCGATCATCGCGGGCACCAGCAGGTACTTGATGCCCCAGAAGATGTCGGCGTACGCGGACAGGAACGAGCCGATCCCGCTGGACGCGGTTTCGAGCTTGATGGGCACCTTGTTGAAGATGGCCCGGTCGTTGGCGAGTTCGCTGAGCAGTTCGAACGCGGGCTTGTTCGGCAGGCGCACCCAGATCAGGTTGATGCACTTCTCGGCCATCGGGTGCTTGTCGCCCTTCGGGTTCGCCGCGCGGTCGCGCTCGAACGCGTCGATCTGCTTGATCAGGTAGTCCTTGTTCATGAACCCCACGCCCTCGTACTTCCCTTCGGGCAGGGTGCCGATGATCTCCAACTCGAACGTGAGGTTCGGGTAGTTCAGACTCGCCATCTTGATGGTCTGGCCCACCTGCACGTTCATCCCCTTCAGCCGGCTCTGGCTGATGACCACCGCGCGCGGGTTCGCGGTCATCCGCTTGCACGCCTCGTCGAGCAGGTCCTTCTCCTCGCCGGTTAGGTCGTCGAGGCCGTCCATCATCGTGAGCACCTTGTTCGGCTCCAGCGCGAACAGGAACGCGAGCGTGTCCTTGCGCGGGTTCACCTTGTCGGTAGTGCCGAGCACGAACGACCAGCTCATGATGTCGGCGTCGCGGATGGCGAGCGGCGGCGCGCCCGGGTTCGCGGCGGCGTACCGCTTGGGCAGCTCTTCGAGGGTGACCCGTTTGAACTCCTCGTAGTAGCCCGGTGGCATCTGGCTGGGCAGCACGGTCTTGTGTGTGGCGATGGCCTTGAAGTTGGCCTCGCGCTCGGTGGTCACGAACGTGATGAGGAACAGCACCGCGTAGATGAGGCACAGCACCAGCGTGAGCACGAAGATGGCGAGGTACGTGAGCGAGGTGCGCAACAGGCTGCGCCGCAGCCCGCGGAACATGATGACGAGCAGCTTGAACGGGAACCAGCCGGTCGCGGCCGCAAGCGCCGCCGCGACCTTGTCCGACACCCACAGCACTCCGAAGAACGCGGGCAGCGTGAGCACGCCCAGCGCGATCGCCCCCCCGATGACGCCCACCAGCCCCGCGAACAGGTAGCCGACGAGTTGCACCATCGAGGTGTCGGGCGACATGCCGATTCCGGCTTCCGGCGGCAGACCGAACATGGAGAACCCTCGGTTCCAAGTTCCAGAGTTTCAGGAGGTCCAAGTGCGCCGCTACATTTGCCCGCTCGAAACTTCTGGAACTCTGGAACTTGGAACTCCGGCAGCGGTGTCGCGCACCAGTTGGCCCTTTTCGAGGTGCAGGACGCGCTGCGCGCGGGCCGCGGCCTTCGGGTCGTGCGTCACCATGATGATCGTCTTACCGAGCTGCGCGCGGAGGATCTCCATCAGCTTCAGAATTTCGTCGGCGCTCTTGGTGTCGAGGTCGCCGGTCGGTTCGTCGGCGACGATCAGCGTCGGGTCGGTCACCATCGCGCGGGCGATGCCGACGCGCTGCTGCTGCCCGCCGCTCAGTTGCCCGGGCCGATGGTCCATGCGGTCGGAGAGGCCCACAAGGTCCAGCGCCGTTTCCACCTGCTTGCGGCGCTGCTGCTTGGTGAGCGGCAGCAGTAGCAGCGGCAGTTCTACGTTCTCGTAGGCGGTGAGCACCGGGAGCAGGTAGTAGAACTGGAACACGAACCCGACGTGCCGCGTGCGCCACCGGGCCAGTTCGCTCTCGGACATGTCCGAAATCACGCTGTCGCCGACGGTGATCGTGCCGGCGGTGGGCGTGTCGAGGCCGGCGATCAGGTTCAAGAGCGTGGTTTTGCCGCTCCCGGACGGCCCCATGAGCGCGAGGAACTCGGCCGCGCCCACGTCGAGCGTGAGGTCGCGGAGCACGCGAATCGCCTCGGTGCCGCGCGTGAACGACTTGTGCAGGTCGCGCACGCGCACGATCGGTTCGGACATACATAGCCCTTCGATTTGACGAGCCGGACGCGCGAGCGACGGCCCTTCTGAAGTCGCAACTGCGGACCGTCGCTCGCGCGTCCGGCTCGTCACCCGCGCTCACTTCTTGCCCCACGCCCGCGCCCACGCGGGCACGCGCTCGGTCTCGTCGCCCCACGGGAAATCCTTGCTCGCGTCGAACGCGAACGGCTTCTCGTACACGGTCGCGGTCACGCTCATCTTGGGCTTCAGGAACGCGCCCTGCTCCTCGTCCTTCGGCAGGTACGCCCGGATGCGCACCTTCACCACGTTCTTCGTGTCGTCCGCGATGGGCATCACGCGGTCCACCACGCCGCGGTAGCCGCGCTGCGGGTTCGCGTCGGCCTGCAACAGACAGTCTTGGCCGGGCTTGATGCGCGTCACTTGGCGCTCCGGCACGTCGATCTCCACTTCCAACTTCGACAAGTCGGCGATGCTGCAAATGCCGGCGGCCACGTTGAACGACATTGGGCTGACCAGTGCGCCCTTGTCCGCGGTCTTGGTGAGAATGGTGCCGTCGATGGGGGCGACCACCACGCAGTTCTGAACCAGCCGGCGCGACTCGTCGCACCGGGCTTCGGCGGCTTTCACGTCGGCGGCGGCGGCGGTGGCACTGGCGATGGCGGCGTTTACGTCCGCTTTCGCCGCGTCCACCTCGCGGGTCATCGCCATGATGTCGGCTTCGGCCGCGATCTTGTCCGCGTCGGCGGCGAGCTTGTCGGCCTCGAACCGCTGGAACTCCTGCGCGCTAATCACGCTGGTCACGCGCTGCTGCTGCGCTTGGGTGAAGTCCTTGGTGGCACGGTCTTGGATGGCGAGCGCGCGGGTGAGTTTGGCCTTCGACGAGGCGAGCGCGGATTCGGTTTTGAAGACCCGGGCGTCGGCCGAGGCGCGGGCCGCTTCGGCGCGGGCTCTCTGCGCGAGCGCGGACGACACCGCGGCCTCGTCGGTCTTCAGCCGGTTCTTGTACTGTAGGTCGAGCAGCGTCGCGAGCGTTTCGCCGGCCTTGACCCGCTTGCCCTCGTAGAAGTCGATGGCAATGATCTCCGCGGCCACGTCGCGCGGACTGACGGTCACTTGGAGCGACGGAATCACGATGCCCTTGAGCTGCGTGACGAGCGCGCCCGCGGCGGTGGCCGGTTCCGTGGTGCCGCCGGGCTGCGCCGGCTGAACCGCGGGCGCGGGGCCGCCACCGC
>JALHNS010000546.1 GCA_022843445.1 Gemmata sp.
CGCGCACCCGCGGCGCGTGGTGCGGGTGCCGGCCGTGGTCGCGGCGAACGGGGCGGCCCACGAGACCGTGACCGAAGACGTCACGCCGGTGGCGGTGGCGGTGCTGCTGCCGGACGCGCCCGCGCCCGGCTCCACTGTGGACCTCACGGTGCGCACCCCGCTGGGCGAGGCGCGCGGCACCGCGACCGTGCTCCGCGCCACCGCGGAGCGCATCGGGGCGCGCACCTACCACCGCACGGTGCTGATGCTCCGCGACCCGGACGGCGCGGGGTTCGCGCACGTGCGCCAGTTGAACGCCGGCGGCCCGCTCAAGCCGGCGCTCAACCCGGACCGCCGCGAGCCCAAACGGGTGCAGACGCTCGGCGCGAAGGCCGTGGGCGCGATCGGCGCGCTGATCCTCGTGGCGCTGGGCGCGCTGGCGTTCCCGGTGGCGCACTCCGACGAGATGTTCATGCGCGAGGTGGCGCGGGCCAGCGGCCCGGCCACGCCCGAACAGGCCGCGCGGCTCGACGGCATCTACCGGCGCGCGCTCGCCGACAGCTACCCGGACACCGACAAGCTGGTGCTCCTGATGCGGGCGCTGCCGAAGGCGAGCCGCTCGGACGACTGCGACCCGCTGATCGTAACGCTGGCGAACCGCGACCCGAAGAACGCGGACCTGCGGCTGGCGCTGGCCGCCACCCAAGACCGCAAGCGGGACTACGAAGCGGCCGAGACCAACTACCAAGCGCTGCTGAGCGACATCCGCCGCGGGCGGCTGTCGATCGACCAGCGGGCCGCGGTGTTCCTCGCGGCCGCGCGCAACCGCATCAACGCGGGCGACGTGCCGACCGCGGCCGAGCGGTTCAACGCGTACATGGGCTACGTGGCCGACGAGGGCGTGCGGAACGAGTTCGCGGGCGTGCTCATCACGGCGGGCCGGCACGCCGAGGTGCCCAAGCTGTACGAGGGCGCGGACCCGGACTACCGCGGGCGCGTGTTGCTCATGAGCGCGCTGGCCCTGTCGCGCCGGTTCGACGAGGCCGAAGCGCAGGGGCGCACGATCCTCGACAAGGACCCGAACGACCCGCACGCGCAACTGCTGATCGCCGAACTGCTCGCGCACCGCGGGCAGTACGACACGGCCCGCGAGGTGTTCGAGCGGGTCGTGGCCCGGCCCGACGTGAAGCCCGAAGTGCGGATCGTGCTGGCCCGGCTGCAGTTGCTCCGCTCGCGGTACGACGACGCGCTCGCGCAGTGCGAAGCCGCCATCGCCGCGGGCGGCCCCACCGAGGACGCGGCCCGCGCGTTCGTGGACGCCGCCGCGGGCGTCGCGGAGCTGGGCGCGAAGTACCGCGGCACCGTGGCCCGCGTGTTCGAGCGGCCCGAAACCGCCCGCTCCAACGACGGGGTGTACCTGTCCCGGCTCGCGTTCGTGCTGAACCGGGTGCAAATGACCGAGCCGGCGCTGGCCCTCTCGGACCGCGCCGTCGCGCTGCTGCCGAACGACTTCCGCGTGGCCGAGCAGCGGTACGCCCTGTTGATGGACCAGAACAAGACCGCCGGGGCCGCGGCGCTGATGGACACGTTCCGCGCCGACCCGAAAGACGGGCGCCGCGCCCGCGAGCACGTGGTGAACGCGCACCTGAAGGGCGCGAACCTGCCCGCGGCCGAAGACGAGGCCCGCGCGCTGCGGGCCGCGTTCCCCAACGACGCGACCGCGATCCGGCTGCTGGCCGACGTGCTCAGCTGGAACCGCAAGTACGGCGAAGCGCTGGCCCTGTTCGAGGTGCTCCGCGCCGCCGCCCCGGACGACACCGCGGTGCGCGTGCGCATCGGGCAGGTGAACCTGTGGGCCGGAAACGCCCCGGCGGCGCTCGCCGAGTTCGCCCGCGTGCTCGACCCGGACGTGACCCAGAAGGACGTGTGGGCGGACTTCGTTGCCGCCGCCGCGGCGCTCCCGGAGCGCGCCAAGTTGAGTAGCGAACAGGCGAAACTGCTCGGGCGGGTCGCGGAGCAGCTCGCGGCCCGCGAGAGCACCGACCCGCTGTTCCTCGCGCGCCTCGGGACGGTGTTCGCCCGCGAGGGCCGCGCCGCCGACGCCAAGCCGTTCCTCGATCGCGCCGCGGGCCTGCCCGCCGGCACCCCGGCGCAGCGCCGCGAGCTCGCGGCCGTATTCTACGGGGCCGGGCGCGCCGCCGACGCGCTCAACCAGTACGCGGGCCTCACCGACCTCTCGCCCGACGACCACCTGCTGCTCGCCGACGTGCACGCGGCGCTCAAGGACTTCGCCGCCGCCGAGCGCGCCTGCCGCTCCGCGCTGCTCGCGCGGCCCAGCGACGCGGCCGAGCGCAAGCTCGCCGACGTGCTCAGTTGGGGCGGCAAGCACGACGAGGCGCTGGCCGCGTTCCGGCGGCTCCGCGTCGCCAAGCCGAACGACACCGAGTTGCTGGTGCGCACGGCCGAAACGATGATCTGGAGCGGCGCGCCCACCGACGCGCTGCTGCTGGTGGCCGCCTCGCTCGAAATGGACCCGGACCGCGAGGCCCTGTGGCCCGTGTACGTGTACGCCGCGTCCGCCGTGAAGGCGCTCTCGCCGGTCCACCTGCCGCTGCTCGAAAAGGTGGTGGCGAAGATCGACGCCGCGAAGTGGACCGACGGCCCGCAACTGGCGCGGCTCGCGCTCGTTCACCACCGGTTGGGCAAGGCCGAAACCGCCCGCGCGCTCGCGGACCGCGCCACGCGGACCGCGAACCGCACCCCCGCGGAGGCCCGCGAGATCGCGCTGCACCTCGGCGCGATGGGCCGCACGGCCGAAGCCGCGGCCCTGTTCGAGGGCCGGCCGCTCACCACCGACGACCGGGCCGCGCTGGCCGAGTTGGCCGCTAGCGCCGGCGACTGGGCGAACGCCGAGCGCCAGTTCCGCGCGGTGCTCGCCGCCGCCCCGAACGACCCGCTCCCGGCGGTGCGGCTGGCCGAGGTGATCAGCGCCAGCAACCGGCACGACGACGCCCGCACCACCATCGAGGGCGTGCTGAAGCGCGAGCCGGCGCACCCCAAAGCGCTGATCGCCGCCGGCAGCATTTACCTGCGGGCGAAGGACCCGGTGATCGCGGCCGCGCGGTTCGAGACCGCGCTGAAGGTGTCGCCCAACGACGCACTGGCCCGCGCCGGGTTCATCGACGCCGCTAGCGCCGCCGGGCCGCAGCTCACGCCCGCGCAGGCGAAATTGGCCGTGAGCTACGCCGACGCGCTCGCCACCGCCCCGACCGCGGACCCGGTGTCCGCGTGCCGCCTCGCGTGGGTGATGGTGCAGCAGCACGAGGTGCCCCGCGCCGACAAGTTGCTGGACCGCGCCGTCGCGGCGGTGACGCCGAGCACGCCGGCCGCGGTGCGCCGCGAACTGGCCCCGGTGCTCGCGCTCCGCGAGCGCGGGCGCGACGCGGTGCGCGTGCTCGACGGGTTGAAGCCGGAACCCGAGGACTCGCTGCTGCTGGCGAAAGTGCACGCCAGCTTGAACGAGTTCCCGGCGGCCGTAGCCGCGTGCCGCGCGTACCTCGCGGCGAAGCCCAACGACGAGCTCGCCGAGGGGCAACTGGCCGACCTGCTCGCGTGGAGCGGCGACCACGACGACGCGCTGGCGCTGTACGCCAAGTTGCGCGCGAAGAACCCGACCGACGCGAAACTGCAAGTGCGCACGGCCGAAGCCCTGTGGCGGGTGAACCGCCGGACCGAGGCACTGGACCTGTTCGTAAAGGTGCTCGGCGACCCGCAGCCCGCGGGCGCGCCGATGGGCGACCCGGCCGGGGCGCGGGCCGCGTTCGTCGCCGCCGCGTTCGAGCTGGAGCGCTTCGCGCAGGACGTGCTCGACGCGCTGAACCGCGTGCGCCCCGCGGTGCTGCAGTCCGGCGACGCGGT
>JALHNS010000547.1 GCA_022843445.1 Gemmata sp.
CGCGCCGGTGCTCGGCGCTCGCGGTCTGGCTCGGGCGCGGCGGGTCCACCTCGTGCACGAGGCGCAACTGGTCGGGAAGCGAGAGCCGCCCCCGGCCCGAACACGCGACCGGCGTAGTGCCCGTGAGCAGTTCGTACAGCAGCACGCCGAGGGCGTACACGTCCGAGCGCGTGTCGATGTCGTCGGTGCCCGCGGCCTGTTCCGGAGACGCGTATTCCAGCGTGCCCACGAACGCGCCCGCGCTGGTCGCCAGCGTGCGGTCGGTGAGCCGCTCGCCGGTCGCCTTCGCGACGCCGAAGTCGATCACCTTCGGCACCGGTCCGTCGCCGCCGCGGCTCACCAGTACGTTGCTCGGCTTGATGTCGCGGTGAATCACGCCCTTCGTGTGCGCGTGTTGGATCGCCTCGCACACGCGCGCGAACAGCCGGAGTCGGTCGCGCACCGTGAGTCGGTGCGCGTCACAGAACTCGGTGATCGGCACGCCTTCGACCAGTTCCATGACGAAGAACGGCCGCCCGCCGGCCCCGGCCGCGGTGCTGCCCGCGTCGTACACCTTGGCGATGTACTCGTGCGTCATCAGGGCCAGCGCTTGGCGCTCGGCCTCGAACCGCGCGAGTACCGCCGCGGAGTCCATCCCGACCTTAATCACCTTCACGGCGACCGCGCGCTTGACCGGTTCGGTCTGGCGCGCGCGCCACACCTCGCCCATGCCGCCGCCGCCGATCTCTTCGACCAAGCGGTACTTTCCGGCCAGCACGGTTCCCACGCCGAACTCGGCGTCGGCGCGCGCGGCGACCGGTTCCGCGAGCGGCACCGTGCCCTCGAGTGCCCCGGCGGCCGCGGGCGTTGGCGCGCGGTACGCCGCTTCGACGCGCGCCAGTTGGAGCAGCAGGTCCGGGTGCGCGGTCGTCGGGTCGATGCCCTCGGCGCTCAAGAATTCCGTGACCGCGACAACATGGCCCGCGCGCCACGCGCCCTCGAACCGGTCGCACAGCGCGTCCACCCACGCACCCCGTTCGACCGAGTCGTGCGGTTCGCAGCTCGTTCCGTTCATGTCGGCGCTCCGTTCTCGCGGTGAACGACTTCACACGGTCTCACATCCGGCCGAGTAACGCAACAGCCGTGCCGTTACTTCTTGGCGGCAAGCGTTTTGTCGAACCAGTCGGCGAGTGCAGGAAGGTCTTTCAGCGCCCACGGCCCGAAGTGCTTCTGCTTCGGGCGCTCGGCCAGTTCGCACGCAACGCCGCACTCCTTGAACCGGGCGACGAGTCGCCGCGACTGGTCGATCGGTATCACGTCGTCGGCGTCGCCGTGGACGATGAACGTGGGCGCGGCCCCCTTGGCGACGTGGGTGAGCGGGGACAGCGCGCGGCCGATCTCGCGCCGCCGAGCGGGCGACACCGGCACCAGCAGCCCGGTCTCAGGGTGCGGTTCGCGGAAATCGAAGGCGGTCGCGAACTGCGCCGGCAGCGCCGCGCGGTCCGCGCCCTTACCCGCGGCGTCGAGTGCGAGGAAGTCCGTGGGCGGGAAGAAGCACGCCACCGCGTTCGCCCGCGACGCGTGCCGCTCGACCGGGTCCGCGGCCTTCGGGTCGCCCGGTCGCCCGGCGCAGCCGACCATCAGACACAGGTGGCCGCCCGCCGACGCGCCGGCCGCGCCGATGCGCTCCGGGTCGATTCCGAACCGCGCGGCCGAGTGCCGCACGAACCGGACGGCGCGGTGCGCGTCTTCCACGATTTCTGGTACCGTATACTTGGGCGCGCTGGCGTGGAGCACCGCGAACACCGTGTACCCGTGTTCCAAGAACGCGGTCGTGGTGTGTGGGTGGAACCGGGCGAGGAGATCCGGACCGGAACGGTACCCCGCGGAGACGAACAGCACCACCGCGGCCCCGTTCGCCTTCTTCGGGGCGAACACGTCGAACGTGAGCGCCAGCCCGTCGCGCCGGCCGTACACCACGTCCTCGGTGCGAACGTAGGTCGGTTCGGGTCGGGGGTCACTCCCGCGCGCGGGCGCGGTTAGGGCGGCAACAACGAGGGCGGCGAGTAGCGGTGTCCGGCTCATGGTGGTGCTCCTTCGGGGCGGGTCCGCACCACTCACTTGACGTTCGGCCGCGCCGCCCCTCACGGATTCCGTTTTTGTTCCTCGCGCGGCCCGGACGCGGTATACTCCGATGGTCATTTCGCGCGCACCCGACGCGAGTCCCAACGTGAACGGTTCTCTGCCCGGCGGTTCGATCACGGTCTGGCTCAACCAACTGAAAAGCGGCGATCCGGCGGCGGTCGGACCGCTGTGGGCGACCTACTTCACGCGCCTGACCGCGGCCGCGCGCGCCCGCCTCCGGGCCGCGCCGCGGGGGCGCGCGGACGAAGAGGACGTGGCGCTCAGCGCGTTCGACAGCTTCTGCCGCCGGGCCGAGCGCGGGCAGTTCCCGGACCTCGACGACCGCGACGACCTGTGGCGGGTGCTGCTCACCATCGCCGACCGCAAGGCGGCGCAACTGGCGCGCGACGAGACGCGCCTGAAGCGCGGCGGGGGCCGCGTGGTGGCGGCGTCGGCACTCGATGTCGGTAACTCCGGGGCGGACGTTCTCGGCGCGGTCGCGGGCACCGAACCGTCGCCGGAGTTCGCGGCGGAAGTGTCCGAAGAGGTCGGCCGCCTCCTCGCGCTGTTGAGCGATGAGGGGCGGTTGCGCGAAGTGGCGATCTGGAAGTTGGAGGGGTACACGAACGCCGAAATCGCGACCAAACTCGACCGCTCCGAGGTGACGGTCGAGCGGAAGCTGAACCTGATTCGCAAGAAATGGAACGCGGAGGTACCGAAGTGAGCGACGGCACAAACGCCCCCGCCCCGAACTCCGTGGCGCGGGCCGAGCGCATCGACGCCCTGTGCGACCGATTCGAGAGCCGGCTCCGGTCCGGGCGCGAGACGAGCGCCGCCGCGTTCCTTCGGGCCGAAGGGATCGATCCGGCCGCCGAACCGGAACTACTCGCCGAACTGCTGCGCGTCGAAGGTGCCGGGGCGACCGCCGACTTGTCCCCGCTGCCGAGTACGGTTCCCGCCCCGACGGGTGGACCCGCGGACGACGGCCCCGGCGCGCTGCCGCGGGTACCGGGTTACGACCTGCTCGCGGAACTCGCGCGGGGCGGAATGGGGGTGGTGTACCGCGCGTCCGAGCCGACCCTCGGGCGCGAGGTAGCCGTGAAGGTGCTGCGCCCCGAAATGCGCGACCGAGGGGCCGCGCGGTTCCTCGCCGAGGCCCGGCTCACGGCCCGGCTCCAGCACCCCGGCGTACCGCCCGTGTTCGAGGTCGGCGCGCTCGCGGACGGCTCCCCGTTTCTCGCGATGAAGGTGATCGAGGGGCACACGCTCGCCGCCGCGCTCGGCGGCCCGAACCCGCCGACCGCGGCCGAACGACTGGTCGTGTTCGAGCACATCTGCCAAACGGTGGCCTACGCGCACAGCCGCGGTATCGTTCACCGCGACTTGAAGCCCTTGAACGTGATGGTCGGCGCGTTCGGCGAGGTGCAGGTGATGGACTGGGGCTTGGCGAAGGTGCTCGGCGCGCCCGGTGCCGAACCGCCGGCTCACCAACGGCTCGGCACAAATACCCTGTACGGTGCGGTGATGGGCACGCCCGCGTACATGGCCCCGGAGCAGGCCCGCGGCGAGACCGACCGCGTGAACTGCCGTTCCGACGTGTTCGGCCTCGGCGCGGTGCTGTGCGAACTGCTCACCGGTGCGCCGGCGTTCGTGGCCACGGGAACCCGGAGCGCGCTGGAGGCGGCCGGGGCCGCCGACCTCGTCGACGCCGAGCGCCGACTGTCCGCGTGCGCCGGTGACCCGGAACTGGTCGCTCTGTGCCGCGCGTGCCTGTCGCCGGACCCGGCGC
>JALHNS010000548.1 GCA_022843445.1 Gemmata sp.
AACATGCCCCCGATCTCGTGGTGATCGCCTGCAACACCGCCTCGACGCTGGTTCTGCCCGAGTTGCGCCGGCATTTCGCCGTGCCGTTCGTCGGCACGGTGCCCGCGATCAAGCCCGCGGCCCGCGACCCGGACGCCTGCCCGCAGTGCGGGCGCAAGAACGCCGGGCGCCCCGGGGCGCGCTACTGCATGGTGTGCGACCAGACGTATTGACCGGCCCGAACCCGCGGCGCGCCCCGCGCGTCCGTTTCACGCCCGCAGTTTCGAGGCTTCACCGAGTGGCGCACCCCGCACCGAACACCAACGGTCTGCCCCGCGCCACGTGGGCGCAGCTCACCGAAGCGCAACTGCTCGCGCAGTGCGAGGTGGACACCTACCGCGCCAGCGGCCCCGGCGGGCAGAAGCGCAACAAGACCAGTTCCGCCGTGCGCCTGCGACACGAACCCACCGGCCTCATCGTGATCGCCGAAGAGAGCCGCTCACAGCACGACAACAAGGCCAAGGCGCTCAAGCGCCTGTGGCGCGCGCTGTTCTTGGAACTGCGCGACCCGCTTCCCGGCACACCGGAAGAAGTGGCGGCGCTCCCGGATTACGCCGACGCGCGCGACGGAAGCGGGCGGCTGAACCTGAGCGCCAAGAACCCGCGGTTCTGGCCGGTCGCGGGCGTCGCGCTCGACGCGCTCGTCGCGGTCGAAGCCCGCGTCGCGGACGCCGCGGCGCTGCTCGGCGTGAGCACCGGCAACCTGATCGACTTCCTGCAAACCGACCCGAAGGTGTGGCAAGAGGCGAACCGCCTCCGTGCGGCGTTCGGCCACAAGGCGCTGCGCTAACCGCGCGCCCCTGTTCGCGCCGGGCCGGGTTCGTAGCATAACCGGCCTAACCCGCGCGGAGACAAGGCCATGAAGAAGGGCATTCACCCCAACTACCGCCCCGTTGTGTTCCAAGACGCGAGCGCGAACTTCGCGTTCCTCACGCAGTCGTGCGTCGAAACCTCGGACACGATCCAGTGGACCGACGGCAAGGAATACCCGCTGTACAAGCTGGAAATCTCGAGCGCCAGCCACCCGTTCTTCACGGGCAAGATGAAGCTGCTCGACACCACCGGCCGCGTGCAGAAGTTCAACGACAAGTACAAGAAGAGCGGCTACGGCAAGAAGAGTGAAAAGTGAAAAAGGAAAAGGGAAAAATGGAGTGCGCGGCGCGGTTCCCGAGCGCGAACGGTCCGCATTAGCGCGGCCGAGCGCCGGCTGTTCCATTTTTCCCTTTTCCTTTTTCACTTAGAATTGAATCATGTTTCCCACTCTCGAACCGAAGCTCGCGCGCTACCGCGAGTTGGAACAGCAACTCTTCGATCAGGCCGTCGCCGCGGACGCGAACCGGGCCGCGGCCATCGCCAAAGAGCGCGGGGCGCTCGCCAAGCAGGTCGAACCGTACATCGAGTACAAGCAGCTCTGCGCGTCGGTGAGCGAAGCCGAGGCGATGCTCGCGTCCGGCGACGCGGAGATGGCCGCGCTCGCGCAGGAAGAACTCGCGGGCCTCGTGCCGCGCCGCGACGCGCTGCACGCGCAGATCGAAGACCAACTCCTGATCGACCCGAGCGAAGACTTCTCGCGCATCATCCTCGAAATTCGCGCCGGCGAGGGCGGCGACGAGGCCGCGCTGTTCGCCGGCGACCTGTACGAGATGTACCAGAAGTACGCGCGCACGAAGGGCTGGAGCATCGAAGAGATTTCGTTCAGCCCCGGCGACGCGGGCGGGTTCAAGGAAATCACGTTCGGCGTGGAAGGCGACGACGTGTACCAGTTCCTGCGGTTCGAGTCCGGCGGGCACCGGGTGCAGCGCGTGCCCGCCACCGAAACGCAGGGCCGCATTCACACGTCGCTCGCGACGGTCGCGGTGCTGCCGGAACCGGACACGGCGCAAGTGGAGATCAACGAGGCCGCGGACATTCAGTGGGAGCGCATGCGGGCCGGTGGCGCGGGCGGGCAGCACGTCAACAAGACCGAAAGCGCCGTCCGCATCTGGTACAAGAAGGACACGCCCGACCAGATCGAAGTGAAGTGCCAAGACGGGCGCAGTCAGGGGAAGAACTACGAGCAGGCGATGCGCATTCTGCGCACGCGCATCTTCGAGCGCCAGCAGGAGAAACTGCACCGCGAGCGGGCCGACATGCGCAAGGCGCAGGTGGGCAGCGGCGAGCGCAGCGCGAAGGTGCGCACGTACCACTTCAAAGAGAACCGCGTCACGGACCACCGCATCGGCCTAACGGTGTACAAACTCGAAGCGGTGCTGGCGGGCGATATGGATCTCGTGATCGGCCCGATGCGCGAGCACACGAAGCGCGAGAAACTCGCGGCGACCTCCGCGGGGTGAACCCGTGTCCGAAGAAGCGGCGTTCCTGAGCGCGATCCGCGAGCGGCCGGGCGAAGACACGGTGCGGCTCGTGTACGCCGATTGGCTCGACGAGCGCGGCGACCCGCGCGGCGCGTTCCTGCGCCTCCACACCGTGCTGCTCGCGACCGCGCCGGATCACGTGCAGCGCGGCGCGGCCGAAAGCGAACTCAGCCGCCTGCGCCTTCAGTGTTCGCGCGAGTGGCTCGGAGCGGTCGAGTTCGAGCGCGAGCACCTGCACGCCGAGCCGCCGGTGCGCCCCGGTTGCCGGTGCTTCATCGGCTTGTTCCCCAGCGAAGTCAAAAAGGGCATTCCGCCGCCGGAGTTGCACGCGGAACCGCAAGACACCGAGTGCGGGGCGTGGAAGCGCCTGTGCGAATTGGTCGAGCGCGCCGCGGACGACGGGCGCGCCGAGTTCGCGCCGCTGGGGGAGCTACAACCCGGCGACCGCGAACACATCGTCACGCTGCCGCCCACAATTGCGAAACTGAAGCGCGTGCGCCGGCTCCACTTGTACGGCAGCCACCTCGTTCGCATCCCGCCGGAGATCGGCGAGATGGACTCGCTTGAAGAGTTCGACCCATACACCTCGTACCGGTTGCACTGGTTCCCGTACGAGATCACGCGGTGCAAGAACCTGCGCACCAGCAGGGTGAGCACCCGCGCGCTGTACGGCAACCACAAGTATTCTCCTCCGTTCCCACGGCTGACACCGGGCGCGTTCGCGGGGCGCGTCGAGCCGCGCGAACTGCCGCTCGCGTGCGCCGCACCGACCGTTCGCGCGTGCAGCGTGTGCGCGGAACCGTTCGAGGACCGGCGCGCCCATCGCGTGTGGATCACGCTCCGCGTGGCGACCGACGACTTACCGCTCCTCGTGAATGCGTGTTCGGAAGAATGCGTGCGGGCGCTCCCAAAGCCCCAGAGTGGCTACACGAACCGCCCGCACCGCGGCGGCACGAGTCGGCAGCAACAGCAAGGGTGAGGCGCGTCACTTCCCCAAGTTCTGCTTGATCGCGGCTTCCAGCTTCGCGCGCTCTTCGGGTTTCAGAACCGGGCCGGTCCAGAGCACGCGGCCGGCCGAATCGAGCAGCACCGCGTGCGGGTAGAACTCGACCTCGTAGCGGTCGCGCACGCTCCCGGCTTCGCCCGGTTCCACGTACAGCGCGTAGTTCAGGTTGTTCGCGGTCGCGTACTTCGACGCGATCACGAGGCGCTGCTTCAGCGGTACGTTGTCGCACAGCACCGCCACCACCTGCAATCCGCCCGCGCCGTACCGCGACTGCAACTCGCGCATCGCCGGGATCACCTGCTTGCACGGCAGGCACGTCGAGGTGGTGAACTCCAGCAGCACCAAATCGCCGCCGCGGACGCTGTCCAGCGTCCACGGGCGCTCGAGCACGTCCAACAGTTCGAGCTTGGCGGTGCGGCCCGCGGGCGCGCCGGGTGCCGGGCGCGAGCTCGTTCCGCCGGGGCCGAACGCGGGCGGCAGCGGCG
>JALHNS010000549.1 GCA_022843445.1 Gemmata sp.
GCTCCGCGAGCGGTGCCGCACGCGCGAATGCGCGACACGAAGTTCCGCACCGCGACAACATCGGCGAAGCACCGCTCGCGGAGCGAGCGGACCACTCTCCCGAACCACGGCGCGCGTAACATTCGGCGCGGTTTTTTGAAGTGGGCTGTTGCGAAACCGATACGCCTCCTACAATTCCCTATCTTCGTGTGTGTGTATCCGTGCGCCGTGTCGGCGCGCCGCACGCCCGGAGCAACCACTAACCCTTGCCGATTCCCGCGGCTCCACACGGAGCACGGGTCGTCCGCTCCCCTCAAACTATGGTCAACCGCAACCTCCTCCGCCAGTTCGACGTCCCCGACGACGAGATCCAAGACACCGACGCGATCTTCAACCAAGCCATCTCGGATTGGGTGCAGGCCGAAGAGCAAGAGTACGAAGCGAACAAGATCGTCACCGGTAAGGTGCTCGAGATCCGCGGCGACGACGTGGTGATCGACATCGGCTACAAGTCCGAAGGCGTCATCAAGATCGACGAGTGGAAGGAAGAGGGCAGCGACGCGCCGCCGCCGAAGGCCGGCGACACCGTCGAGGTGCTGCTCGAAACGGTCGAAGGCGAAGACGGCACCATCGCGCTCTCGTACCGCAAGGCGAAGCGCCAGAAGGAGTGGAACGCGGTCCTCGAGAAGCACAAAGAGGGCGACGTCGTCTCCGGCAAGGTGCTCAAGAAGATCAAGGGCGGGCTGCTCGTCAACATCGGCGTGAACGTGTTCCTGCCGGCGTCGCAGGTGGACATCCGCCGCCCGCAGAGCATCGACGAGTACATCGAGCGCACCATCGAGTGCGTGATCCTCAAGATCGACGAGCAGCGCCGCAACATCGTCGTGTCGCGCCGCAAACTGATCGAAGACCGCCGCAAGATTCAGAAGGAAAAGCTGCTGGCGGAGCTGAACGAGGGCCAAATCCGCAAGGGCATCGTGAAGAACATCGCGGAGTTCGGCGCGTTCGTCGACCTCGGCGGGATCGACGGCCTGCTGCACATCACCGACATGGGCTGGCACCGCGTGACCAACCCGCGCGACGTGGTGCAGATCGACCAAGAGTTGGAAGTCTACATCCTGCACATCGACCGCGAGAAGGAAAAGATCGCGCTGTCGCTGAAGCACAAGACGCCCAGCCCGTGGCAGAACATCGAGACCAAGTACCCGATCGGGCAGCGGTTCCAAGGCGAAGTCGTGAACATCATGCCCTACGGGGCGTTCGTGAAGCTCGAACCGGGCATCGAGGGGCTGGTCCACATCTCCGAGATGAGCTGGATCAAGCGCATCGCCGACCCGAAGGAGATCGTGCAGATCGGCGACAAGGTTGAGGTTCAGGTGCTGAACATCAACCACGACAAGAAGGAAATCTCGCTCGGCATGAAGCAGTGCCAGAGCAACCCGTGGGGCGAGGTGGCGAAGAAGTACCCGCCGGGCACCGTCATCAGCGGCGTGGTGCGGAACCTCACCAACTACGGCGCGTTCATCGAGATCGAAGAGGGCATCGACGGCCTCCTGCACGTCTCCGACATGAGCTACGTGCGGAAGGTGTCGAACCCGTCGGAAGTGGTGCAGAAGGGCCAGAAGCTCACCTGCGTGGTGCTCACGGTGGATCAGGAGCGCAAGCGGGTGGCGCTGGGCCTGAAGCAAATGGGCAACGACCCGTGGGAGACCGACATCCCGGCGCGGTTCCTGCCCGGTCAGAAGACCCGCGGCAAGGTCACGAAACTCACCAACTTCGGCGTGTTCGTGGAACTGGAGCCGAACCTCGAGGGGTTGCTCCACATCTCCGAACTCTCGGACGACAAGATCGAGTCGCCGGAGGAAGTGGTGAAGGTGGGCGACGAGGTGGACGTGAAGGTGCTCCGCGTGGACGCGAAGGACCGCAAGATCGGCCTGAGCATGCGCAACATCGACGACCCGACGGTACCGGAAGACGTGCAAGACCTGCCCATCGAGGGGCCGGACGCGGAGAAGGCGATGGAAGCCGCGAAGGCCGCCCGCGAGAACAAGGCGAAGGAGAAGGAAGCCGCGAAGGAGGGGTTGCGCGGCGGCACCGGCGCGGCCGGTCCGCTGTTCCAACTGCCGGGCGATAAGAAGGAGTAACGGCGTTTCCGGTCGGAACCGAATCCGTTTGCGCGGCCCCGGCGAACAACGCCGGGGCCGCGGTCGTTAGGGCCGGCGCGCGGTGCCGCGCGCCCGAACTATCGGCACGCGCCCGGATTCACTTCAGCGGCCCCGCGCCCTCACGAAAGTCTCGTTGACTTTCTCGAAACTAACAGTGCGGTTCGTGTTCAAAACTGGGAGAGTGGTAGCGATCGTGTCGCGCCCGGCGCGCGCGAAGTGGGCGAAACGCGTGCGGTTCCGTTGAACCGGTTCGCCTCACTCGGCTACTGTGTCTTTTCGCGGCGCTGCGGCCGTTTGTGTTCCGAGCGCACCGGCCCCGGCGCTCGCACGCCGCGTACCGGTTTCGCCCGCCGCGCCGGCCGTGCGCGTTGTGCGTGCGGCACCGCCAGCGGTCCGCGAAGGGCGCGCGTTTCGACTTGGACTTCGTTGAGGCGTTAGGGGCAACGGTCGATACGTCCGTGCGGGTTCGTTCGGCTGTTCTCGCCGCCGACCGCCCCGGGACCGCCGCCGGAACTTGACAGCTAGGAAGCCGTTCATGTCGCGACTCCGCCGCTACCGCCCGGACGTGGTCCAGTCCCCACTGGAAACGTACCTGCGCGAGATCAACGAGACCGCGCTGCTCACCGCCGACCAAGAGAAGGAACTGGCGCGGGCCATCGAGAACGGCAGCACGGAGGCCCGCGACCGCATGGTCCGAGCCAACCTGCGGCTGGTGGTGAACATCGCCCGCGGATACACCGGCAAGGGGCTGGCGCTCCAAGACCTTATCGAAGAAGGGAACCTCGGCCTGCTCCGCGCCGTCGAGGGCTTCGACCCCGCGATGAACACGCGGTTCAGCACCTACGCGAGCTACTGGATCAAGCAGAGCATCAAGCGGGCGCTGGTGAACACCGCGAAGACCATCCGCATCCCCGCGTACATGGTGGAACTGCTCGCCAAGTGGCGGCGCGCGACCAACAAGCTGAGCGACGAGTACGGCCGCCCGCCCACGCACGAGGAAGTGGCGAAGTTCCTCGGCCTGCCGAAGAAGAAGTTGAGCATCATCAAGAAGGCGATTCGCGTCTACAACGCGGCCCCGCAGGCCGATCAGAGCGGCGACCAAGGGTGGAGCATCGAAGAGATGCTGATGGACAACCGCGCGAAGACGCCCGACACCGAGATGGTCGAATCCGACGACCTGAAGCACGTCCTGATTCTGTTGGACAAGATGGACCAGCGCGAGGCCACCGTGCTGCGCATGCGGTTCGGGCTGAACGCCGAAGAGCCGAAGACGCTGAAGGAGATCGGCGAGTGCCTCGGCCTCACCCGCGAGCGCGTGCGCCAGATCGAAAGCGAAGCCCTCGCCAAACTCAGCGAAGACCTGTGCGGCGACTAAAGTGGCACGACGCTCCGCGTCTTGAAACCGCCGCGAACCGAATCGCGCTCCGGTGCGCGAATTTGCTCCCGAATGCGACGCGGAGCGTCGCACCACGATAAGCAGGCCGCACGCGCGGCACGACGCGCACGGCTTGCCCAGATTCCCGCTGCCGTTCCCCAACTTCCCCGCATCTCTTAACCTCGCGCCGCGCGCGCCGCCGATTTGGGCGGCATGCGCGGGAAGTTCTTCCTTTGTGGCTCGCTCGTCGCGCTCAGTGCGTGCGAATCGGTGCGCCACGCACAGCCGGTGCCCGCGCCCCCAGCGGCGCGCGGC
>JALHNS010000550.1 GCA_022843445.1 Gemmata sp.
GACCCGGTGGCGGGGTCCGGGGGCGCGCCCGTGTCGGCGGTCGGCTTCGGCGTCATTGCGATCGGCTCCGGCGGTTCGTCCCCACAGTTGTAGCCGCGCGCGGCGGGGCGCACAAGCGACCGAAAACCCGACGCGCGCGCTCGCGCGTTGCGGCCGGTTTACACTCCGATTCGCCGGAACTGAATTTCGCGCGCGCGGCAAGAGCGCGAATTCGCACCACGCAAAAACGCTAGAAATTTGAGGAACTTTCGCGGGTCCGCGGTTTGACCGCGCCGCCGACCTCATCCTAAAGAACTCACATCACCGGTGCCCGCCGCGACCCGGCGGCACCCGCCGAACCCCTCGGTCTTTCGCACGCTGCCGCTCGCCCGATTCGAGCGGCCCCACGGGTACGAAACCGCACGCGACCGCACGCCGCACGGCCGGGGCACGCCCCGCGCGCCGCGGGCCGTCGCACGCACACGCGAGCACGACCCCATGAGCACCCCGCGCCTGAAGCTCGAACGTCTGGAAAGCCGCGAGGTGCCCGCGATCCTCATTCAGATCGACTACTCCCGCGACACCAGCGGGTTCTTCAACAACGCCGAAGCTCGCGCCACCCTCGAGCGCGTCGCGGCCGACATCGGCAACACGCTGACCACCAACCTCGCGGCCCTCACCCCCGGCGGCGGGAACACGTGGACCGCGACGTTCTTCGACCCCTCCACCGGCAACACGGTGAGCCTGCCGAACCTGAGCGTGGGCGCGAACACGATTCGGCTGTTCGTGGGCGCGCGGAACCTGCCCGGCACCACCGCCGGCTTCGGCGGCTTCGGCGGCTACAGCATGAGCGGCTCGCAGGCGTGGATGAGCGCCGTGCAGAACCGCGGCACCAGCGGGTTCGCCACGTGGGGCGGCAGCATCACCTTCGACACCACGCAGAACTGGCACCTCGGCACCACGACCGCCGGGTTGGACCCCACCGAACTGGACTTCTACTCGGTGGCCGCGCACGAGTTGGGGCACGTGCTGGGCATCGGCACCGCGCCGCAGTGGAACGCGCTGCGCGCCGGGGGCACGTTCCGCGGCGCGAACGCGATGGCCGCCTACGGCGGCGCGGTACCGCTCTCTTCGGACGGCTCGCACTGGGCCGACGGCGTGACCTCCGGCGGGCAGCACACCAGCTACGACCCGATTCTGCCGCTCGGCCAGCGCGTGGGCCACACGGCGCTGGACGCCGCGGCGCTGCGCGACTTGGGCTGGAACTCCGGCGGCGCGCCGCTGCCCCCGCCCGCCCCGCCGCAGTTCGCCACCGTGCCGCTGGCGAACGTGCAACCGGTGGCGCTGGGCGGCGGCGACGGGTTCGTCACGCTCTACGCCAGCACCGTGACCGGCCAACTGATTTCGACCGGCATTCGGCTCCAGCCGTTCGCGGGCTACCGCGGGTCGGTGCGCGTCGCCACCGGCGACTTCGACGGCGACGGCGTGCAAGACGTCGCCACCGCTACCGCCGCGGGACCGGCGACGATGCTCCGCGTCACCAGCGGGCGCGGGTTCGACCTGATGGGGCCGACCGTCCTCAACGGCGGCTACAACCGGGGCCTCCAACTGGCCGCGGGCGACGTGGACGGCGACGGCCGCGACGAACTGATCTTCGCCGCGGGCGAGGGGTTCGCCCCGCTCGTGTTCGTATCCAAGGTGGAAGGCGGCGGGGTGAACCCGATCGCCATCTTCTCCGCGTTCGGCGCGGACTGGTACACCGGCGGCATCCGCGTCGCGGCCGGCGACCTGAACCGCGACGGGTTCGCCGACGTGGTGGTCACCACCGCCGGCGGCATCGGCGCGGTGACCGCGTACAGCGGGGCCGACCTGCGGTCCGGCGTCGCCGACATGATGCTGGTGCCGAGCCTGCCGTTCGGCGGCGCGCGGGTGGGGCTGAACCCCGCGGTGGGCGACTTCGACGGCGACGGCTACGCGGACCTCGTGACCGTGTTCGAGCGCGGCGGGCCGGGCGTGGTGTACGGGTGGTCCGGGCGGGTGATGACTCAGAACCCCGGCTTGCCGCTCGAACGGTTGCCCGCGATGCTCGCGTTCACGGTGCTGCCGGGCAACGGCAACGCCGGCGCGCGGCTCGCGGCCCGCGACGTGAACGGCGACGGCCGCGCCGAGGTGGTCGCGGTCGGCGCGAACCCGGCTTCGCCCGTGGTGAGCGTGACCACGTTCGCGCAGGGCCAAACCGGCGTCGGCGGCGGCGCGACCTTCACAGCAACCGCCGGCGGCGGCGAGGGCATCTACGCTGGGGCCGAGCGCGAGGTGTTCACCGCGTCGGCCGACCCGCGGGCCGGCATGTGCCACTGCGGCGGGTGCAGCGCGCTGGCGGCGCTGGCCGACCGCACCGACCCCTTACTCGCCGACCCGCTCGCGGTGTAACGCGACGCGCGAGCGGTTTTCGAGGCGAATTGCACCACTTTTGGCCGCGCGGCGGGGCAACTCGGGTTCGCCGCGCGCGCACCTTCTGCGCGTCGCGGCGCACCCTTCGCACCGCAACGTGTGTGCCGCCGAGCTGCCGGTAGTCCGGCGCGCCGGCGACGGTGAATGCTATTGCGACCGCGGCGCGAAATTCGGTCGCGCCGGCGCTTCGCGCGGGGTTCCGCACGCGCGCACCTTCCACACCCGCGGCCCAACCGCCGCGGGCCCCTGAAGTGATAATACGTTCAGTTTCGGTGACATGTCAAGCGGGGTGTGCGAAGCGCATCACGCGCCCGGTGTCGCGGTGTCGTTTGCGCGGTGAGCGTCCAACCAATCTTCGTACCACTGGAGGAAGTTGCGGAAGTTCTCCTCCCAAGCGTTGTCCTCGTACCCGGCGCGTACTTCCGGCTGCCAGCCACCATCGACGAGGCCCCAACCCCACACCATCCCGCGATCTTCGCCCGTCAGAACCAAGTACGCTCGCTCCCAATCCTTCCAAGGATCGCCGATCCACAAGACGCCCGGTTGCTCGTACTCGTACTCCTCGGGATAGTCGGTGTCCTCGCGCCGCGCACGCTCGGTGGCCTCTGCCCACTCCCGCATCGAGAGCGGGAACGGCGTCTCGAAATCGCCTGTGGGCGCACGTTCGACCGCTTCGGCGAGTGACGGCAACCCCTCGCCCGGTCCCGGTCCGCCGTTGCCGATTTCGCACAGAAACGCGCGATACCCTTCCGGCAGCGAAACGCCGTGCTCGCGCTCGAACGCAAGCAATTCGTCCTCGGTGAGCACGGCGTTGAACGGCCCGATCCGTTTGGCTTCAGCGGCCCGCGCGAGTTTGTACTTGATGCGGGCGAGCGCGAACCGCCGGTCCCACTCGTCTACGGTGTCGCGGTGCCGCTCCCACAACTGCCGTTTGCGGGCTTCAAGCGCGGGGCGGCGGTCGTCGTTCTCCGCGAGCCCGTCCAGTTCGCACCCGAGGCGCACCCACTCGCCCCGCGGGTCGTCGCGCTCGTCGAGCCAGTCGGCGAAGATCAGCCGGCGCAGAGTGTCGCCCGCGTCGCCGGTGAGCGCGAGAAAGAACGGCCCTTCGGCTTCGGTCATTGAACGCTGCTCCCACACAACCGCTTGCGTATCCCCTCCACATTACCCACCGCGCGGCGGCGCGCCAAACGGTGCGCCTCAACTTCGCCCCCCGCGGCAACCGATACAACCCGAAAGGTCCGATTCCGGTTCTGCGGGGTGTGGCACATGCGCAAGAAACTCGCGGCCGTTGCGGTGGGGGTGCTGTTCGGCGCGGGCGGCGCGCTCGCGCAACCGGTTCCGCCACAACCGCCGTTCGGCCCGGTCGCGCCCCCCCCGCCGCCGGGCCTC
>JALHNS010000551.1 GCA_022843445.1 Gemmata sp.
AGGTGCGCGTGGTGCTGCTGTTCGACCGGTTCGTGGTGGCGCTGTACCTGCCCGAGGGCGCGGACCCGGCGGCGGAGGCCGCGCTCCGGGAGGCGCTGGACGCGCCGGAGTTCGCGGGCGCCGTGGAGCGCGCGGTGCGGGCGGCGCTGGGCGGGAGCCCGGCACTGGCCCCGCTGGTGATCGCCGTCGAGTGGTGAGGTCCGGTCCCACTCAAACTCCTCCCGCGTTCGGCGCGTGCCTGACGGTTCTCGACCGGTCTGTCTCTTGACTTGCGTGTTCGTTCCCGACCGGATCGGCGGCACCGTGTCGCCGGTCCGGTCGTTCGTTTTCCCTCACGGAGTTTCGCCATGGACCCGCCGCGCCCCCACCCCGATTGGCCCCTCGTCGTCGCGTACGGCGCGGGCGTCAACAGCACCGCGCTGCTCGTCGAGTTCGCCGCGCGGGGCATCGTGCCGGACCTGATCCTGTTCGCCGACACCGGGGGCGAGAAGCCCGAAACGTACCGCTACCTGCCCGTCGTTCAGGAGTTCTTGAAGCGCGTGAACTTCCCGCCGGTCGTCACGGTGCGGTACGAGCCCAAGACCGCCCCGTACCGCACCCTCGAAGGGCAGTGCCTGCACACCGGCACGCTCCCGTCGCTCGCCTACGGCGGCAAGAGTTGCTCCCTCAAGTGGAAGCGCTCCTGCGCCGACCGGTACGTGCTCGACCGGTTCCCGCCCGCGGCGCTGCTCGAACGCGGGCGGCGGGTGGTGCGGGCCATCGGGTTCGACGCTACCGAACGGCGCCGCACCTACGCGGGCGCGGTGAAGGCCATCGGCCTCGACGCGGGCGAGGGCCACCGCCTCACGCGGGCCGAGACCGAACCGCCCGTTCCGGGCGCGAAGCCGTCGCGGGAGGCGTGGCTGGACGCGCACGTGTTCGCGTACTGGTACCCGCTGTTCGAGTGGGGCACGGACCGGGCGGCGTGCGAGCGGTCGATCCGGGCCGCGGGGCTGCCGGTGCCCGTGAAGTCGGCGTGCTGGTTCTGCCCGGCGTCCAAGAAGCGCGAGATCGTGTGGCTCCGCGAGCACCACCCGGAGTTGCTCGACCGGGCGCTGGCACTCGAAGCCAACGCCCGACCCAACCTCACCTCCGTGGCCGGTCTCGGGCGCTCGTTCAGTTGGTCCGAGTTTCTGGAGGACCTCGACGACACCCCGCTGTTCGACTGCGGCACCTGATCCGATGGACCCGCCCGAGGAGCAAAATGGACCCGAAGGAGTTGTTGACGTTGCTGGACCTGAAGGCCCAACCGCCCCCGGTCGCGCTCACCGGTGCCGGCGCGGCTCCCGCCCCGCGAGACGGGAGCGGCGCACCAGCGCCCGAAGCCGGCCCCACCGCTCTGGCGGTGGACGCTTGGGGGCTGCGGCGCGGGCGCGACTTGGTCGCCGAGAGTGACCGGTTGCGCGCCAGCGGCACCAGCGAATGCGCCGCCGCAGACTTCTTCTGCGCCGCGTTCGACCCGGACCCGGTGCTGAACGCGGCGTGCGCCGATCCCGTGCGGCACTCGTTCGTGGCGCGGCTGCTCGACGCGCCGGAGTACCGGGCGCTGCACGCCGACACGCGGCTCGACGACACCGCCGCCGCCATCGCCGCCGTCCACTTCGCCGAACAGTTCGCGCGCCTCCAAGAGAATCCCACCGAACCCGACGTGCGCGAGCACGTGGTCGGCGGGGATACCGAGTTCGCGGCCGAAGTCGCCGCGCTGCGGGCCGCGGGCGCGGCGGTCGCGGCGGCGCGGGCCGAAGTCGACGAACTGCGCGACGCCGCACTCGCTCTGGGCATGGGACCGGGCGGTTCGGGTGCGACCGATCCGCGTGCCGTCGCCGAACTGTTCCGGCGGGTGCGCACCGACCCGACGCTGCGGCGCGTGTGCGAACTGGCCGGCCGGTTCCGGCGGGTCGCCCGCTCGAAGCAGCGGCTCAAGGTGGCGCACGGCCTCGACGACGTGGTGGGCGTGGAACCCGGCGGCGAAGTGGCGCGGCTGCTGCCGTTCGAGCTGGCCCGGCTGGTGGTGCCCGAACTGGAACTGGACGCGCTGCGCCGCATCGCGGAGCGCCAGGCGCTGTGCCGCGCGCACAGCGCGGTCGAGCCGGTGGGCAAAGGCCCGGTGCTTGTGGTCGTGGACGAGTCGGGCTCGATGGACGGCGCGAAGGTCCACACGGCCAAGGCGCTGGCGCTGGCACTGGCGTGGGTGGCCCGGCACCAGCGCCGCTGGTGCGGGCTGATCGCCTACTCCGGCAACACCGGCGAGCGGCTGTTGGCGCTGCCGCCGGCCCGGTGGGACGAGCGGGCGCTGTGCGGCTGGCTGTGCGCGTTCATCGGGGGCGGCTCGGCCCTCGACGTGCCGATCGACGAACTGCCCCGCATGTACCGCGAGATCGGCGCGCCGGTGGGGGGCACGGACCTCGTGATCGTCACCGACGCCCAGTGCGTCGTGCCCGCCCGTTCGGCGGAGCGGTTCCGCGCGTGGAAGCAACAGGCGCGGGTGCGGGCGACGGCGCTCGTGATCGGCAGCGATCCCGGCGCGCTCGCGGAGCTGTGCGAGGAGGTGCACCGGGTGCCCGCGCTCGATCCCGCGGCCGAGGCCGTCGGTCGCGTGCTGGCGCTCTGACCGTACCGGATCGTTCTGTGACTGTTCGACCCGGCGCTAGGGTGCGCCGGGTCGTTGCGTTTCTGGTCCCGATTCTCGAACCGGAGGTAATTCCGATGACGACGGCGACGATTCCGATCCCGGTGCCCGTGTCGGTCGGCGCGACGACGCGCCTGTTGGGCGAGGTGCTGGCGTGGGCGTGCCCCGGCGCGTCCGTCACCCACTCCGACCTCGTTCGCGCGCTCGAAGACGCCGACCTCGACCCCGGCGTGGCGCGCGAACTGGCCCCGCGCCACGCCTTCAGCCGCGCCTGCAAGCGGCTCAGCGACCGCCGCATCATCCGGCCCGTGTCGGAAGACGCGAACACGGTGAAGTTCCAGTTCACGCAGGAGTCGCGCGACGGCGACACGTTCGCGTACACGCTCGAAACGATGCTCACGTTGGACAAGCGGACGGGCGCGGTCACGTGCGAGTTGGCGGGCTTGGCGACGCTGGCGCAGGAGGAACTGGACCGGTGCATCGCGGCCCGCACGGGCGGCGACGTGACCCGGGTGGTGCAGAAACTCTTCGAGCGGCAGGCGGACCTGTTCCCGATTCGCCCGCAGGGCGGGTGCTACTTCGTCGCGCAGCGGCACGCGGGGTTCGTGGACAAGATCCAAGAGTTCCTGAACCGCGTGGGCGGGCGGTTGCTGCGGTTCCCGGTGCCCGCGGGCACCGAAGAGGGCGACCGCTCGGTGACCCGCGCCGTGGCCGACGGGCTGGCGGCGCTGGTGGCCGAGCACCGGGCGGCCGTGGCGCAGTTCGGGACCGACACGCGGGACGACACGCTGGCGCGGGCCGCCGAGAAGATCCGCGCGACCAAGTTCAAGTTGGGCGCGTACGCGGAGTACCTCGCGGGCGAGCGCGAGCGGTTGGAGCGCGCGGTCGCCGAAGCCGAGGCCGAACTGCGCGAGACCGTCGAACGGCTCGGCGCCGCACCCGAGCCTGCGGCGGCGGAACCCGTGCTCGCGTAACCGCACTTCACACGAACCGCGCGGCTCTGGGCGCGGTTCGTTCCGTTCTCTTCGTGACCCAACCCGGAGGCGGCGATGAGTCCGTCCGCGCGTCGGGCGCTGAGCCTGCGGGTGCTGTGCGCGCCCGCGGCGTGGCCGCACTGGCCGTTCCTGCCGGTGGCCCGGCG
>JALHNS010000552.1 GCA_022843445.1 Gemmata sp.
GTGCCGGCGAACGCGCTCAGGCCGTCGTCGGTGACGCGCGCGCCTTCACCGAAGTGAACGGCCACCAGCGCGAACGGGGCTCGCGGCAGTTCGTCGGCGGCGGCCAGATCGCGCCGCCCCTCGCCCGCCGCCACCACGGCGAGCGGCGCGCCGACGGCACGCGCGTACTCCGCGGCGGTCCGGTCCGCTTCGACCGGGACGACCTCGCCCCCGCTCCACGTAATCAGGCACCGCGGGCGCTCGCGCGCGAGCGCCCGCGCGCCCGCCCCGGTGACGCTAGTTTTGGTGACGTTCAGGTTCGTGAGGTTCGGGAGCGCGCGCAGGTGCTCCGCGATCCGGTCGGTCACGTTCGTCCCGCTCAGGTCGAGGGCGCGCAGGTTCTTGCAGTCGAGCAGCGCCGCGAGGTCCGCGTCCGCGAGCGCCTTCAGGCCGGCGAGGTTCACGCCCTCCAGCGCGAACGCCTCTTTCGGCAGCGCGTCGGCCCTCGCCACCGCGCGCGTGTCGCCCCGCACCGACACCGTGACGGTGCCGCCGGCGCTCAGCGCCCACTCTGCGGCCCTGCGCTCCGGCGGCGCGGGCGGCACCGGGGGTTTCGGCGGAATCGGTTGCTTGTTCTCGCCGTCCGCGACCGGTTTCTTGCCGTTCAGCGCGAGGACCGTGCCCACGAGCACCAGCACAGCCAGCGCCAGCCCGCCGACCGCGAACAGCAGCGGGCGCGGCGCCGCGCGCCCCGCCGCGCGCGCGCCACTCACCAGTTCGGTCGCGCCGGGTTCCGCGGGCGTGGCGAGCGGCACCGCGTAGGAGGCCGAATCGTCGATGCCCTCCCACACGTTCTGCGTCTGCGCGCTGACACTCATCGCGGGCACCGGCACCGCGACCACTTGCGGCAGCGGCCCGGAGGCGCGGCCCTGTTCGATCGCCAAGAGCGCCGCGGCCAACGCGCCCGCGGTCTGGAACCGCCCGTCCGGGTCTTTGGACAGCAGCTTCATCACGAGCGCGTCGAGTTCCGGCGGTACGTCCGGGTTCAGCGCGCGGGGCGCGGCCGGGGTGTCGACCGCGAGGGCCGTGAGCAGCGCGATCGTGGTGTCACCGGCGAACGGCAGCCGGCCCGTGAGCAACCGGTACAGCAGCACGCCGACGCTGAACAGGTCCGAGCGCCCGTCGAGCGGTTTGGCGCGCGCCTGTTCGGGGCTCATGTACGCGGGCGTCCCCATCACCGCGCCGGTGCCGGTCAGGTTGGTGTCGTCGGTCGCGGCCCGCGCGAGGCCGAAGTCGAGCACCTTCACCCGCCCCTTGGGCGCTTCGAGCCACAGGTTTCCGGGCTTGATGTCGCGGTGCACGTAACCCAGTTCGTGCGCCGCGCCGAGGCCCAGCGCGGTCTCGCGCGCGACGCGCACCGCTTGGCCGACGGGCAGTTCGCCCTTCTGTTTCAGGTACGCGTCCAGCGGCGCGCCGAGCAGGTACTCCATCGCGATGAACGGCGTGCCGCTCTGCTCGCCCACGTCGAAAATGGTGACGACGTGGTCGCTCTTCACCTTCGCGGCGGACCGGGCCTCGCGCAAGAACCGCTCGCGGGCCGCGGGGTCCGCCGCGGCGCTCGGGAGCATCACCTTGAGCGCGACCTTGCGATCGAGCGCCCCGTCGTAGCCGAGGTACACGGCCCCCATGCCGCCCTGACCGAGCTTCTGCAGCACGCGGTACCGGCCGAACGTGCCGAGTTCGCCGGCGTGCTTGGCCGGGCCGAACAGCGGGGAGGCGGTCGGAGCGCCGCCAACGAGCGTGTTGTCTTCGGAACCGGATTCGGGCATGAGTGCGCCTGCGGGTCGCGGGGTGCAACTATGCTACCACACGCGCGCGCCGCGGTCACTTCTTCGCGGGCGCGATCGTGCCGCCCTTCCAGTAGATGGTGCAATCCGGCAGTTCGGCCGCGAGCGCCTTCACCGCGGGTTCGGAGAGCGGCAGTTGGGTCAGGTTCAGCGCCCGCAGGTCTTTGAACCCGACCAACTCTTTCAAGCCCTCGTCGGTCACGCGGGTCGCGTAGAGTGTGAGGGTTTCGAGGTGCTTGCTGTCTTTGAGGTAGCTCAGCGCCTTGTTGCCGGCGGCCACGTTGGTGATTTGTACGGTCACGAGGTGGCGGCACCCCTTCAGGCACTCGAACGAGTCGTCGGTCACGTTCGGGTTGCGGTTCACGTACACGGAGCGCAGCTCGAACCGCTCGCGGGGCAGTTGCTCCGGTGCGGCGAAGCCCTGCGCCTCTTTCCCGTTCACGAAGATCGACCACGCGCCGACGCCCCACAGCGCCTCGGCGGACCTGCGGTCCGGATCGGCGCGCGGCTCGATGGCCCCGCCGGACCACTCGATGCGGCAGTCCGGCAGTTGCTCCGACAGTTTGCGGGCCGCTTCGGTCGTCGCCTTCGTGCCGCGCAGTTGGAGCACCTGCAACCCGCTCAGCCCTTCGAGGTGCGCCAGCGCCGCGTCGGTCAGCGGCGCGCCTTGCAGGTTCAGCGCGTGCAGGTTCGGGCAGCCCTTGAGGGCCGCGAGCGCGGCGTCGGTGAGTTGCTTCGCGCCGGCGAGGTTCAGACTGCCGAGGCGCGGGCACCCGGCGAGGTGGGCGAGGCCGGCCCCGGTCACTTCGGTGCCGCTCAGGTTCAGCTCGCGCAGCGCCGCGTTGCCCTTGAAGGCCGCCAAGCCCGCGTCCGAAACCGCGGTGCGCGCGAGGTTCACGGACCGCAGCGCCGGGCACCCTTTGAAGTGCGGCAGCGCGTCGTTGCCCGCGCCGGTGCCGGTCAGGTCCAGTTCGCGCAACTCGGCGCGCCCGCCGAGTGCGGCGAGGTCGGCCGCCGGCAGCGGCGTGCCTTCGAGCGAGATACTTTCGAGCCGCGCGCAATCCTTGAACTGCGCGAGGCCGGCCGCGCTCACTTTCATCTCGGCGAGCCGCAGCGCCTTCAGGTTCGCACACGCCCTGAAGAGCGCGAGGCCCGCGTCGGTCGCACCGGTACCTTGCAGGTCGAGCCGTTCGAGCAGCGCGCACCCTTTGAAGTGGGCGAGGCCCGCGTCGGTCACTTTGGGGCCGTAAAGGGCCAACTCCTTCAACTGCGCGCACCCTTTGAAGTGGGCGAGGCCCGCGTCGGTGACGGTGCAGCCGTGCAGGTTCAGGTGCGTGAGCGCTTTGCACTCTTTAAACTTCTCGAGCACCGCGTCGGCGAGCACCCGCGGCTTGTCGCGCGAGTCGATGTGCACTTGCGCGAGCGCGAAGGTCCCCGCCGGCAGCGCGGCCACGTCGCGGATGCCGCGGATGTTCGCGCGGTCGTTCGTGTGGAGCCGCACGTAGCCGCCCAGCGAGATGACCAGCTCCGCGGCGTCGCGCTCGGCACTCGGCTTGGCCGGCGGCGGAACCGGCAGCGGCTCCGGCGGCGGACCCGGCGGCCGCACGCCCTTCTTCTCCACGGTCACGCGCACGCGACCGGTTCCGTTCTTGGGCACCTCCACGCGGTCGGCGCTTAGCCGCGTTCCGGGGCGCGGGTCCGCGAGTTCGACCGCGTACGCCCCCGCCGGCAGCACCAGTTCGCGCTCCCGCGTGCGGTCCCGCACGAGCGCGCCGTCGCGCTTCAGCACGAGTTCGGCGTCGGCGTCGTCGCTCTCCACCACGAGCGTACCGTGCGCGGGCCGCATCAGCACCGCCGCGAGCGCGGCGCACGCGAGCAGCAGCACCGCCCCCGCGCCGATCAGCGGGAGCCGCGACGCGCGGGCGGGCTTCCGCCGGGC
>JALHNS010000553.1 GCA_022843445.1 Gemmata sp.
AGTTTCGCGCGCCCGAACGTCGAACCGCGGTCGCTATTTCTTTCCGCCTTGCAGCGCGATGACGAGCACCTGAATCTTGGCCTCGATGCCGAAGCCGAGCGACAGCGGCACTTCCGTGATCGTGTTCGCTTCCTTGATGTGGTTCTCCAGCTTCACCATCTCCGGCTCGACCTTCAGGTTCTTGCCCTTGAGGGTCTTGCTGATTTCGACCGGGCCGATGGAGCCGTACAGGTGGCCCTCGTCGGTCGCGTTCGCTTCGATGGTGACGGCCGGCAGGCGGCTGAGCTGCTCCGCGAGTACCTTCAGGTCCGCGATCTTGGCCTCGCGGGCCTTTTCCACCTTGATCTTGTACTGTTCGAGCGTGCGCAGGTTTTCGGCCGTGGGAATCACGGCCTTGCCGTAGGGGAGGAGGTAGTTGCGGGCGTAGCCCGGCTTCACCTCGACCACCTCGCCCTGCTTGCCGACGTGCGGGGTGTCGTCGACGAGCACGACGAGCGTGCCCCCGTGCGGCCCCTTCTTCACTTGGTTGCGGACGCGCTCCTTCTTCTTGGGGAGCTTCTTTTCGGCGGGCTTTTGCGCTTTCGCGTCGCCCTTCTTCGCGGTGGTCTTCGCCATGATGAAACGCCCCGTCGTTTGTGAATGAAACCCGAGCGGCGCGGGTTGCGCCGTTCGGGAGTTGGTTCGTGTTCACGCGCGACGGGATCGGCACTCAGAACGGGATCGGGTCGTCGCCGCCCCCGCCCCCCGGCCCGTCGTCGTCTTGCGGCGGGGGCGCGCTGGGCTTACCGCCGCCTTGCTGCCGCGAGCCGCCGCTGTTGCCGCCACCGCTCCCGTAGGAGCGCCCGCCGCCCCCACCGGAGTTATTGCCGTAGGAGCGGTTGCCGCCGCCTTCGCTCTCGCCGCCTTCGCCGCCTTCGTTGTTGCGCCCGCCGAGGAACTCGACACCGTCAACTACGAGTTTGTGCTTCGAGCGCTTGCCGCCGCCGTTCTTGTCTTCCCATTCCTCGAAGACCAAGCGCCCCTCGATGTACATCGGGTCGCCCTGCTTGGCGTACTTCGAGATCAGTTCCGCGAGGTTCCGCTTGCTGTCCGGCCGCGCGTACACTTCGCAGTCGATGTACAGTTGGTTCGGATCCTTGTCCCAGCCGCCGGAGTCGTTCTTCTTGCTGCGGCCGACCGCGAAGCGGAACTTCACCACCGTGCTGCCGCTGTTGGGGAGCACGCGGGGCGGTTCCGGGTCCTTCGTGAGCCGTCCGATCAGCATCACCTTGTTCAGAGTCGCCATTGTGCGACCTCCGTAGCGTCGGGCCACCCCTTAAGGGTTGGGTTTGGCTACAGGCTGAGTTTGGGCAGCCCGACACGCGGAAGTTACTTCAACTGGTGCCTCGCAAACAAGGTCGGTTGTCGGAAAGTTATTCCGGCTTCGCGTCGCCGGCGTCGCGGCGGCCGCGGCGCGGCGGGGGCGGCGCGTCGCCCATCGGCGGCACCTCGCCGCCGATCGCGGCCGGGTCGGTCTGCACTTGGGCTTCTTCTTGCATGCCGCGGAGTGCGAAGGCGTTGCCCTGCTCCTCGCGGGCCACCTTCAGGATTTCGTCCTTCCACTTCGGGTCCAGCTTCGTGGTGAGCTGGCGCAGGATCACTTCCGGTTGCAGGGCGAAGTCCCGCTCCAGTTCCACCACCTTCGTGCTCTCGCAGGTGTAGTACACGATGTGGAAGCTGCCCTTTTTCTGCTTCTTGATCGGGTACGTGAGCTTGTGGTTGTAGTCCCACGGGCGGCTGAGGTCGATGGCGCCGCCGTGCCGCTCGATGAGCGCGTGCAGTTGGTTCTTCACGCCCTCGGCGTCGGCCGAGACTTTCGTGGGGTCGAGGAGGAACAGCGTCTCGTAAACTTGCTTCGCCATGTGATCCCGTTGGGGTTGTCGCGGGCCGCTGCGCCGCGCGGTTACTGTGGTTCGGCGGTATTTGCCGACCCCGCGCGCACGCCGCGCGGGGAGCAACCTGCTCAATCAATTCAACAGTCAAAATGCCAAGTTCAAAATTCGGGGCTTCAATCGCCGCTCGCGGCTTTCGGCTCGTCGTTCGGCTTCTCGGGCTGTGTCTTCTCTTTCCCTTTTTCCTTTTCCCCTTTTCCTTTTTCATTCCCGTCCGAGGCGTTGAAGCGGTTCATCGCGGCTTCGATGCCGCTCCGCGCCCACAGCAGCACCGCCTGTGCCGCTTGGGCCACCGCGTCGTCCACGGCGGCCCGCTCGCCGGCCTTGAACTTCGTGAGCACGTGGTCCACCGCGTCGCCGAAGTTCGGCGCACCGACTCCGATTCGCAGGCGGGCGTAGGCGTCCGTTCCGAACTGCTCCTGCACGTTCCGCAGCCCGTTCTGCCCGCCGTGACTGCCCTTCGCCCGCAGCCGCAACTTGCCCAGCGGCAGGTTGAAGTCGTCGCAGATCACGAGCACGTCCGCGAGCGCCACTTTGTAGAAGTCCGCGATCGCTCGCGCGGCTTTGCCGCTCAGGTTCATGAACGTGAGCGGTTTCACCAGCAGCAGCGTTTCGCCGCCGTCCTTCTGCTCCGCGACGAGGGCCTCGAACTTCTCGCGGAACGGCGCCGTGCCGGGCGCGGCCGCGAGGTAGTCGATCACCTCGAAGCCGACGTTGTGGCGGGTGCCCGCGTACTTCGGGCCGGGGTTTCCCAAGCCGATGATCAGCTTCATGGCGCGGAATCGTTAGACGGCGAGCGGCGGGGCGAACGAACAACGGACGCGGCGCGCGCGTTGCGAGTTCGCCCCGGGCGCGGCGGTTACTTCTCGTCCGCGTCGTCGGCCTTTTTCTTCTCGGGCTTGATGACCTCGGGGCCGGCACCCGGTTCGGCCGGGGCCGCGACGACCGCTTCGACGCCCGGCAGCTTCAGTTGCACCACCACGGCTTCCGGCGCTTCCAGCACCTTCACGCCTTCGGGCAGCGTGAGCTCGCGCACGTGAATCGGCGCGCCGAGCGTGAGGTTCAGGATGTCGATGCGGATGGCTTCGGGGATGGCACCGAGCGGGCACTCGATGTGCAGCGTGTGCAGCGGCTGATCGAGCACGCCGCCGCCGGTGGCCTTCGGCGAGTTGCGCAGCTCGACCGGCACGGTCACGCGGACCAGTTCGGCGCGGTCTTTGCGCTCGAAGTCCACGTGAACCATCTGCTTGCCGAGGTAGTCCCACTGGAGCTCGCGCACCAGCACCGTTTCCTTCTTGCCGCCGATTTCGAGGTCGAGCACGCGGGCGTGCTGGATGCGAATGGCGCGGTCCAGCTCTTCGGCCGACACGGACACCTGCACGTTGTCCTGCTTGTGGCCGTACACGATGCCGGGGACTTGGCCCGACTTGCGGAGCTTGTGGGCGGCGCGGGAACCGGACTGCGCGCGCGGATTGGCCTTGAGGGTAACGATGACCGACATGCGGCACCTGTCGCGGCGGCTACTCTCGCGGGCGTGTGGCCCGCTACCCTCGCGCGCTCGCTGTGTGTTTCGGGAAACGAACGGAAGCGGCCCCGGAGTGCGAAGCCGCTTCGCGATAGAAATTATGCGAACGTGTTGGCGGGTCGGCAAGTGCCGCGCCGTCACGGTTTCGGGAGCGGGTTGGGGCGCTGGTTCACTTTCGGGTCAAGGGTGAGGGCCGCGGACTCGTCCGCCCGCGCGCCGGCGGCATCGCCGAGGCGCTCGCGCAGGTAGCCGCGGAGCCGGTACGCCCACGCGCGCTCCGGCCCAGACGCCGGGAGCCGG
>JALHNS010000554.1 GCA_022843445.1 Gemmata sp.
CGATTGATCGCAACGACGAGTTTCATGTGGTGTGGGGGGTGTGTGTTGGGTTTTTGGTGGCGACCGGCCGGCGTGAGCCGGCCGGTGTTGTTGCGCGGAAGAACCGGCCGGCTCACGCCGGCCGTTCGCCGCGCACGCTCGTTACGCCTTCGCGCTGACCGGCTTGCCGGTGAGCCGCGTGAACAGCTTCTCCAACCGCTTCGCGGTCGCGGCCGGGTCGCCGCCGCGGCACCGGAACGTGGTGCCGCGCACCGTAGTCACGTGCGGGTACACCGCGAGGAAGTCCGCGTCCGGCGCGCCGTCGGTGGGCTGGCACAGGTCGGTCCACACCTTCATCAGCTCGGCGGAATCGGCCCCGGTCAGCGTCACCTCGTAGCGCCCGTTGCCCTTCGGCGCGCTCGCGGCCCGCGGCTCGGCCGAAACCACCGTCACCGATTCGGTCGCGCCGCTGAAGTCGAACCCGACTTCGCCGTGCTCGGTGCGGTCGAGGCCGTCTGCTTCGCCCTTCTCGTTGGTCTTGAAGTTGCCCAGCGTGATGACCTGCGTGAGGACGCACAGCGCCAGCGACAGCACGAACGCGTACACCACCGAGAACACCGACGCCTTGATCTGAACCATCAACTGGGAACTGCTGGTCTTCTTGTCCTTGCCGTTGTTCGCGGTGTCGTCTTGCTTGTCCGCGAGCGCTTGCAGGTCGGTCTTCTCCTTCTCAAGCGCCGTGACGGTCGCTTCCTTGTCGGTCTTCAGTTCTTCCGCGGCGGTCTTGGCTTTCTCCAAATCGGCCTTGTCCGACTCGGTCGCCTTCTTGAGTTTCTCTTCGGCCTCTTCGACGCCCTTCGCGGCCTTGTCGACTTCGCCCTTCGCGTCCTTGATGAGCTTGCCGTCGTCCTTCTTCAACTCTTCGAGCCGCGCGCGGTGCGCGGGGAACGCGAGCAGGCCGTCGGTGCCCGCGCCGTTCACCAGCGCCGAACAGAACACGCCGGTGAGAATCGCCCCCACGAACCCGCCGACGCCGTGAACGCCGAAGGCGTCCAGCGAGTCGTCGTAGCCCAGCGCGTTCTTCATCGCGACCGCGAGGTAGCACACCACCGCGGCAATCGCCCCGATGAACACCCCGCCGGACATGTACACGAACCCGCTCGCGGGCGTGACCGCGACCAAGCCCGCCACGATGCCGGACGCGAGGCCCAGCGCCGTCGGCTTACCCTTGTGCAGCCATTCGATCAGGATCCACGCGAGGCCCGCGGCGGCGGCAGCGGCTTGCGTCGCGGCGAACGCTGAACCCGCGAGCGTGTCGGCGCGCAGCGAACTGCCGCCGTTGAACCCGAACCAGCCGAACCACAGCAGCCCGGCACCGAGGAGCGTGAGCACCATGCTGTTCGGGTGCGCCACCTGCTGCGGGTAGCCGGCGCGCTTGCCGATCACGAGGCAGCACGCGAGGCCCGCCATGCCGGCCGCGATGTGAACCACCGTGCCGCCGGCGAAGTCCAGCGCGCCCATCTTCCCGAGCAACCCGATTGCCGCCGCGCCCCGCTTCGCCGCGACTACGCTCGTGTCGAACCAGTCGAACGCCCACACCATGTGCGCCAGCGGGCAGTACACGAACGTGACCCACAGCAGCATGAAGATGCAGAACGGCCAGAACCGGATGCGCTCCGCGATGGCCCCGCTAATGAGCGCGGGCGTGAGGATCGCGAACATGCCTTGGAACATGACGTGAACGTAAACCGGGATGTCGTAGCCGCCGAGGATCGCGGTCGGCTCGATGCCCTTCAGGAAGATCAGATCGGAGCTGAAGCCGAAGATGCCGCCCTTTTCGACGCCGAACAGGTCCAGCGTGAACGCCGACGGGCCGAACGCGAGCGAGTAGCCGATTGCCACCCAGTACACGCCGACCACCGCGAGCGCGGCCATGCTGTGCATCATCGTGCTGAGCACGTTCTTGCGGCGCACCATGCCGCAGTAGAACAGCGCCAGCCCCGGTACCATGAACATGACGAACGCGCTGGACACGAGAATCCAAGCCGCGTCGCCGCGCTGCTTGCCAGTAGTGAGCGCGCCGCCGGCGTCGCTCACGCCCTTCTCGGCCGTTTTCTTGAGTTCGTCCGCGCCCTTCTTGAGTTCGTCCGCGGCTTTCTCGATGGCCGCGAGTTTCTCCCCGGCCTTCGGGTCGCCGGCTTTCAGGCCGTCCACTTGCTTGGCGAGCGCGTCCGCTTTCGCGCTGATGGCGGTGAGGTCCGCTTTGGTGAGCGCGCCCTTCGCGCTCGTTTTGAGCGCGTCGAGTTCCTTCGCGAGCGCGTCCACCTTTTTGGAGTCGCCCTCGGTCGCGCTCTTGAGGTCCGCGATGGTCTTGGTCGCGGTCGCGAGGTCTTTTTGGGTGGCTTCGAGCGCCTTCTTGAGGTCGGCGAGCGCTTTGTCGGTGTCCGCGTCGCCCGGCGCGGTCTTCGAGGCTTTTTTGTCGTCCTGTTTCTTCTCGTCTTGTGCGGTTGCCCACTTCGCGGGCAGCGCGGCACAGGCGGCGAACAGGAGGAGAGCGAGGAACAACCGACTCAGTCGCATGTCACACCTCGGGAGTGGGCAAGGGTGCTAACCGGGTTGCCAAAGCGTCTGACGGCGTGTTCAAGGAGTTTGTGTCAGACGATAACTTGGGCAGATTTGCACGCTTGGTGCCGGCGCGGAGAAAATCGGCGAAATTCTTCAGATGCACAAGAAAAGTGAGGAAGTGCGCGTTCTGTGGGCGGTTGAGTGTAGGGGCCGATCTCGGAGAAGTGCCGCGCTGTTGTGCAACTGTGCCGCGCCAGCGACAAGCAAAACTCGCGTTACGGTCAATCTTCACGGAGCCTTCGCTATATACGGAACAGCCGGCACAGTTGGGGGCGCGGTTTCACCCGTTTGCCCCGATCTCACCAGACTTCCCCGCATTCGCGGTCGATTCAGTGCGACAGCAACGAGCCACACGCCGGGTCGTCACGGACGGCTGCCCGGAACGGCTTGTGTCACCCTGAAGGAAGTCACGGACGATGAACGCGATGCTCCTGTTGACCGCGCTTTCGGCGGGTCAGCCCCCCGCGGCTCTGCCCGCCATCCCGACGCCGGGCGCGGCGCAACCCGCCCCGAAGCCCATGACGCCGCCCCCCGGCATGATGCCGCCGGGGATGAACGGCAACGGCGACACGAAGGAAGAAGAGCCGAAGGAAGAGGAGAAGAAGGACGAACCGGAACCGTACGCGCTGATGCGCATTCTGAGCGCGACCCGGTTCGGCGCGAAGATGGAAGAGCGCGGCGTGAGCGTGAGCGGCTGGGTGCAGGGCAACTACACCCTCAGCACCGCGAACCGCAGCAACCTCCCGACCACCTTCAACGACCGCAAGGACTTCTGGCAGATGAACCAGAACTTCCTGCGCATCGACAAGGCCATCGACACCGAGAAGGACGAGTTCCAACTCGGGTACCGCACGGAACTGATCCTGCCCGGTACCGACGCGCGGTTCACCCTCGCCCGTGGCCTCCTCGACCAGCAGCTGCGCAACGGCCAAAACGGGACGGCGAAGAAGTACCCGATCGACATCTTCCAAGCGTACGCCGAAGCGTGGATGCCGAACCTCGGGCCGAACGGCACCTCGGTGAAGGTCGGTAACACTACAGCGCGGCTTTAGATGACGGATCTATGCCGCCGTTTCTTGTGCGACTTCGTGGCCTGTTCGTTCCGCCGTTGGTGGTAGCGGATCACGCTTCCGACATGGAGTAGTTCCG
>JALHNS010000555.1 GCA_022843445.1 Gemmata sp.
CACCGGGTGGACGGAAGGCCAGCGGTACCGGCGACTGAGCGTGCCGGGCGAGCGCCTCTCCCGCGCGCCGCACGCGGTGGAACCGGCCGCCGCGCCCGCGGACCGCGCCGCTTTCTGCAAGGAAGTGGGCGTGCCGACCGACGCGCGGCTGATCTTCGCCGGCGGCGCGATCGACGCGCCGCACGGCGTGCGCGAAGCGGTGCGCGCGTTCGACATGCTGCGCTACAACAACAAGACCGCGCACTTGGTGCTGTTCGGCGAAGGCCCGGAGCGCCAGCCGTGCGCGGACTTGGCGAAAGCGCTCGCGTTCGACGACAACCGCGTGCGGTTCGCGGGCGCGCGCGGCGACCTCGCGGCGCTCACCGCGCTGGCCGAACAAGTGTGGGTGACGCGCTCGACCGGCGGCGAGCTTTTGGCACTTCGCGCGATGGCCGCGGGCGTGCCGGTGGTCGCGTTCGACACGCCGGAACTACAAGAAGTGATCGACGACGGCAACACCGGTCACATCGTACCGATGGGCGACCGGCCCGCGCTCGCGATGAAGGCTCAGATACTCCTGTCGTACCCGGACACCGCGAAGCGCATGGGCGAAGCCGGCCGCGCGTGGGCCGAGCGCTTCACCGTGGCACGCATGATCGAGCAGCACGCGCGGGTTTACGCGGAGTTAGGCTCGTAGCGCCAAGAAGTTCCGCAGGATCGTCGGGCCTTCGACCGTCAGGAAGCTCTCCGGGTGGAACTGCACGCCGTGCAGCGGCCACACCTTGTGGCGCACGCCCATGATCTCGCCCTCGTCGGTCCACGCGGTCACTTCGAAGTCCGGGTTCGTCCACGTTTCGCGCTTAATCACCAGCGAGTGATACCGCGTCGCGTCGAACGGGTTGCTCATGCCCGCGAACAGCCCGCGGCCGTCGTGGTGAATGCTGGACACCTTCCCGTGCATGATGCGGTAGTTGCGGATCACTTCGCCGCCGAACGTGTGGCCGATGCACTGGTGCCCGAGGCACACGCCGAACACCGGGACGGTGGGCGCGAACCGCTTCAGCACGTCATTACAAATGCCGGCTTCTTTCGGGGTACACGGCCCCGGCGAAAGCACGATGTGCGCCGGGTTCAGCGCCGCGATTTCGTCGAGCGTGATCTGATCGTTCCGCACCACCTTCATGGGCAACTTCGGGTCGATCTCCCCGAACCGCTGCACGAGGTTGTAAGTGAACGAATCGTAGTTGTCGATGAGGAGGAGCATGACGGAATTAGGTGTCCGTGACGGGGACGGGTTCGGCGTTCGCGTCCCAAAGGGCGTCGAACTCAGTCAGCATAGTTTGAAAGAATGACGATTCCGCAACGCACTCGATCAGCGGACATCGACGAGTCGTTTCGGAATAGGTGATGAGCGCGACGAACATGCGATCGTCGACGCGCACCACCTGCTGGTGATAACAGCCGGCGCGGATCTGTCGCACTTGGACGTTCGGTTGTGCTGTCGCAAGTTCGCGGAAGTACGCGCTGGCGGCGACGATGTCTAGCGCGAAGGGCCGTCCGGCCATGACCAGTTGCGGGTTGAAGTACTGCGGGAGCGCCGGGTTGTCTTGGTGCGCGATCAGGAACCGCACTTTGCAACCGGCCGCCGCCTTCTGCATCACCGTCGCGCGGAACCCGCCCATTTTCGTCCAGTAGCGCAGGTGCATGCCGGACAGATCGATGCTGTGCTGCGCGGCAGCCAGCAAGCCTAGCCACTGGTCGGTGGGCCCGTAATCTTCGAGCCGGCCGCGATAGACGAACGCGCCGCGGTCGCGCCCCAGAGGCGAGAGGCCCGTGCCGAACGGCACCGGAACCGCCCAGCCTCGCGCTTCGAGGTTGCGGACCATGTCTACGATTTGCCGCACATAGACACGTTCCATGATCGATTTGGGGCGGAAATCGTACTCAATGACCCGTATGTCCTTGAGGTCGAACGGCAGTGGGTGCCCGCGAAAGTTGAGAATGATGACCGGACGCGCGGCGCTCTGCGCGACAGCCAGTTCATAAAAGACGTTCGGGTTCTGAAAGCTCAACACCGCGATGCACAGGTCGTCTTTCAGGATCGACTCGAACATCTGGTCGGTGATGCGGCCGGCCTGCGTGTCGTGGTCGGCGCGGTACACCGCGATGCCCACTTCGTCCATCGCGGGCTTGATGATGTACTCGAACACGTCGTCGGCGTGCTCGCGCACTTCCGAGCCGCGCTGCCCGATGGGGCTGATGACGAAGCACCGTTTGGGCGCACTCATGGGCATTTACCCCTGCCGGGCGGGCAGCTTTTGGGCGCTGTTCGCGGTCGCGTCGTGCTTGTCCTTCGCGTCCGCGTCCGGCACCACTTCGAGGTAGGCGTCGCTCGCGGGCAGGTCGTACCACGCGCCGTCGGCGAAATCCACGATCGCCTTGCCGCCGTAGTTCACCGTCACCACGCGGCCCACCTTCCCCGCGAACCGCTCGTACTCCGCGTGCCCGGGCTTCACGCGCACGAACTTGTCCGTCCACGCGCGCTTCAGCGCCTCGGCCTCGTCGTAGGTGGGGAACTTCATGGCTACCTCACGATCGAAACGCCTTCGGGCCGTGCGCCGGCGGGTCGAAGTCCAGCGCCTTTAGGAAGCGAACGGCGTCGGCCGCGCCGTACTCGCGATCCATGCCGGGGTCGTGCCAGTCTACCGAAAGCGCACCGTCGTAGCCGATCGCGTTCAGCGCGCGGATGATCGCCGGCCAGTCGATGCCGCCGTGACCGGGCGAGCGGAACTGCCAGCCGGCTCGCGGATCGCCGCTCGGCCAGTAGCCCGCCAGCACGCCGGCGCGCCCGTTCAGCGTCAGTTGCGCGTCTTTGATGTGTACGTGATAGATGCGCTCCGGGAACCGGCGCAGGAATTCGACCGGGTCCACGCCCTGCCAGTGCAGGTGGCTGGGGTCGAACGTGAAGCCGAAGTCTTCGCGGCCGTCCAGCGCATCGAGCACGATTTCGGCCGAGTACAGGTCGAACGCGAGTTGCCCGGTGTGAACCTCGCACGCGAACCGCACGCCGCACTCGCGGGCCGCGTCTAAGATCGGGTTCCACTGTTTGGCGAACTGCTTCAGCGCGTCCGAAATCACTTCCGCGCGCGGGGCCGGGTAGCCGCTCACGTAGCTCCAGATGGGCGACCCGGTGAAGCCGCTCACCACGCCCGCGCCGAGCCGCTCCGCGAGCCGGAACGTCGCCACCATTTCCTCCGCGGCGCGCTGCTGCACGCCCGAAGGCGAGCCGTCGCCCCAGACGTATTCGGGGACGAGCGCTTGGTGGCGCTTATCGATCACATCAGAGACGGCTTGGCCGACTTTGTGGTTCGCGATGACGGGAACGTGCAGGTCGTGGCGCGCGAGCAGGTCGAGCCGGGCGGGCGCGTAGTCGTCGGTGGCGAGGCCGCGCTGCACTTCGAGGTGGTCGCCCCAGCAGCACAGCTCGAACCCGGCGTAGCCCCACGCGCTCGCTTTGGTGGCGAGCGCGTCGAGCGGCAGGTCGGCCCACGGGCCGGTGAACAGCAGCACGGGGCGGGGCATCATGCACCGGGGTGTTGTTAGTTATTGGGTATTCGTTGTTGGTTGGTTGTTACTCGTCGTGCGTTAACGGCGCGCAACAACGAGTAGCCAACGACCAGCAACCAACAACCAACAACAAGTAACCACGAACTACTTCGGCGGCGCGTCGCTCGG
>JALHNS010000556.1 GCA_022843445.1 Gemmata sp.
GGCCCGCAACCGGTCGGCGAGCGTGCGCCCCTCCACGTACTCCATGACGAGGAAGTGCGTGTCGCCGGCGCGCTCGGCGTCGTGCGCGCCGACGATGTTCGGGTGGTTCAGCTTGGCCACCGCTTCGACCTCGCGGCGAAACCGCTCGACGGCCGCGGGCGTCGCGACGCACTCGGCGCGCACCACCTTGAGCGCCACGAGCTTCTTGAGCACGGTGTGCTCGGCGAGCCACACGGCCCCCATGCCGCCGCTGCCCAGTAGCCGCAGCACGCGGTACCGCGGGTGCGCGTTCAGGTCCGGGGGCACGGGCGGGCCGGCGCTCGGCTCGCGGTCGTCCCACGCGCGGGTGGGGGCGAACGAGGGCGTGACCGCGGTGCCGGGCGCGGTCTTGGCTCCGGCCGCGAGCAGCAGTTCGACGAGCGAATCGGCCGGAACCGGCGTTTGGTCCGCCGAGAGCACTTGGCACGCGGCACAGGTGGCGAGGTGCGCTTCGATCGCGTGGCACTCCGGCTCCGCCAACTTGCCCAGCAAGAACTCGTTGAGCGTGAACGGGTTCGGGTGTGGCGCGGGTGCGATCACGGCTCGGCCCTGCGGGGAATGAGGAGGGTGCCCGTATTCGAGAATGCGCGCCGCCGCGCGGTTCTGTCTCGATTCCGCGCCGCTACAATGGCGCGACCGCCGCACCCAAAGGGACCGCGATGCTGCGCGAAGAACAGATCGACATCCGCCGCCAGCGCGCGAAGGCCGTCAAGTTCGGGATCGAGAACCTCGGCAAGAACCGGGTGTTCTCGGACTTCCGCGTCTCGAACCCCGAGTCCGGCGGGGTGTACACGGTCACCATCCGCGGGTTCGACGCCGGCGATCACAACAGTTGCACCTGCCCGGACTTCAAATCGAACACGCTCGGCACCTGCAAGCACATTGTCGCGGTGCTCGACCACCTCGGCGACGAGGTGCCGCCGCAGATGCGCAAGAAGAAGGCCGCCGTGACGCGGCCCGAAATCTACGTGCAGTACGGCGAGCAACTGCTGTTGGGCCTGCTGCTGCCGACCGCGCACACCGACAAACTGGCGCAACTCGCGGCCGCGTATTTCGACGACAAGGGCATCTGGACCGGGCGCGGCAAGTACGCCGACCTGATCCGCGACATCGACGCGGTGCCCGAAGCGATCTCCGTTCACGCCGACGCGCTCGAGCTGATCGACCGCGAGATCGAGCGCGTCGAGATGCTCGCCCGCGAGCAGGAACTGCTGGCGCAACTCGAAGCGGGCACACTGAGCGTGCAACCGCTGAGCGTGCCGCTGTACGACTACCAGATGCGCGGGGCGCTGTTCCTCGCGTACCGCGGGCGCAGCATCCTCGGCGACGATATGGGGTTGGGGAAAACAGTCCAGACGCTCGCCGCGGTGGAACTGCTGGCCCGCGAGCGCGGCATCTCCAAGGCGCTCGTCGTCGCGCCGGCGTCGGTGAAATATCAGTGGGAGGGCGAGATCCGCAAGTTCACGCAGCGCGCGGTGCAGGTCATCGACGGCGGCCCGGAGGCGCGCCTCGATCAGTACGCGCTGCCCACCTTCTACCGCCTCGTGAACTACGAACAGGTGGTGCGCGACCGCGAGGCCATCAACGCGTGGAAGCCCGACGTGGTGATTTTGGACGAAGCGCAGCGCATCAAGAACTGGGAGGCCAAAACCAGCCGCGAGGTGAAGAAACTGAAAAGCCGCTACGCGATGGTGCTCACCGGCACGCCGCTCGAAAACAAGCTCGAAGAGCTGTACAGCATCGTGCAGTTCGTGGACGAGCGGCGGTTCGGCCCCGCGTTCGCGTTCCTCCAAGAGCACCGGATCGTGGACGAGCACGGGAACCTCAAGGGCTACCGCAACCTCGACAAGATTCGCGAGCGGCTCGCCCCCATCTTCCTGCGGCGCACGCGGGGCGAAGTGCTCACCCAACTGCCGCCCCGCACCGACAACACCGCGTTCGTGGAACTCGCGGACGAACAGCGCGGCCCGTACGAGGAACAGAGAATCGCGCTCGCGCGGCTGCTGGCGAAGAACTACCTCACCGACCTCGACCGCAAGCGCATCCTCACCGCGCTCGTGCGCATGCGCGGCATCTGCGACAGCCTGTTCCTCTACGACCAGACGTCGCGCGTCTCGCCCAAGTTGGACGAGTTCGCGGAGTTGGTGCCGGACCTCGTGGTCGAGCACAAACTCGTCGTGTTCTCGCAGTGGGAAACGATGGCGCTGGAAGCGGCCCGCGTGCTCGAACGGCTCAACGTCGGGCACGTCGTGCTGCACGGCGGCTTGCCCGGGCCGCAGCGGAAGGCCGTGCTGGAGCGGTTCCAGACCGACCCCGCGTGCCGCGTGTTCGTGAGCACCGACGCCGGCGGCACCGGGCTGAACCTGCAAGCCGCCGACACCGTGGTGAACCTCGAACTGCCGTGGAACCCCGCGGTGCTCGAGCAGCGCATCGCCCGCGCGCACCGCATGGGCCAAGAGCGCCCGGTGCGCGTCATCAACTTCGTCACCCGCGGCACCATCGAAGAGAAGGTGCTGCGCACACTGGAGGCGAAGCAGCAGATGTTCGCGGGGCTGTTCGACGGCGACGCGGACGAGATCCCGTTCGAGGCGACGAACACGCGCGGGTTCGTGGAGTCGATGCGCGACTTGGTCGGCGCGGACGGCGAAGCGTTCGCCGAGAGTGGCGGGCAGAAGGAAGCGAAGCCCGCGCCGGTCGCGCGCGCGCCGGCGCGCGCGGGCGGAACCGACATGTGGGCCGGGGTGGTGCAGATCGTGGAGGGCGCGTGCGCGCTGCTGAGCGACCCCGCGGCCCGCGACCGCCTGCCCCCAGAGGCGCGCGCGCGGCTCGCGGCGGCGCTCCGCGCGCTCGGTGAAACGCACTAACGGCCCGCCCCGCGGCGCGTTACGGGTGTAAAGGCATTCCGGGCGCACCGGTATCTCTTAGTGCAATCGGAACCGACACACACGAGGGGCAACACCATGAAGCGCTTCGCACTCGTCGCGGTCCTCGCGGCGGCGGCCGCCTTCGGCAGCAGCGGCACCGCGCGCGCGCAGTACGTCACCGGTTACACGTTCATCACGCCCGGCGGCGGCGTGGTCACGAACAAGCAGGTGGTCACGTTCGGCGGCGTGAAGCAGTTCAACACGTTCGTGTCGCCGTTCGGCGTGAAGCAGCAGGCGTTCGGCAGCGACATCTTCGGGAACAGCTTCGGCCGCGCGAGCGGGTTCAACACGTTCAACGGCTTCGGCTACTCCACCGGGTTCTATCGGCCCGGCCCGTTCGTGCCGCCGTTCGCCGGCTACAACTACGGCTTCTACGGCCGCCGGTGGTAGCGCGGAACCGCCGCGCCCGGCTCGCGCCGTCAGCGGCCCAGCCGCTTTTGGAGGTACGCGGAGAGGTCGTGGCCCAAGTCCGCGTCGGTGCGCAGGCGCACGAAGTCGATTTCGAGCTTCCGGCACCCGGCTTCGATTTGCGCAACGTGTTCGTTGAACGCCTTCAAGTAATCGGTGCGGATGTTCGCCGGGTCGGTGAGCAGTTCCGGCAGCCCTTCCAGCCCTTTGAACAGCGTGGTCTGGCGGTACGGGAAGTCGATTTCCGCGCCGTCGAGCGTGTGGAACAGAATCACGTCGTGCTTAAAGTACCGCAGGTGCTGGAGGGCCGCCATTACGTCCGGCACGTCGTCCAAGAGGT
>JALHNS010000557.1 GCA_022843445.1 Gemmata sp.
ACGCCACTGATCGCGGCCTTGATCTGGTTGGCCGTCTTCTCCAGTGTGTCGAGGTCGTCGCCGTACAACTTGATCGCGATCTGGGCGGTGTTGCCGGAGATCATGTGGCTGATGAGGTGCGCGAGTGGCTGCTCGACCTCCACGTCCACCCCCGGCACCTCTTCCTTGATCTCCTTTTGGAGTTTCGCGATGACCTCCTTGCGCGACTTGCCCGCGTCCGGGTTCACCGCGACAAAGAACTCGCTCACGTTCGGCGGCTCGGCGTGTTCGTCCAACTCGGCGCGCCCGGTGCGGCGGAAGAACACCAGCACCTCGCCGTTGAGATTGGCCTCCGATTTCTGGAGCGCGCGCAGTTTGGCGTCCACGAGCTTCGCGGTCGCGTTGGACGCTTCGAGCGACGATCCCGGCGGGAGCGTGACACCCACCTGCACGGTGCCCTCGTCGAACGGCGGTAAGAAGTCGGCCCCAATGGTCGTCAGACGCCACGCGCTGTACGCGACCAGCAACCAAGTCACGACGAGCAGCGCCCCGGCCCGGCGCATACTGAACCGGACGAGGTGTCCGGCTGCCCATTTCAGGGCGCGCACGAGGAAACCTTCGCGCTCGGAATGGACCGCGCTCGCGTTCGTCAGCAGGTAGGACGCCAGCACCGGCGTGACGGTCAGTGACACGACCAGCGACGCCAAGATCGACACGATGTACGCGACGCCCAACGGGGTGAACAGCCGCCCCTCGATGCCGGAGAGGGCGAACAGCGGCAGGAACACGAGGATCACCACGACCGTGCCGAACACGATGGGCGTGCGGACCTCGACGCTCGCGTCGTAGATCACGCGCAGCGCGGGCTTGGGCGAAGCGGAGAGGTTGTTCTCGCGCAAGCGCCGAAAGATGTTTTCGACATCGACAATCGCGTCATCGACCAACTCGCCGAGAGCGACGGCGATGCCGCCGAGCGTCATCACGTTGATCGAGAGTTCCGTGCCGGTCAGAGCGCCGACGACCTTGAAGACGATGGCCGTGACGACGAGCGACAGCGGAATCGCGGTGAGCGAGATGAACGTGGTGCGGAAGTTCAGGAGGAACAGGAACAGTACGATGAGGACGAGGACGGCCCCGATCACGAGGGCTTCGCCGACGTTGTACACGCCCCGGTCGATAAACTCGCGGAGTTCGTACAGCCCGGTTTCGAGGGTCACGTCTGCCGGCAGTGACGGCTCGACCTCCACGAACGCCGCCTTCACTCGGTCCGTCAGTTCGCGGGTGTCGGTGTGCGGTTGCTTCGTGACCGTAATGGCAACGCCGGGGTGCCCGTTAATGCTGGAGTCGCCGCGCTTGACCTGCGCGCCCTCGGCGACTTTTGCCACGTCGCCGAGCAGCACGGCCCGATCCGGTGCCCGGCCCGGCTCCGGCTTCGGCGGCGGTTTGACGACGATCTGTTTGAGGTCCGCGACCACCTGCTCCGGGCGCGGGCCGAGTCGCCCGATCACCCGGATCGGCTTCTCGACCCCGCCTTGGTCGGCGAACCCGCCCGTGAAGTTTACGTTGTTGGCCTTGAGCGCCGCGTCTACCTGCTGAAGCGTGGTCTTGTGTTCGTACAAAGCGGTCGGGTCCACCAGAATCTGGTACTGCTTGCGCCCGCCGCCCATCGTGATGACCTGCGCGACGCCGGACACTTTCAACAGGCGCGGCCGAATGACCCAGTCGGCCAGAGTGCGGAGCGAGAGCGCCCGTTTCGCTTCCGATGGGAACACGAGGTCACGCGTCTGGCCCCCAACCGATGCCCGCACCCGCTGGTCGCCGTCGGGGGCTACGGCGTCCCACTTCGGTTCGGCGACCGGCACCGGCTCCCACGCGGCCGGGTTCTTCCGGTCGGTCACCTTCCACGCGAACAGGGCGGGCGGGCCGTTCGGGTTCGTCACCCGCTCGGCGGAGTAGGGCGTGTCGGGGATCGGTGTCAGTTCGCCGCCCTTCGGCCCCGGCTGCCGCCGCATCCCCGCGATGAGGAACTGGCCCATGATCGAGCTGACCGGGGCCATCTGCGGGCGCACGCCCTCCGGCAGGTCGCCGGACACGGTGGCGAGCCGCTCCTGCACCGTCTGCCGCGCGGTCTTGATGTCGGTGCCCCACGCGAACTCGACGGTCACGACCGACAGTCCGAACCCGGACTGCGTGCGCACGTCCTGCACCCCGCTCGCACCGAGCATCGCCGATTCGAGCGGGTAGGTGACGAGCGTCTCGACCTCTTCCGGGGCGAGGCCGGCGGCTTCGGTCATGATCGTGACGCGCGGCCGGTCCAAGTCCGGGAACACGTCGATGGGCATCGTGGTCGTGAGGTAGCCGCCGTACAGGAGCGCAACGAGGCACACCACCACGACCAGTGGCCGGTGCCGCAGGGCGAACTTGATGACTGCGTTCAGCACGCGCCGCCCTCCGGTTAGTGGTTGTGTCCTTCGTGCCCGTGCCCGCCCTCGCCGCCGGCCTGCGACGCCTTGAGCGCCCGGTTGATCGCGGCGGCTTGGTTCTTCACAACGAAGTCGGCCTCCGTCACGCTCCCGTCGTTGGCGATTACCACGTCGAACCGGTCCTCGTGCAGCACCCGCACCGGCTTGCGCACGAACACGTCCCCGGTCTGTACGAAGACGAACGCTTCCGGCCCCTCGCGGACGACGGCACCCGCCGACAGCACGAACGGCAGCACTTCGGTCTTGCCGTCGGGCGCGAGCGCGACGAACCGCTCGACCGGCACCCGCACCCGCACCCGCTGGCCGGGCCGGAACCGCCACACGAAAAAGGTCTTCCCGTCGCGCGTGAACGTGCGCGGCTGGTTCTCCAACGGCAGATAGAAGGCGAACGTGCGGCTGGCGGGGTCCACTTGGTTCGACAGGTGGTGGATCACAAGCGGTTCGAGGACGGGCCACTCACCGGGCGTCTCGTCGGCGAACTCGACCTTCACGGGCACCTTCTTCTCGGCAGCCGAGGCAAGGGCACCGGCCTCGGACTTGAACGCCCGCCCCTCGACGAACAGCCGCTGGTGGTTGGCGAGTAGGCACAGCGCCTGCCCGGCCTGCACCTGATCGCCGAGGTTCACTTTCAACTCTTGAACCTCGTAGAGCGTCGCCGGGACGCCGTTGGCGCTGGTCGAAACCGACACGCTGTCGGGGGCGCGAGCCGGCGCTGCGACCGTCAGTTCGGTGATGACCTCGCCCTTCTCCGCACGGGTCACATGATCGGGGGTCAGCCCGAACACTTGGAGTTGCCGCCGGTACGCTTGGAGTTGCGTCGTCAGTCGCTTGACTTGGTTCTCCTCCTCGACCAACACGACCCCGGACTGGGTGCCCTGCTTCACGAGTTCCGCCGTGCGGTCGCGCTTGGCGACGGCGAACTCGACCTCGCGAGCCGTCTTCGCCAAATCGGTCTGGGCCGCCTGAAGGTACTCGCTCGCGAGTTGCAGCGTGAACAGCGGGTCGCCGGCCTTCACCGTGTCGCCCGGCCGCGCCTTGATCTCCGTGACGACTCCCGCGACCTTCGAGGTGACGCTCCGGTCGCTCTCGCCGGGCCGGTCCACGACCGCGCCGGGGATGAGGACCGTGCGCCAGTAGTCCTGTGGTGCGAGCGTGTCTACATCGAGGCCGAGGTTCTTCTGTGCCTGTGTGGACAGCTTC
>JALHNS010000558.1 GCA_022843445.1 Gemmata sp.
TTCAGTACATACGAGAGCACATCCGCACAGTCTTCGCCGATCTGGGAATGCTCCACGCCAATATTGCGGAGTGCCGTGAATCGGGGCAGGTGCTTCCACGCAGCGTCGGTGAGTTGCTTCGAGTGGATGAAGAGGTGACCCATGCGCTCGGCGCACGGAGAGCGGCTGAACTTCTCGAAGCCCGTATCCGTGACCGCTGAGTTGTAGGCGACGAGGTAGTAAAGCGCTTTTGTGTTAAGGAATCGCGCGAGGTCGGCGTCTGTGAATGTGTACTCTGGACCAGTAACTGCATGGAGTACCTGAAACGAGTCTTTTGGAAGATCCTTTGCGGCACCGAGCACACCATCTCGACCTGTTACGACAACCCAACCACCCTTCGACAGCACCCATTCGGCGAGGGCGCGTTCGGGGTCGGCCGGGGGCGCGGCCGCGACCGGGATCGTGTGCGGCGCACCGGGCACGACCAATCCGCCGTCCCAGAAGATGGCGCACTTCGGCAGCGCCTTCGCCAGTTCGGCGACGCCCTTCGCGGTCAGTTGGGTGCCCTGCAGTTCGAGGACACGCACCTGCGTGAGTTTCGCCAACTCCGGCACCGCTGCGTCGTCCAACGCGGTTTTCTGGAGATAGAGTTCCCTCAGCACGGGCAACGCTGCGAGGTGCTTCAGCCCGGCGGCGGTGATCTTGGAGCAGCCACTGAGGTTAAGGTCTTGCAACGTGGTCACCTTACCGATGTGGACCAATCCGGCGTCGGTGACCGGACACCGACTGAGGTGGAGTGTTTTGAGGTACTCAAGGCGGGCGAGCGGACGAAGTGCGTCATCCGTAATCGATTCATTGGATGGTAGGTTCAACTGGTCGAGGCACCGAAGCCCGGTGAGGTGCGCGATGCCCGTGGCGGTGATATCGCTCCCGGGAAGGCCCACTCTAGTGAGGGTGCCGATTGCCGCGAGGTGCTCCGCGGCCGTGTCCGCGCCAGTTCGAACGGTCGCACCGAACCCGCGGAGGTATCGCAGCGTGCGAAGGCGCTCGACCTCGGCTCCGTTGGTCCACGGGAGGCTGAGCTGATCGATGAGGATCGTGTGGTCTGGAACCGCCGTGATCCGTGCCGGCGGGACCGGTTCGAAATTCGCGGAAACGACAGTCCCCTTGCGGCGCAACACCCATTCCGCGAGTTTGGCTTCGGCTTCCAGCGCGGGAACCTCTCTATGGACGACCACCGCATTGGGGAGCGCCTTCTGGAGTCGCTTGGCCCCTTCGACGGTGGTGTGGCAGCGCCGGAACAGGATCGCGCGCAACTGCTTCAGTTCCGAAAGTGGGGCGAGGACCTCGTCTCCGAACCCGTACAGTTCGAGGTGTTCGAGGCGCGACATGTCCTTCAGGTGGGCTAGCCCCTGCGCCGAAACTCGTCTGTCGCCCACGGCGAGGGTGCGGAGATTAGGATGGGTGGCGAGGCGCTTCAGCCCCGCGTCGGTGATGTTGGTTACTTGAATTTCGAGTGCTTGCAACTGCTTTATCTTCAGCAGCGTGTCGATCGCGTCGTCGGTCACGGGCGTATATCCGAGGTACAGTGCCGAGAGATCGGGGTTTGCCGCGACCAAGCGAACCGTAACGTCCCTCAGCGGATTGCCGGTGATATCGAGAAGCGGTGTTCGTACCGTCCCCAACGCCGCCGCTCCCTCGTCAGATAACTTCACGTTGTTCAGACGCAAGTCCTTGAGGTACTCGATCTCGTTGAAGGCTCCGAGTTGATCGGTCGGAAACGGCAGGTTGAAGTGACTCACGCTACGAAGAATGAAGGGTTCGAGTGGTACCGCGTCGAAGGGTTTCAGTTGCTGAATTCCGCTCAACTTCTGGATTGTGACTTGCCCACCGTGCTTCAGTACCGCCTCCGCGGCGCGGCGGTGTGGGTCGGTCGCGGCGGCCACCGGCGGGTCGTCCTTCTTGGGCGGGTCCTTCTTCGCCACGGCGCGCTTGTCCAACGTCACGCGCACCACCGCCTTGCCGTTCCGCTCGATCTTGAACTCGGGCGTGTCCAGCCGCAGGCCGTCGGCCCCTGCCACCTCCAGCCGGTACTCCCCGGCCGGCAGCGCCTTGTTCCGCTCGCTCGGCTTCAGCGCGTACAACTGCTTGCCGCTCTTGTCGAAGAGTCGCAGCTCCCCGTTCTTGAGCCGCGCCTCCACGTCCGGGTCGCCGAGTTCCACCGTCAGCGTGCCCTCCGGCGTGTCGAACGCCAGCTTGTACACCACGAACGCCCCGCCCGCGAGCAGCACCACCAGCCCCAGCGCCACCACCGGCCCCCGCGGCGCGCGGCGCGGCTCGCGGTCCGCGACCGGCGCGGGGGCCGGCGCGACCGGCCCGCGGCGGTGAATGCCACTCACGATGGCCGCGGTGCCCGTTTCGGAAACGTCGATCCCCTCCCACGGGTTGGCCTCGGCCCGTGCGCCCGGCACCGGCACGACCACCACCGGCATCGACCCGCTGTACGACGGCGGCCGCGTCAGTTCGTCCTCGATGGCGCGCAACTCGTCGGCGGCGGCCTCCGCGGACGCGGGCCGGCCGTCGGGCGTCTTGCTCAGCAGCGCCGCCACCAGCCGTTCGAGCCGCTCGGGAATCGCCGGGTTCGCCACCCGCACCGGGGGCGGTTCGTCCACGGCCAGCGCGGTGAGGAGCGCCAGCGCGTTCGGCCCCTTGAACGGCGCGGCCCCGGCGAGCATCTGGTAGAGCAGCACGCCGAGGCTGAACAGGTCGGTGCGGGCGTCCACCGGCCCGCCGCGCGCCTGCTCCGGGCTCATGTACGCGGGCGTGCCCACGATCGCGCCGATGGCGGTGAGCGGGCCGTCCGCGTCGGCGGTGGGGTCGGCGGCTTCGGCCCGCGCGAGGCCGAAGTCGAGGATCCGCACCTTCAGCCTTTTGCCCTCGAGCCAGATGTTGCCGGGCTTGATGTCGCGGTGAATCAGGCCGGCGTCGTGGGCGGCGGCCAGCCCCTCGGCGGTCTCGCGGGCGATGCGGACGGCGTGGGCGAGCGGGGGCTTGGGGTTCTGCTTGAGGGCCGCGGACAGGGTGAGGCCTTTCAGCAGCGGCATGGCGATGAACGGCACGCCGGCGTCTTCGCCCACCTGATAGATGGGGATGATGTGCTCGTGCTCGACGGCGGCTTGGGCCTCGGCCTCGCGCAGGAACCGGCGGCGCGCCTGTTCGTTGGCGGCACACTCCGGGAGCATGACCTTGAGGGCGACGGTGCGCTTGAGGGCCGGCTCCTCGGCCTTGTACACAACGCCCATGCCGCCGCGCCCGAGCACGCCGAGAATGCGGTACGGCCCGAGCCGCTCCGGTTCGCCGGTCGGCCGGGCCGGGGCGAGGTGGTCGACGGTGCGAGGATCACCGGGTGGGCCGGCGGGCGCGCGGGGCTGGGTGTTCTGGCCGGACGCGGTTTCCGCCGGCGCGGAACTGGTGCGCGGTTCGGTGTCGGGGCGTGCGGACTCGCTGCGGTCGTTGGTGGTCACGGGCGCGTGCCTCCCGCGTCGGTTCTCACAATTGAGTTCCGTTCTACACGCGCGGCCCGCCCGGCACCACGGGAAAACCCACACTCCGCGTGCGCGGCGGTTGCGCGGGTGCGGGAGCTGCGCCGGCGTCGGCGCGCGCGCG
>JALHNS010000559.1 GCA_022843445.1 Gemmata sp.
ACTTGACAGCCCGCCTACGCGCCCTTTAAGCCCAGTGATTCCGAACAACGTTCGCACGGTTCGTCTTACCGCGGCTGCTGGCACGAACTTAGCCCGTGCTTCCTCCAGGGATAGATCAAGCTTTCGCTTTTCTCCCCCTCGACAGTGCTTTACAACCCGAAGGCCTTCATCGCACACGCGGCGTCGCTCGTTCAGGGTTGCCCCCATTGACGAAGATCCTCGACTGCAGCCACCCGTAGGTGTCTCGCCAGTGTCTCAGTGCGAGTGGCGCGGGTCGTGCTCTCACACCCGCTAGACATCTTCGGCTTGGTGAGCCGTTACCTCACCAACTACCTAATATCACATGGGCCCCTCTCCGGGCGATAAATCTTTGGTCGCTAGACGTCATCCGGTATTACCCACCATCTCTGATGGCTATCCCGAACCCAAAGGTAGGTACCCATGCCTTACTGCCCCTTACGCCGGTTCCCCCATTGCTGGGATTCCCTCGACTTGCATGCCTAATCCACGCCGCCAACGTTCGTTCTGAGCCAGGATCAAACCCTTCAAGTTTTTATTTGCTCAGCCCTGTCGGGCCGAGACTTGTTGAAGTTCGATCTGCCGTTGCTCGGTTATTGACTCAAAAGACAGTGACCGGGATCACTCCCGAGTCTGCGCGTTGTGGCACAGACACTTGAGTAAACCGATCATGAGTTTGGTCAACACCGAGTAAACGGCATTGACCCACCTCATAATGCTGTCGCTACCAACTTGTCAAAGACCGACATTGAACCGCGTGCCGTTTAGCCCGCGACAACCACTGTTCTATTCAGAACTTGCGTTGCGTCTAGTCGCTTTTCAGCGTCTCTTCGCGTCACTTGTCTGCGTTTCGCTGCGGCTTTCACCGCTGCGTCACAGTGGTAACGGAATGATAAGGGCCAGCCCGCGTGGCGTCAACGCGCCGCGCAGTTTTTTTTGAAATGGCGTCCCAGACCCCCCTTTGGCGGCGCTCCCGAGAGGAGCGTTGAGCGCCGCCCAGATCCGTCTGCCCGCTGGTAATGGGGGGGCACGGACGTTATGCTAGTTTCACTTCGGGCGCGCGCCCGGTCAAGCACAAACGATTGTCTTCTCGGAACTTTCGCTATGGCGCAACCGCACGCTCTCGTCCTCCGCGCCCCCGGCACCAACTGCGACCACGAAGTCCAAACCGCCTTCGAGATGGTCGGCGGTCGGGCCGCCCGCGTTCACATGAACGCCCTGCGGGACAACCCGAAGCAACTGCGCGACGCCCAGATTCTCGTCCTGCCCGGGGGCTTCTCTTACGGCGACGACGTGGGCGCGGGCAAAGTGCAGGCCCTCTACATGCAGCACTTCCTCGCCGACGCCCTTCGCAAGTTCCGCGACCAAGAGAAGCTGATCCTCGGCATCTGCAACGGCTTCCAAGTGATGCTGAAGGCCGGGCTGCTCGTGCCCGCAGACGAAGACGGCCCGCTCGCCACGCTCGCCCGCAACGACAGCGGCCACTACGAGGACCGTTGGATTCACATGCGCGTGACGCCGGGGAAGTGTCCGTTCCTGAAGGGATTGGACCGCGTGGCGATGCCGGTGGGGCACGGCGAAGGGCGGTTCGTGTGCCGCAAGGAGTGGATCGCACAGGGGTTGGAAGAGGCCGGGCAGGTGGTGCTGCGCTACGTGGACGCGAACGGGCACAGCGGCGGCTTCCCGGTGAACCCGAACGGCTCGCAGGCCGACATCGCCGGCGTGTGCGACGTGACCGGGCGCGCGCTGGGGCTGATGCCGCACCCGGACCGCCACCTGTTCCCCACGCAGCACCCGCACTGGACGCGCAACGGCCTGAAAGCCGAAGGCGACGGCCTCGCACTGTTCCGCAACGCCGTCGAGTTCTTTGCGAAGGATTGACCCACTCACGGAGTCGCCCGTGCGCATCTTGGAAGGCCCGCCACACACGATTCACAGCCTCGCGTTCGCCCCAGACAACGGGACGCTCTACGCGGTTCACGAGCGCGTCGGCGTTCACGCGTGGAACCTCGCGAAGGGAACGGGCGAGACGCTGCGCGTGGGCGAGCACCCGGTATTCGGTGCGTTCGCGCTGCACCCCAGCGGGCGGTGGGCGCTCGGGCGGTTGCCCGGTGCGAGCACCGGTAACAGCGACACCGACCACGACGCCCGGCTCATTCGCCTCGCGCCGCGGAAGGCCAGCCGCATCAACTTTCTGGGCGTCACCGGGTGCGACATCGCGTTCGCGCCGAACGGCAAGAACTTAGTCACGCTCGGCCACTCCGACTACGACCGCCCGCGGCGCGGGAACGGGCGCGAGTACCGCATCTACGGTTGGAAAGCGACCGCGACCGGCGCGCGCTACGCGTGGCACCGCGACACGCCCGAGGCCGACGCGAAAGCGTGGCGCGTGGCGTTCGCGGGCGACGACGCACTCCTCACCGAAGACCGCGTCGCCACCGGGCCGATGCAGTACGGCATGTACCCCACGAAGCCGCACCTGCGCCTGCGCTCCGCGACCGACGGCAGCGTGAGTGCCTCCGCCGAAATCCCCGCGGCGCTGGTCGATCAGTTGCTCGCATCGCCGGACGGCACGCGGGCGGTCGTGCGCGAGGGGATGCGACTCTGGGTGTACGAGACCGCCGACCTGTCGAAGCCGCCGGTCGAAATCGCGGGCAGCGATCAGACGCGAGTGGAGCCACACGCCGCCGCGTTCGACCGCAGCGGGCGGTTCCTGTTGTTGGCGCACAACGGCCCGTCGGTGCGCGTGTTCGACACCGCGGCGTGGCGCGAGGTGCGCAAGTGGAAATGGAGCGCCGGAACGCTCCGCGCGGTCGCGGTGTCGCCGGACGGCGCACTCGCCGCGGCGGGCAGTGCGCGCGGAACTGTCGTGGTGTGGGATTTCGAGGCGTGACGCGTTACTCCGCGATCACTTTCGCGCCGCCGCGCACGTCGCCCCGGTCGATTGTGGGCGGCGGATCGGCCGCGTTCGCTTTGCGGTAGGTCGCGGTCGCGCCGCCTTCGAGCGTGGCGAGTTTCAGCGCGCCGCCGCTCGTGAGCGTCGCGCTCAACTTTGTGCCGCCGAGCATCGGCCCGCGAACGGTCAGTTCCTTCGCGGTCACGGTCACGGTCGAACCGCCGTCGAGCCGGGCGCTCTCCGCGAGCAGCACCGCGCCGCCGGGCGCGAGCACGGTCAGTTTCGCGCTCCCGATCACGAACCCGTTCACCGTCACGCGGCCGCTCGGCGCGCTCACCACCAGTTGCGCGTCGCCGTGCAGGTCGCCGGCGACGATCACCTCTTGCACGTTCAGCTTGCTCGCGTCCACGCGCACCCGCCCGTGGAGCGAACCGAGTTTCAGGACGCGCGCGGTACCGCTCAGCACGATCTGGTGTTCGCCGTGCAGGTCCGGCACGCGCACCTCCGCGTCCGCGATGTCGATGTGGCGCTTCGGCGCGTCGAGCGGGTCGATGTGAACCACCGCCCCCGGTTTCGCCGCGGGCGGCTCCGGCTTGGGTTGCGGTTGGGGTTCGGGCTTGGGTTCCGGCTTCGGATCGGCGGGCGGCGCGACCGGTTTCGCGGGCGGTTCGTGCGGCGGCGGCGCGACCGCGACTTCCGGTTTCGGGGCCGG
>JALHNS010000560.1 GCA_022843445.1 Gemmata sp.
CGCCGGTCGCGCCGCCGCTGGTTCCGCCGGTGGCGGGTCCGAGCGCGCCGCCACTGCCGCTCACCACCGAACCGCCGCGGGCCGCCCCAATCGCCCCGCCCGCGCCGCTTGCGCCGCCGGCAAACCCGATCGATCCGGTGCAGCCCGCGCCGCCCGCGAAACCGGATTCCGGCTTGAACCCGCCGAAATTCGGCAATACGCTCAATTCGATGGTCCAACCGCTCGCGCCGCCGGCCCCGCCCGCACAACCGGGCGGCGGGCGCGAAGCACCGGGCAAGACCGTCGAGCGCGCGAAGGTGCCCGAAACGGTATACGGGCCCAGCGAGAAGTACGCGTTCCCGCTGCCGGGCGCGCGGCCCGCGCCGGCCCCCACACCCCAACCCTCGATCGACACCATGTTGACCACCACCCGAACCGCGGTCGCGCTGCTCGGCGGCGCGCTGCTCGCGGCCGAAGCCGCGGCCCTTCCCGCGCTCCCGCCCGTCAAACCGCCCGCGGTTCCCGCCGTGCCCGCGCGCGCCGACGACCCGGACGTGAAGAAGCTCAAGGACGATCTCGCCGAGGCGAACAAGAAGATCGCCGCGATGGAGAAGGAGATCGAGAAGTTGCGCGAGCTGGTGCTCGGCAAAAAGGACGACACCGGCCGGGTGCTGCCGAGCGACCCGGGCACCGTCGAAGAGATCAAGCGGCTCAAGGACACCATCGACAAGCTCACCAAAGAGCTGAATTCGCTCAAGACGCAAACGGCGCTGAAGCCCAACGTCCCGCAGCAGCCGCCCGCGCCGCTGCCGGAGGCGAAGCCCCGCGGCACCGTGAAGGTGGTGAACGAGTACCCGGTCGAAATCTCGATGGTGATCAACGAGAAGTCGTACCGCGTCGCACCGAACACGAAGGTGGAAGTGGAAGTGCCGGCCGGCGAGTTCACCTACCAACTGTTGCAAGCCGGCGTCGCCGCGACGCGCAGCGTCATCAAGGACAAGGAAACGGTCACGCTGCGCATCAAATAACCGTTTCCAGAGTAGCAGGCACGCTCCGCGTGCCGTCGCCTCGGAGCCGCCGTCACCTTCGCGCGAGGTGAAATGCGCTCTTCAGCGACGGCACGCGGAGCGTGCCTACTACTATGACTGCAAGTGTCCCGCGTTCTCCCGCCCCGCGCTCCCAATGATCGTCACCATCGACGGCCCGTCCGGTGTGGGCAAGAGCACCGTGACGAAGTTGCTCGCGGCCCGGCTCGGGTTCGAGCACCTCGACACCGGCGCGATGTACCGCGCCGTGGCGCTGGCGGGGCTGCGCGCCGGTGCGGACCTGACCGATCGGGCCGCGGTGGAAGCGGTGCTGGGCGGGTTGGAGGTCCTGTTGCCGGCGGGCCGCGTGCTGCTCAACGGCGACGACGTGACGGCCGCGGTCCGCGCGCCGGAGGTGTCGCAGGGCGCGAGCAAGGTGGCCGCGGTGCCCGCCGTGCGCCGGTTCTTGGCCGCGCAGCAGCGGGCCACCGCCGCGGGCCGCGACATGGTGTGCGAGGGCCGCGATCAGGGCACGTTCGTGTTCCCGTGCGCCGAGCACAAGTTCTACTTGGTCGCCGACCCGCTCGTCCGCGCCGAGCGCCGCGCCGCGGAACTGTCCGCGAAGGGGCACCACACTACGGCCGCCGCACAGATGCGCGAGCAGGAGGAGCGCGACCGGCGCGACGCCGAGCGCGACACCGCGCCCATGCACCCGGCCCGCGACGCGCTCGTGATCGACACCAGTCTGCGCGCCCTCGACGCGGTGGTCGCGCTCCTCGAATCGGTGGTCCGGCGATGAGCGCGCGCCCCGGGTTCTTCGGCCGCTTCTGGTACGACTGCGTGTACTGGTCGACGTTCACCGCGTTCACGTTCGGCTTCAGCTACCGCAAGGCCGGCTGGCATCACATGCCCAAGAGCGGCCCGGTGCTGGTGCTGGCGAACCACTTCTCGATGTTCGACCCGGTGCTCGTGGGCCTCGCGTCGCGCCGCTACCTGTCGTACCTCGCGCGCAAGAACCTGTTCGAGCAGCGCGGCCTCGCGCCGCTCATTCGCAGCCTGAACGCGATCCCCATCGACCGCGAAGCCGGGAAGGACGGCCTCGTCGCGGTGCTCGAGTCGCTGAGCGCCGGGCGCGCGGTGCTGATGTTCCCCGAAGGCGAACGCGCGCACGAGAACAAGGTGCAGGACCTGAAACCCGGCGTGAGTTTGCTGGTGAAGAAGGCCGCGTGCCCGGTGGTGCCGGTGGGCATCGCGGGCAGTTTCGGCGCGTGGTCGCGGTTCATGACGGTGCCGAAGCCGTCGCCGCTGCTGCTGCCGCCGACCGACAGCACGATCGCCATTTCGGTGGGCGCTCCGCTCGACGGCGCGCGGCTGGCCGGCCTGAAGCGCGACGCGCTACTAGCGGAACTCCAAACGGCGCTCGCGCGCCAGCACGCGCACGCCGAACGCATCCGGCGCAAGTAGCGGCGGGCCGCTACTCCGCGGCGTCGGTCGGGCCGCGCGGGTGCGCCACGCGCTGCCGCAGGCGCGCGGCCTCGGTCATCCCGCCGAACACGTCCGGCAGCAGTTCGGACACCGCGACCGGCGCGTCGCCGGGCGGGGCGGACTGCACGTTCCCGCTCACGTCCACGCGCGCCGCGCGGTCGCGGCGCACCGCCGACAGGATGCTCAGCCCCACCCGCGTGAGCCGGTTGTGCGACAGGTCGAGCGCGCGCAACTGCCCGAAGTGCGCGTCGAACAGCGCGCGGGCCGCCGCGACGCCCGCGTCGGTGAGTTGGTTCCGCGCGAGCTTCAGCACGCGCAGCGCGGCGAGGTGCGGCGACCGCAGCACGGCCGCGACGCCCGCGTCGCCCAAGTAGTTGTCGCTCAGGTCCAAGTGCGTACAGCGCGCGAGGTGCGGGCACGCCGCGAGCGCCCCCGCGCCGGTGGGGCCGATCGCGTTGCCGCGCAGTTCGAGCACCGGCGCTTCAGCGATCATGCGCCCCAGAAGCGCCGAGCGCGCGAGCGCGGCCGCGCCGGCGTCGCCGATGCGGTTCCCGTTCGCGCGGAACGTGCGGAGCCGGGCCATCGGCGCGCCGGAAACGACCGCCAGCGCCCCCACTTCGCCGATCTCGTTGCCGCTCACGTCCAGCGCCGTGAGGCCCGCGAAGAACGGCGACTCCGCGAGCGCCTTCAGCCCGTCGCCGGTGACGCGCTCGTTGTCGTTCAGCGCCAGCGCGGTCAACTCCGGGAACGCCGGGCTGCGCGCGAGCGCGACGATCGCGGCGTCGTCCAACCCGTTGAAGCCGAGGTCGAGCGCTTCGAGCCGCTTGACGTGCGGCGACTTCGCGAGCGCGGCCACCCCGGCGCGGCCGAGGTCGGAGCCGCACAGGTCCAGTTCGGCGACGCGCGCCAGCAGCGGCGAGGCCGCGAGTTTCTCCGCGTGCGGGGCGGCGTCGAGCAGGCGCAACCGGCGCACGCGGGCGCGGCGGAACAGTTCGGCGCCGGTTGCGAGGAACGTGGCGGCGTCGGCGGAAACGGAATCCGGCACGCCGCGCCGGAAGTCGGCGCTGACGACGAGGCCCGCGAGGTGCGCGGTCCACGCGGCGCGGTTGCGGGCGAGCAGGTC
>JALHNS010000561.1 GCA_022843445.1 Gemmata sp.
GCGGGCGGCTCCGGTTGGGCGCGAACGGGGCCGGCGACGGCGAGGGCGAGCAGCGCGGCGAGCGCGAGCGGGGGCCGGGGGGCAGGAACGGCCATAACGATCCGGGAAAGTGAGCAAGGGAGCGCGACTTTTACGGTACGCGCGTTCGGGGCGCGCCGCAAGCGTTTTCGCACGCACCCGCGGTCCCTCCGCACCGGGCACCCACATTTTCCGCGCGCGGCGCAATCGCGCCGCGCGGCTCGTTCGTCGGAACCGGCAGACGCTCGCGTCTCAGTTTTCTCTCCACCTCGGCCCGCGGGACGAACACCCATGCGCGACCCGAACGACGCCTCGCCCGGCACGAAGCCGGAACCCGGTGCCAAATCCGGTGACTTCTGGACCCGCTGGCGGTTCTTCGCCGCCGTCTTCGCGGTGCTGCTCGCGCTCCCGGCCGGGCGGCAGGTGTACAACTGGTACAGCAAATCGCGCGACGTGAAAGAGAAGGTCGCCGCGCGCGACACCACCCGCGCCGACTACGAGAAATTGCTCGCGGAGCAAAAGGTTGCGACCGACGCGGCCCGCGCCGACTACGACACGGCCCGCGCCGCGGAGGAACAGCTCCAGAAGCAGCACGAAGAGGCCCTGCAGAAGGCCCGCAAACTGCTCGAAGAGAAGGACTTCACGGTGCGGCTCACCGGGCCGGCGCACGTGCAGCCCGGCGCGCCGAACCGCTGGAAGGTGGAAGCGCTCGACTCCAACGGCGCGCCCGCCAAGGTGAAGAAACTCGAAGTCGTCGTGAAGGACGCGAAGAACGCGGAACTGCTCAAGCAAACGCACGAGCAGCCCACCGCGAGCACCAACCTCGAACTGCCCATCGCGTTCTGGGCCGGCGTGAAGCCCGGCACCGAACTGTTCCTCGAAGTGAGCGCGCTCAGCGCCGACGACCGCAAGGGCATTCTGAGTGAGCGCGTGCCGCTCGCGCGCCCGGTGTTCGTCACGCACCTCGCCACCGATAAGCCGCTGTACAAGCCGGGCGAAACGGTGCGGTTCCGCTCGCTCACGCTCGACCGCTCCACGCTCACCCCGCCCGCGAACGACCTGCACCTCGCGTTCAAACTGCGCGACCCCGGCGACGCGGTCACGCAACTCGACGTGGGCAACGGCCGCGTCGTGCGCGACCTGAAGCCGGTGACCGGGCCGGACGGCAAGCCGCTCCGCGGCATCGGCGTCGGCGAGTACGCGATCCCCGACGGCGCGCCCGGCGGCGAGTACAAGCTCGACCTGTACGAGCGCGACCACAACACCGGGCGCGAGGTGCTGCTCGAAACGCGCAAGTTCATCGTGAACCGGTACGTGCCGGACACCTTCGAGAAGAAACTCGAGTTCGACGCCAAGAGCTACGGCGCGAACGACACCGTGCAGGCGCGCATCGAAGTGTCGCGCACTGCCGGCGGGCCGATGACCGACGCCCGCGCGACCGTGACCGCGACCGCCGACGGCAAAGAAATCTTCAAGCTGCCGAACGCGAACTTCACCATCGTGCCCGGCGAGCGCGGCGCGACGAAGGCGGTTCTGGACGTGCGCTTCAAACTGCCGCCGGAGGTGTTCGCCGGTAAGGACGTGCCGAGCGCGACGCTGACCGCGACCGTCTCCGACAAGAGCGACACCGAAGCCATCGTGCGGCCGGTTCCGCTCGTCGCGAAGAGCCTGCGCGTCGAGTTCTTCCCCGAAGGCGGCGACATGATCGGCGGGGTGAACGGTCGCGTCTACTTCCAAGTGCGGATGCCGACCGCGAAGCCCACCGAACCGGGCAAGCCGGCCGACCTGAAGGGCTACATCACCGACGGCACGAACACCATTTGCGAAGTGAGCACGGTGACGGACGCCGAGAACCCCGGCGTGAACCGCGGGCACGGCGTCTTCGCGCTCGCGCCGAAGGCCGGTACGAACTACTTCCTCAAGATCACTTCGCCGGTTGGCATCAGTGAACCGACGCCGAACGGGTTCCCGCTGCCCGCGGTGAAGGCAGACGGCGTCGCGCTCACGGCGCTCGACGCGGTGACGGAGAAGGGCGCGGCGGTTCGCGCGCGCCTGCAAGTGGGACAGGGCACTAAGACGCTGCACGTCGGCGCGTACGCCCGCGGCCGGTTGGTGGCGCACCAGAAGGTGGACGTGACCGCCGGCACGCCGGTCGATGTCGCGCTGAAGGGGGACGACACCGCGGGCGGCGTCACCCGCGTCACGGTGTTCGAGGAACCGAAGGCCGAGGGCGAGGGCCGCGCGCAACTTCAACCGCGCGCCGAGCGCCTCGTGTTCCGCAAGCTGGACGCGCAACTGATTCTGAACGCGAACCCGGACAAGGCGCGCTACGCGCCCGCCGGGAAGGTGAAGCTCGAACTGTCCGCGTTCAACGAGAAGGAACAGCCGACGCCCGCGGTGCTGATGGTGGCCGTGGTGAACCGCAGCGTCATCACAATGGCCGACAACAAGACGGACCGCCTCGCGCCGACGCACTTCCTGTTGAGTGGCGAAGTGAAGCACCCGGCGGAACTGGAACACGCGGACTTCCTGCTGACCGACCACCCGAAGGCCGGCGTCGCGCTCGACCTGCTCTTGGGCACGCAGGGCTGGCGGCGGTTCGCGGAGCAACAGCAATTGCAACCGGCGAACGCGGCCGATAAGGACGTGGACAAGATGCTGGTGGCGCACGGTTCGCGCACGAGCGCGCCGTTCGCGCTGTACCGGCTCGAAGAGGACCGCGTGAACGCCGAGTTCGCGCCGAAGCTCGAACAGCAAGCGATCGCGCGGAACGCGGCGCAAGCACAATTCGACAAGTGGGCGCGGTCGCCGGAAGTCGTGGGCAAGGTACAGATGGCCCGCCTCACCGCCGAATCTGCGGCGACCGCGGCCCGCGCCGCGGAGGCCGACCTGTTCCCGCACGAGACGCGCCCGGAGCGGCCCCGCACGTGGGTGCTGCCGCTGCTGTGCGTCGCGCTCGTGGGGTTGGGCATCGGCGGCACGGCGCTGGCCGGGTCGCGGCCCCGCGGCGCGCGCCGCCCGGTGTACTTCGGCTCGTTCCTCGCGTTCGCGCTCGCGGGCCTCGGCGCCGGCGCGATCGCGCTGACGTGGGAAACGCCCGCTACCGAAGTGGCGTGGAAAGAAGAAGGGCGCGACCGGCGCAACAAGGCCGGGAACGCGGAGATGGCGATGCGCGACGGCGCGGAACTGGACTTCGAGAACGTCGACGCGCTCGTAGCCGACGAGGGGGGGCGCGGCAAATTGGGCGCACGGCCCGCGCCGAAGGCGCTGCCGCCGATGATGCCGATGGACCCCGGGGCCGCGGTTCCGCCGCCGGCAGCCCCGGAACCCAAGCCGGACGCGGGCGGCGCGCCGAACGACAGGGGCGCGAAGAACGAAGCCAAGCTCGCGCCGCGAGACGCGCTCGCGGCACTGGAACAACTGCGCCAGCGCAACGACGAGAACCGCGGCGCGAAAGCGAAGGTACTGGACGACGCGAAGAAGCAACTCGCCGCCGCGCTGGCCCCGCAAGCGGCCCGCGCGCCGGGCCTCCAGCGCGGCGACTTCGGGCCGGCCGGCCCCGGTGCGGGCATGCCGTTCCCGGGCGGCCC
>JALHNS010000562.1 GCA_022843445.1 Gemmata sp.
CGACGACACCGGCTTCGCCCTCGCCTCCGACCTCGCGCGGCTCGACCGCGTCCGCGCCGCCGGGGCCGCCGAATCGGCCGTGCTGTACTGCAACCGCATCGTCGAAGCGATGGCCCGGCGCACGGTCGGCCCAACGCCCCGCGGGGCGGCGCCGTCGTTGGCGGGCCTCATCACCGATCTGGAGAAGTACCACCAGTTGCCGCGCCCGCTGAAGAGCCTGCTGCACCTGCTGCGGTCGCTCGGCAACGACGCGCGGCACGCGGTGCAGCCGGTCACGGCCGCCGAAGTGGACGTGGCGTTCGCGGTGCTGCTGCGGTGGCTCCAGTGGGCGTTCTGCGAGTCCCCGTCCGGCCCGCAACTGCCCGCGCTCGCCCGCGCCAGCCGGCCCGTCGATGTGCTGCTGCCCCGCGACCTCGCGCGACTCGTGGACGACGCCGCGACCACCGGCGACGAGGTGCTCGCGCGGCTCACCAGCGGGCGCACCGACGGCGCGCTGCTCTCGCCGCTGTTGGCCGCGGCCGCCGCCGAAGCGCTGCTCGGGCGCAAGCTGTGGGACCAAGCGCTCACCGTGCTGCGCGCGGGCCTCGAGCGGTTCCCCCGCGACCGCCGCCTGCGCCAATTGTTGGGGCTGTACTGGAGCCGCCGCGGGGGCGACGAGAGGAGCGCCGAGCACCTGCACCGCGCGCGGGCCGAACTCGAACCGCTGCTCCCGCAGGGCGGCGCGCCGGCCACCGACGAGGACACGTTCGGCATTCTCGGCGGCGTGTACAAGCGATTGGCCGAACTGGAACCGGCCGCGGCAGACGAGTGGCTGAGCAAATCGGCCGCGACCTACCGCGCCGGCTGGGAGCAGTCGCGCCGCACCAACGAGTATCTGGGCATCAACACGGCCACGCTCGCGTTCTTTCGGGGTGAAGACGTGCGCGCGCTCGCGGAACCGATTCGCGACCGCATGGAAGCGGTGGAAGCCCGGCTCCGCGCCGCCGGGCACGGCCCGCGCCCGCTCACGTTCTGGGACCAAGCGACGTGGGCCACCGCCGAGTTGCTGCTGCGCAACTGGGCCGCCGCCGGCGAGTTGTACCGCGACGCCTTCGCGCGGTTCCCGGAGCAGGTCGGCTACATCGACGTGACGGTGTGGCAGGCGCGACTGATTCTCGACCGCACGGGCGAATCGGCCCGCGCCGCGGAGATTCTGGGGCGCTAGCGCGAAGGGCGGTGTCGTGGTGCGGCGCTCCGCGGCGCATTCGTACCGCCCAGCGGCAGGATTGGCGCGGAGCGCCGCGCCACGAATCGCGCCGCGCTACGCCGGTTTGCTCACCACGTAGCCCAGCGCCAGAACCGCCTTGAGTGTTTCGAGCGCGGTGTTGCGGTCGTGAAGCTTCTCTTCTTCGGGCAGGTCCGCGTACGGGACCAAGCACGGGTGCGTCTTCTTCGCGTCGTCGCGCACCGGGCCGAACGTCCACCCTTGCTGCAGGCGCGCGCGCGCCCACACCTCGTGCGTGTTCCGGGCCAGTTGCTCGGTGAGGGCGAGCACGTCCGGCGGCAGCACCACGGCGGACGTGTCCAGCGGTTCGGGTTGGTAGATCATGCGGCACCGTTGGGGCGAGCGCGCGGCCTACCGCGAATCATACGCGGGGGGCACGGGCCGCGCCAGCGCCGACCGGTCCGCGAGGCGTCTCGGTTTGCAAGCGCCCGTTTGCGCGTTTCGGTCGATTTCGGTTGTGCGCTCCCCGGTGCCCGATTAGAACCGGTGCGTTACGATCCGACAGGGGCGAACCGATGGCGATGCGCGTGGCGGTGATCGGCGGCGGGTTGACCGGGTTGGCCGCGGCGCGGCGGCTCCGCCAGTTGGGCGCCGCGGTCACGCTCATCAACCGCGCCCCGCTGCTCGGTGGCCGGTTGCGCCCCGGCACCGCGACCGTGCCCGCGCTTGGCCCCGCGCACTTCGACCCGGTGTTCCCGCGCGTCACGTCAACACACGACTTCCCGTACCTGTTGCCGAGTTCTCACGACGCACCGGCCGGAATGCCCGCACTGTGCGCGACCGCCCCGAACGGCGTGCCCGGGTTGGGCGCGAACTGCCACCCGGTGCAGATCGTTCACACCGCAGAAAGCATGGGCGGGGCCGGCGTCGCACACGTACCCAACACCGGCGCGCGCGGGCTGTTTGAACCGCTCCTGCCGAACTCACAAGACGCGGGCCTCGAACACCGGCCGCACACCGAAGCGACCAAACTCGCCCGCGCCGGGGCGGAGTGGGTGGTGCAACTGTTCGAGTGCTCCGGGGGCGAGCGCGCTCAGTTGCCGAGCTTGCGCGCCGACGCGGTGCTGCTCGCGGTGCCGGTACCGGTGGTGTTCGACCTGCTGGACGCGAGCGGGTTGGGCCTCGAAGCCGCCCGCGACGAACTGCGCGCGGTCGCGTACGCGCGCGCCGTTGTGCTCGAAGTCGCGTGCGCCGGGCCGTACCCGGTGCCGTCGCCCGCGTACACGTTCGCCGATCCGCCGCTGGAGATCGTCTTCGACAACCGCACGACTGGAGCGTCCGCTGTCGGCCCGGCGCTCACCGCCGTTTCGACCGCGCAATGGGCCGAAGCGCACTGGCACGAGCCGGACGACGCGGTCGCCCACGAACTGCTACCGCACGCCTGCTCCGGCGCGGGCGAACCACTGTGGCACCGGGTGCGGCGGTTCGAGTGGTACTGGGCCGCGCGGCGCGTGCGCATGCCGTTCGTGGAACTGGACGACACCTCGACGCTGCTGGCCGCGGGCGACGGCTTCGCCGGGTACGTGTCGAGCCCGTTCGACGCGGCCCTCACCTCGGCCGTGTACGCCGCGAACCGCCTCACGCGCAAGTGGTCGCTGTTGGCCGACCGCGTTCGGCACCCGCGGCCGCGCACGCGCACCCGGCCGCAGTTGGAAGTGGCCGTGACCTGTGCGGACGAAGCGCTCGGCGCGCTGGCCGCGGGCGCGGACCGGTTGCTGGTGCTCGCGGCCCCGGAGGTCGGCGGGCTGACGCCCACACTCGACACGTTCCTCGGCGTGCGCGTGGTGGCCGAGGCGCGCGCAAAGGCCGCCGACCGCACGATCCCGATCACGGTGCTGTTGCGCCCGCGGGTGGGCACGTGCGAGTACGGGTACGGGGAGCGCGACCAGATGGAACTCGACGCGAACCGGTTCCTGAGCGCGGGCGCGGACGGTATCGCGTTCGCGGCGCTCGAGCGCGTTCGGGACGAGTACCGGATCGATCGGCGCGCGTGCGAGCCGCTGGTGAAACTCGCGCGCGACACGGACAAACGGGTCACGTTCCACCGTGCCTTCGACCGCGTGCGGGACCGCAACGCCGGGCTGCAAGAGCTGATCGGCCTGAACTTCGACCGCGTCATTACCGCCGGGGGCAGTACGCTGGGGGCGCTCGACAACACGGCCCGGCTGCGCGCGGACATCGCCTTCGCGGCGCTGCTCCTCGATGTGGTAGTGGCCGGCGGCATCGGGCCGGGCACCGCGGCCGGTGTGGCGAGCGAATCGGGCTGCTGGCACCTGCTCGGCGCGTTCCGCGGCCCGTGCGGGCCGGACGCGCTGTTCGGCCCGCGGCGCGGGCTCTGAACGTC
>JALHNS010000563.1 GCA_022843445.1 Gemmata sp.
CGAGCAGTTCCGCCGCGCCCGCGTACCGCCGGTGCGGGGCCTTTTCGAGACACTTCAGGCAGATCGATTCGAGATCGCGCGGCAGTTCCGGCGCGAGCCGCGAGGGGCGCACCGGTTCGTCTTCGAGCGCCTGCCGCACGCTCTCCCACGCCGTGTCCGCGCGGAACGGCGCGCGCCCCGTGAGCAGCGCGTACAGCGTCGCGCCCAGTGCGAACACGTCGGTCGCGGGGGTCGCGTCCGCGGCGCGCCCGCTCGCCTGCTCGGGCGCGAGGAACCCCGGCGTACCGAGGATGTCGCCGGTGCGCGTCAGCGTCGCGCCGTCGTCGAGCGCGGCGCGCGTGGCGAGGCCGAAATCGACCACCTTCGCCACGCCGGTTTCAGTCACCAAGATGTTGCCCGGTTTCAGGTCGCGGTGCACGACGCCGCGCGCGTGCGCGCTCGCGACGCCCGCGACCGCGCCGGCGAACAGCGCGGCCCGCTGCCGCGCGTTGAGTTTGTGTGCGTCCGCATACCGGTCGATGCGGTCGCCGCGCACCAGTTCCATGACGAAGTACGGGCGGCCGTCTGCGGTCGCGCCGCCGTCGAGGATGCGCGCCACGTTCGGGTGGTCGAGCGCCGCGAGGGTGTCCCGCTCGGCGCGAAAGCGTTCGAGCCCGATTTCGCCGCTCCAACCCGGCGGCCCGATCTTCACCGCCACCTCGTGCCGGTAGTCCGCGACCCGCTCGGCGCGGTACACGGTGCCGCCGCTACCGGCCCCGATGCGCTCGCGCAGCCGGTACGCACCGACGACCGCGCCCGGCCCGAGTTCGGCCCCCGGCCCGGCCGGGGCGCTCAGGAACCCGCGCTCGTAGGCGCGGGCGTCGAACGCGAGCAGGTCTTCGACCTCGCGCCGCGCGGCCGGGTCCGTGCACCGTGCGGTCAGGAGTGCCGCGCGCTCCTCGCTGGGCACCGCGAGTGCGGCGGCGAAGAGTTCGTTGACGGTGGAAGCGGTGTGCATGGGGCACCGGCGGTGTGAGTCGCACATTGTAGCGGGCGTCTCGCACCGGGGGCCACCCGGGCGCCGCTCGTGTCACTTGATCGCGCTCGATCGCGTACGCTTCGACGGCCGGCGCGCCGGCCGGTGGCAGCGCCGTCACCGTCGGCGGGGGCGACTTCGCGAGTGTCGGATCGGTGGGGTTCGCCGCGACCGGCGCGGTCGGCTTCACCTGCGTGGGGTCGGTGGCGCTACTCCCGGCGGGCGGGGCGCTGGGCAACGTCGAACCGACTTCTGGGACCGCTTGCGGCGTTTGCGCGGGAAGCGTTTCGGCGGGCGGCCTCGGGGCCATCGGGCGCACCTCGGCGGGACGTGATTCGCACACGATACACCGCCGCAAGCGGTAGCGGAAGGTGGTACCACCGTACGAGCCCGGATAATGTGCGCGCCGTGCGGGGATCACGATTGTGGCGCTGACCACCTCCCAAATAAGGACGGCATCGGGTTAGCCGTTCGGCGAGCGTGCCGCAAGGCGGGTGTGACCGCGGCCGCCTACGGCTCCCGCCACACCTACGCGACCAGCGCGCTCGCCAAAGGGGTGCCGGGCGCTACCGTCGCCGCGCTGCTCGGGCACTCGTCGACCGCCGTGTTGCACCGGCACTACTCGCACCTGACCAGTCAAGCGAACGTCCTGCGGAACGCGGCGGCACTGGTTCGGCCCCAATAGCCTGCGTTGTGATTACAGGGGTGCCGCTCCCACCCGCCCAACGTTCGGGCGGGCGGCATCGTCCCTTTCCGCGCCGAATGTAGCGACCGAAACGGCGTCCGTTGTGCACGTTTACGAAGATGTCAATGGACACGACCGCGCCACGGCGGGTGCCCTTTAATTCCTCTCATGCCAACAAGCCGCTCCGCGCCATGGCGAAGCCCCGCTGCTGTTCGTTTCTGGCCCTCGCCCTTCTGATCGGCAGTCAGATCCGTGCCGCGGGTGACGGCGCGCCGCGGGGCGAACCGGAGCAAGGGGGGCTGGCCCCCTGAGTCCCCGCCCGCCCCAACCGTCGCTCGACAGAAAAGCCCCCGGCCCCCAACTACCCAAGTGGTACACGGATTTGGACGTTGCCGGTGACGGTCAGGTGTCACTGGGCGAGTGGCGGGCTGCCGGGCGCGCGCTTGGGGCGTTCGGCGAGTATGACCGCGACGGCGACGGCCTCGTCACGCCCCGAGAACTCTTCACCCGACCAGAAACGAACGGAACTCTCGTCGTCGGCAAGGGGCCGCTGGCGCGTTCCGCCGAGGTCGTACCGGCCGACGACGCGCACCGCGGGAAGTCGGCGTACAAGGTTCTCACTGTGCGGTTAGAGGCGGGAAAGACGTACCGGTTCGAGTTGGCAATTGGGGCGTTTCAGTCGTTCCTGTACCTCGAAGACGCGGACGGCGGCCCGCTCGCCGAGGGCGACGCGCCCGGCGTGGGCGAGACGTGCCGACTCAGCTACCGCACGCCCCCCGCTCACGGGTACCTACCGGCTCGTCCTCACCAGCGCCGGCGGGTTCCGGGACGGTCCCTGTACGCTCACCGTCCGCGAAGGTGACCCGCGACCGGGCGCGCCGCGCTGGTTCGAGGAACTCGACACGGACGCAGACGGGCAGGTGAGCCTGAGCGACTGGCGGGCGGGCGGCCGGGCAATCGCCGACTTCAACGCGTACGATCTCAACGGGGACGGACTCATTACCCCCCGAGAACTGCCGCCCCCGCCCAAAAAGAAGGAACCCCGCGACCGCCCCCCGGGCGCACGCCCGTCTGGGGGCTGATGCGGGCGGTTTCGCGCCGACGGGTTCCGCTTTTTTCGGGTCCACCAACTAGACTGGAGCCGGGCGGGACGGGTGGCGAAAGGGACGCTTATTCACCCACGACCGCAAGGGCGGCCAGCGCCCGATCGACTTCGTCGGCAGTGTTGTAATGAAGGAACCCGATTCGCAGCATGCCCGCCGGAGCTAACCCGAGCGTCTCGATCAGCCCCGCCGCGTAGAAGTTCCCGGACCAGACGAACAGCCCCTGCTCGCCGAGAAGCGAAGCGACCCCGGCGGCCGGCTCGGTGCGGTGCGTCAAGCCGATGGTGGCGACGCGGGCGCCGATCCGGTCCGGATCGGTAATCCCCCACACCCGCCACGCCGAGAGTTGTGCGAGCCCGTCGAGGAACCGCGTCGCGAGCGCGGCTTCGTGCGCCCGGATCGCGGCGTACGCGGCCGCCAGCGCGGAACGACGGTCGCCCCCGCCCCCGAGGCCGGCTAGGTACTCCACCGCCGCGTGCGTACCGGCGATCGCCTCGAAACTCGGGGTGCCCGTCATCCACCGGCCCGGGCCGGAGTCCGGGGCCGGGCGCACCTTGTACGCCGGGAGCGTCTCTAACAGATCGCGCCGCCCCCACAGGACGCCGCCGTGCGGGCCGAAGAACTTGTACGGCGAGCAGGCCAAGAAGTCGGCCCCCAGCGCACCCACATCGACCGACAGGTGCGGGACCGCGTGGACCGCGTCCACGAACACCAGCGCCCCCGCCGCCCGGGCGGCGGCGGCGACCGCGCGGACCGGGTTCACCGTGCCGACCGCGTTCGACGCGAGCCCGACCGCGA
>JALHNS010000564.1 GCA_022843445.1 Gemmata sp.
CCCGGTGCCGGTGACCATCCCGGCGCTATCGTACCCGCGGTACTCGAGCCGCCGCAGCCCTTCGAGCAGCACCGGCGACGCCTCGCGCCGACCCGTGAACCCCACGATCCCGCACATCGTTCGTCCTCAGAATGTGAGTGAGAGGAAGCGAAGAAGCCGGCGAAAATGCCGCGCGCAACGGGCCGCGCGGCACCGACCGGTGGCCGGTATCGAAGGGAGAGGAACGACTTCGGTGCCGAATCAACGGGCCAGCGCGTCCGGGGCGAGTACGCGCAGCGCCCAGTCTTCGACTTCGACCGACACGCCGCGGCGCAGGAACTCGACTTCGATGACGAGCCGCGTTTGCGCGCCGCGCCGCACCACCTTCCCGGACAGCCCCTTGAACGGCCCCTCGGTGATCTCGACGAGCGCGCCGGCGGGCACCGCCGTTTCGGGTTCCACCGGGGCGTCGCCGCCCAGCACCCGCTCGACCCGGCACAGGTCGCGGAACAGGCGCTCCTGATCCACCACGGGGATGACGCTGCTGAGCAGGTTGGTTTCGAGCGCGGCGACGCGCGCGCTCGAGTCGCCGTGAAGGAACACGTAGCCGGTGAACAGTGGGAGGAACGAGCTGCGCGTGCGCCCGCCGCTTTTCAGGGTGTGCTCGTAGAGCGGCAGGTAGAACGGCAGCCCCTTGGCGCGCAGCTTCCGGGCCAGCGCCTTTTCCATCCGGGCGCGCGTGTAGAGCACCCACCAGCACCCGTCGCCGGCGAGGGCGTGCGGGTCGGTGAACAGGGTGTCCGGGAACAGGCACGGTTCGGCTTCGAGAAGCGGCATGGACGACCCGTGAGCGTGGTGCCGCCTGTGGGTGCCGGCGCGGCACCGGGGCGGTGTTAAGGGGGAGAGGCGAACGGGACTGGGGGAAGCAAGTTCCGGGCCGGATCGCGCGCCGGGCGCGCAAACGGGCTGGAATCGGTCACAAAATGCTGCTATTCGCAACCCGGATTGGGGGGGCCACGCGCGCGGACTCACTCGCCCGGTTGACAGTACCCCGGTGCTGTCGCGGGCCGGGTTACAGCTCGGCGCGGGGTGTAAAGCGGATCGACGCGCTAACGGGGGGACAGGCGATGCCCACTTCTCGCCGCGCCGGCGTATTGCTGGTGCTGCTTTGCGCCGCGGTCGGCGGGTGCGCGCACCCGCACAAGGCGGTGCCCGCGGTGCCGGACGTGCCCCGCGAGCGCCAGAAGGCGGTGCTCGACGAGTACGTGATCGAGTCACCGGACCTGCTCCAAATCGACCTGCTGTACGCGGTGCCCAAGCCGCCGTACAAGTTCCAACCGCTCGACGTGGTCGCGGTGGTGGTGGCGAACACGCTCAAGGACAAGCCCATCGCGGGGGCGTTCCCGGTGGAGCCGGACGGTACCATCAACCTCGGCGAGCCGTACAAGAGCGTGAAGGTGGCCGGGCTGACCCCGGCCGAGGCGCGCGAGGCGATCCAAAAGCACCTCGACGGGATCGTCGAAAAGACAATGGTGACGAGCGTGGCGCTGGCGGAGGGCCGCGGCGCGCAACTGGTGCGCGGGCAGCACCTCGTGCGCCCGGACGGGGTCGTGACGCTCGGCTCGTACGGCTCGGTTCAGGTGGCGGGGCGCACGGTGCGCGAGGCGAAGGCGCTGATCGAGGAGCAGCTCGGCAAGGCGCTCGTGAATCCCGAAGTGATCGTGAACGTGATCGGGTACAATAGCAAGGTGTACTACATCATCTTCGACACCGGCGGGAGCGGCCAGCAGTTGATCCGCCAGCCGGTGACGGGCAACGACACGGTGCTCGACGCGATCAGCCAAGTGAGCGGGCTGACGGCCGTATCGGACCCGCGGAACATCTGGGTGGCGCGGTCGGCCGGGCCGGGCGAACCGGACCAAGTGCTGCCGGTCGATTGGCACGCGATGACCAAGCGCGGGCGCGCGGAGACGAACTACCAACTGCTGCCGGGCGACCGGATTTTCGTGAAGGCGTACCCGCTGACCGCAGTCGATACCCGACTGGCCCGCGTGTTCTCGCCGATCGAGCGCATCTTCGGCATCACGCTGCTCGGCACGACCACCTACCAGCAAGTGCGCGCCGCGGGGTCCGGCAACTTGAACGGCGGGTTCGGGGGGTTCGGGGGCAACTGACCAGTGACACCGTTCGGCCGCTCGGCGGGCGAACGAACCAACCGGAGGGCGGCGATGACTCGCGTGTCGTACCTGTGCGCGGCGGTGTGCGCGATCGGACTGGTGCCGGGCTTGGCCCGCGCGCAGCCCCCGGGGGTGCTCGGCGGGGGCGCGGGTTCGCGCCCGGTGTACTCCCCGTACCTGAACCTCGCGCGGCGCGACGTGCCCCCGGGGATCAACTACTACGGCATCGTGCGCCCCCAAGTGGCCGCGCAGAGCGGGATACAGTCGCTCCAGCAGCAACAGCAGTTGCTCGCGCAGGCCCAGCGCCTGCTGACGACCGGGCCGTCGCCCACCGCGAACGAGGCGCTACCCGTAACGGGGCAACAGGTGACGTTTCTGAATACCGGGGGCTACTTCTTGAACGCGGGTGCCGGCGGGCCGATTACCGGCCCGGTCGTGTCCCGCGGCGGGCGGGGCGCGCCTCGGCGGTAGCACTCATCCCGAATCGTGTTGAACCAGATCCACCCGGGCTCACGCGTCGGTCTACAACCCGGGGTTGTAGACCGACGCGTGAGCCCGGGTTTCCTCCGACGGATGCGATTCAACCCGTTCGGTCTCAGCCGGGTCGAACGAGCGCGCGCAGGCGGCGCACGGCACCGCGGATCGCACGCGCCCAGAGCGGGCCCGCCGGAACCGGGCCGGGTTCGCGAGCGGCGAGGGCCGCTTCGAGTTGATCGAGGCGCGCCGTTTGCGCCGCGCATCGGTGTTCGAAGTGCGGGAGGCGCACGAGGTCCGCTTTACATTTCCAACACGGGCGGCACACCGCGATGTGCGGTTCCGGGGCAGCCGGTTTCGCGCACGCGGGGGCCGATGCGGGGTTGTGCCGCGGGCGCGCCGGTTCGGCCGCGCCGACGCGCCACCGGGCTTTGAGCGCCGCGATCTCGGCCGGCGAGTAGAAGTGCCCGACGAACCGCGGCGCGTACAATTCGTCGAGTTCGGCGTCGGTGAACCGCACGGCGGCGCGCACCGCGGCGTAGTGCGCCGCGTACGCTTTGCTTTCGGCCGCGTTCTCTGAACCGAGCACGAACGAATCGGCCGGTTGGCCGTACAGCGCGCCGAGGGCGTGCGGGACCGCGGCCATGTTCTCTTGCCGGAACACGACCGCGCGCGCGCCGTCGTTCTCGTACACCTGCCAGCCGCGAGCGCGGTCGAACGGGGCGGCGAACACGTCGAGACCGAACACGGCGCGCAACTCGTCTTCGAACCAGTTTTCCCACGGCGCGCGCCACTTCGCGTCCAGAATGAGCGCGCGGGCCAACTCGGGCGTCACGTCTTCGTACCGCGGGGCGTACCGCCACCAGCCCTCGAAGACGAGCGACAGGTACAACCCCGCCGGGTCGCGGGCGCCGGCGACGACGAACGGCTTGCGGGCGGGCGCGCCGGCGGCGCGCAGCGCGCGGTTGGC
>JALHNS010000565.1 GCA_022843445.1 Gemmata sp.
GTGGTGGGCGGCGCGCTGCTCGCGGTGCCGGTGGAATTCGAGCGCCCCGCGCCCGGCTCGCGCGTGCTGGTGCCGCGCGGGCTGGTGCCGTTCCGCCGCTGGTCCGCGGACGGCAAAACGCGCCCCGCGGTCACCGCGGGCACGAGCGCGGTACCAGACATGCGGCTGTGGTTCCAACTGCCCGCGAGCGTGCTGCCGCTGGAAGTCGAGCGGGTCACCGTGTTCGCCCACGTGCGCGCGCCCTTCCGCCGCGCCACGATCGGCGGCGTGCGCGACGGGGCCACGGTACCGGCGTTCGCGGGGCCGGTGCCGGTCGAACCGTTCCGCACCGAGATCACCGACCCCGCGCTGCTGCGCCCGGACGCGGACGGCGGGCTGCTCCTCGATTTCAAACTGAGCGCCGCTGAGGGCGGGCCGGACGGCACGCCGTGGAAGATCGAGGCGCTCGCGCTCGAAGTGGTCGGGCGCACCGGCGGCAAGTGACGCACGCGCGGTCCACGTTCCGAGTTCCGAAACCGCGGAACCGCAGCAGAGGGAATACAGTGGGAACCGGAACCGACGGCCCGGTGGTCGAAGTGCGCGAACTGACCAAGAAGTACGGGCGCTTCGTCGCGCTCGACAAGCTCAGCTTCGCGCTCGACCGCGGGCGCATCCTCGGCTTCATCGGGCCGAACGGCGCGGGAAAAACCACCGCGATCAAGATCCTCGTCGGCCTCGCGCGCCCCACGAGCGGAACGGCGCTGGTCGCGGGCGTCGACTGCGCGGCGCGCCCGCGGCACCTTAAGCACCTGATCGGCTACATGCCGGACGTGTTCGGCGCGTACGACAACATGCGCGTGGGCGAGTACCTCGACTTCTTCGGGGCCGCGTTCGGCATCGGCAGCCGCGCCCGCACGAAGCGCGTGGACGAGGTGCTCGAACTGGTCCGCGCGCCGCACTTCAAAGACCTGTTCGTCGAGAGCCTCAGCCACGGCATGCGGCAACGCGTCGCGCTCGCCCGCACGCTCCTGCACGACCCCGCGGTGCTGATCCTCGACGAACCGGCCAACGGCCTCGACCCGCCCGCGCGCATCGAGATGCGGCAACTGCTGCTCGACCTCGCGGCCCGCGGCAAGACGCTCATCGTGACGAGCCACATTCTGCCCGAACTGGCGCGCATCTGCGACCGCGTGGCGATCATCGCCCGCGGCAAGTTGCGCGCGCTCGGCACGCTGGACGAAATCGCCCAGCAACTGAACCCGCTGCGCACGATGGAAGTGCTGCTGGCAACCGCCGAGGGCGTCGGACGCGCGGCCGCGATCGTCGCGCGGCACACGGGGGCCGAGCCGGAAACGGCCGCGGCCGAACTCGCGGTGCGGTTCCGCACGGCCGAACCCGACGCGCGGCTCGCCGGTCTGCTGTCGGAACTGGTGTCGTCCGGTGCGGGCGTGGTGCAGTTCCGCGAGGTGCAGACCGACCTCGAAGAGGCGTTCATGACCGCGGCGCGCGCCGGCGAGGCCGAAGCCGCCCGCGCCGGTGCCGCGCAGGGGGCCGACGAATGATCCCCATCGTGCGCCGCGAACTGCTCGAGTTCTTGCGCGGGCGCGCCGCGTCCGGTGCGCTCGTCGCGCTGGCCGTCGCGTCGGTCGCACTGGTGCTGCTCCGCTGGCCGACCGGCGATTCCGTGGACCTCAGCGGTGCCCGCGGCGCACAGGTGCTGCGCGTGTTCGGCTACGGCTTGCTCGCCGCGGTCGTGTTCGTGCTGCCCGCGTTCCCGGCCACGGCGGTGGTGCGCGAAAAGGTGAACGGCACGCTCGCGCTGCTGCTGAACACGCCGCTGCCGATCACCTCGATCTACTTGGGCAAACTCGGCGGCGCGCTCGCGAGCGCGGCGCTCATCTTCGTTGTGACCGCGCCCGCGGCGGCGGCGTGTCACGCGCTCGGCGGGCCGCCCTCGAGCGGCGGCGTCGGCGCGCTGTACGCGGTCCTCGCGGTCGCGTCTCTCCAACTGGCGACGCTCGCGCTGCTGATCAGCAGCCGCGCGAACTCGGCGGAGACGGCGCTGCGCGCGACCTACGCGTTCGTTCTCGCGGTGGTGCTGCTCCCATTGATTCCGTTCTGGCTCCTCGAAGGCACACAGGGGCTGGGTGCGGACCTCGCGGGCGTGCTCCGCGCGCTCTCGCCGGTGCCGGCGGTGCTGGACGTACTGGGGCAGGGCGGGTCCGGCCGCGGGCTGAGCGCGGGCGGCGGCGCGGTGCTGCCGTACCTCGCAGCGGCGCTGCTGTCGAGCGGCGCGTTCGCACTGGCAACGATTGTGCGCCTCGCGCGCAACCCGCTGGACCGCGCGCGCCCGGCCGGCGTGATGACGCAAGACCGCTCCGGTCGAGGGCGGCTCCTGCGCCGCCTCTTGTTCCTGATCGACCCGCAGCGCCGCACCGGCAGCACGAGCCTGCTGTTCAACCCGGTGCTGGTGAAAGAACTCCGCACGCGGCGCTTCGGGCGCTCGCACTGGTCGCTCCGGCTCATCGCGCTGTGCGCCATTCTGTCGCTCGCGCTCTCGTACCTCGCGGCGTCCGGGGCGCTCTCGTGGGGCGCGGGCGCGATCGGCGGCGGGCTGGTGCTGCTGCAATCGGCGCTCTTGATCCTGTTCGTGCCGAGTCTCGCGTCGGGCCTCATCAGCGCGGAGCGCGAGGGCAAGACGTGGCAGCTGCTGCGCGCCACGCCGCTGAGCGCGGGGAAGATTCTGCGCGGCAAGCTGATGAGCGTGATTTGGCCGCTGATCCTCCTGTTGTGCGGTACGATTCCCGGTTACGTGGTGATGGCCGCGATCGAACCGGAGCAGTTCGCCCGCGCGCAGCGCACCGTCGCGTGCCTCGGCGCGCTCGCGGTGTTCGCGGTGGTGGCGAGCGCCGCGGTGGGCAGCCTGTTCCGCGCGACCGCCGCCGCGACCGCCGCCGCGTACCTCGTTGTGGTGGGAACGTGCTTGGGGCCGCTTCTGGTGTGGCTGGGGCGCGACGCGCCGTTCGGCTTCGCCGCGGTCGAAGGGGCGCTCACCGTCAGCCCGCTGGCCGCGGCGCTGGTCGCGGCCGACACGCCCGGATTCGCCGGCTACGACGTGCTCCCGATGAACTGGTGGATCACCGGCGGCGCGAGCGCCGCGCTGCTGGTTCTGCTGGCCGTTCGCGTCCGCCACCTGTACCGCCCGGAGTGACCGCCGTGACCGCGCTGCACAAACTCGCGCTCGCGCTGGCGTCGCTCGCGCTCGTCGCGGCCGACGACCCGATCGATGCGCCGATGCTCCGCGACCCGCTGCCGCCGAAGGCGAAGCCGGTGTACACGCACCACCCGCGGCTCGTGCCGCTGCTGGTGGAGGCGCTCGATCGACCCGACGCCGACACGCGCGCCCGCGCCGCACTCGCCCTGATGGACGTTCACGAAATCGGCGCGCCCGGCACCGCGAAGGCGGTTCCGGCGCTCGAGCGCGAGGTGTCGCGCGCGGACCGGCACCCCGCGGTGGCGCTGGCCGCGGCCCGCGCGCTGGTCGCGCTCGACTCACAATCGAGCGCCGCGAAGTTGCTCGAATACGCGCGCGCCGCCGGGCCGGACGCGCGCGCGGTGGCG
>JALHNS010000566.1 GCA_022843445.1 Gemmata sp.
GGCGGCACCCGCCATAAGCGCGACGGCGCACGGCAGCCAGTGAGTGTGAATGCGCATGGCGAGTATCCGGTAACGGGGCGGGCGGAGCGGTCAAGCGACTCCGGGTTAGCGGGCGTAGGCGGGCGCGCCGCCGGACACCGGGGCACCGAACGCCGCCGGTTGGGACGCCACCGGTTGGGAGGCCGCCGCGGGCGCGCAGTCGCCGGTCGGCGGGCACGCCTTCCGGCCCCACCCGCCGCCGAACTTGATCTGCAAGTTGAACAGCAGTGAGTGGTTCGCGGCCTCCAGCCCGATGCGGGCGTTGGGGACCTGCACCGCACTGCCGGTGATCTGATTCTTGAACCCGTAGGCGTAGCCGATCGAGGTGGACAGCGCGTCGGTCAGGTTCAGCGTCGTGCCCACGCTAATGGTGTGCTGGATGATGGCCGGCGACTGGATGTTGAACAGCGCGCGGGTGTTCTCGAGCGGGTTCGTGTTGTACTGGTAGCCGGCCCGCACCGCGACGCGGTCGGTCAGCTGGTAGTCTGCCCCGAGGGCGACCGCGAACGTGCTCTCCCAGCCCAACCCGCCGGCGCTCACCGGGGTGCCGTACAGTTGAGAGTTCTTGTAGTCGAAGTACCGGAAGTCCACGCCGAGGGTGAGCCGCTCGATGCCGCGCCACGCCACGCCCCACGAGAAGATGGCCGGGAGGCTCACGTCCAACGTCAGCTTCTGCGCGTTGCCGAGGTTGTCGCGCGAGTTGAACCGCCACGTCTCGAACCATTGCTCGCTGGTGTACCCGAACCCGACGTCGAGGGTGTCGGTGAGGGAGTACACCAAACCGACGCGGAACCCGCCGCCCCAGAACGGCTGCGAGTTGGTGGCCGACGGGAACGTGTTCGGGCCGGCGGCGACGCGGTTGGGCGCGGCGAAGTACGCCGGATCGAACGAGGCCAGCGCGATGTTCACCGTCGGCCCGAGACCGACGACCAACCGGTCGGTCACTTGGTACGCCGCGGTCGGGTTCAGTTGCAGCAGTTGCACGTTCGAGTACGTGGGGCCGAACACGAACTGGTTGAACGGGCCGGTGGGCGCGAGAATCGGGTTGCCCGCGTCGCCGGGGAAGTTCACGCCGCCGCCGCCGAGTGCGACCAGCCCGAACCCGATGGTGAGCGGACTTTCTTCGTCCATTTTGGACACGATCCCGAGGCTCGGGGCCAGCGGGAACCCGCTGTCGCTGCGGGTGCGCCCGGCTTGGATGCCGCCGCGCACCGGCTGAGGCAGGCTCGAGGAGACGTACAGGTCCGGGTACAGGAACGCGCCGCCGATCGAGGCCTCGTTGCGCCCCAGTCGGCCGATCGCGGCCGGGTTCCAGTAGAGCGCGCCGAGCGCGTCCACTGGTGTGGCCGTGGACACGCCGGCCATGCCGCCGTGCACCGCGCCCGCCCCCGGCAGGTACACCCCCGGTTGCGCGGCAGCGGCGGCAGGGAAAGCTAGGAGGAGGAGGGCGGCACAGAGGCCGTTACGACACAAACGGGACATTCCAGTTCCCCCGAAAAGGTGGATCGTTGAGGCAGTATCGGTTGAACGGGTTGGGCCACTTGAGGTGGGAGGGGGCGAGAAGCGGGTGGAATCCAGAACCGGCAAGCACTTTACGATCCACGGGGGACATGCCACCGGGCGGGTGATGCCGAAAGAAACCGCATCGGCCGCACGGAACGCGGCCGCCGATCCGTACGCAAAGGAGTGCGACGTGGCACGAATCGCCATACTGTCGGCGTGCGCGGGCCTGTTCGTCTTCGCTCGAGCCGGGCACGCTCAGCTTCCGTCCGAGCCGCCCGCCCCGCCGCCGGCTGGAGAAGTTGTGCCGAAGTTCGACAGCGGGCCGCCCGATCCGTCGGTGCTGTACCCGACGATCCGACCGACCGAGGCGTCGCAACCGGCCCCGCCCGCGATCGGCCTCCCACCGTGCGAGCCGGCGTGCGAGACGCTCTGGACACGGGACGCGCTCACCGGCGATTGGGGCGGCCTGCGGCCCCGGCTCCAAGAGCGAGGAGTTACGTTCGAGGGGAACCTAACCCAGTTCGGGTTCGGGATCGGTGGCGGCATTACTCGGCCGCTCCCCCGCGTCCCGCTGCTCGCCCAAGGGAACACCTTCGAGTACACCGGCCGCGGCGACTACGCGTTCACCTTCGACCTCGAAAAGTTCGGCGGTCTGCCCAAGGGCCGGTTGCTCGTGCGGGCGCAACACTGGTTCGGCACTTTCGGTAACGTGAGTCTCCGCACCGGGGCGTTCCCGCCGGCCGTGTTCCCCGCCGCGCTGCCCGCGGTACCCAACGACCAAGGCGTTCCGTTCGTCACCGACTTCGTGGTCACGCAACCGCTGTCCGAGAAGTGGGTGGTGTTCGCCGGCAAGAAGAACGTCATCGGGGCGGCGGACCAAGACGACTTCGCCGGGGGCAACGGCACCGTTCAGTTCGTCAACCAAGCGCTCGTCGCGAACCCTGCGTTCCTGCTGGGCCTACCGTACACCTCGTTCACCGCCGGCGTCGTCAGCCCGCGAGAGTGGGGCGGGTTCTCGGCGTTCGTATACGACCCGCAGGACCGCACCAAAGACTTCTTCCGCGTCAACGACCTGTTCTCGCAGGGCATCATTTTGGGCGGTGAGGTGAAAGTGAAAACGAACTTCTTCTCGCTGCCGGGCGAGCACCACGTGGGCGGCTTGTACAAGCGGTTGGATCTCACGAACTTGAGGTTCAACGAACCGCCCCCGGGACAGTTCCCGATCACCGCGGTGCCCGGGTTCGCTACTCTGCCCGACTCGTACACGATTTACTACGGGTTCGACCAGTACCTGCAGGTGTACTCGGAAGACTCGAAGCGCGGGTGGGGCCTGTTCGGGCGGGCCTCGATCAGTGACGGGAACCCGACCCCGGTGAAGTATTTCGTGAGCGGGGGAGTCGGCGGATACAGCCCGTTCCGATACCGCCAAGGGGACCAGTTCGGGATCGGTGTCTACTACCTCGGGGCGAGCCGGGAGTTCGGACCACTGCCGCGAGCGCTGTTCGGTCCGCGCGACGGGTGGGGGGTGGAAATGTTCTATAATGTGCGGCTCACCCCGTGGATGAACCTGACGCCCGACTTCCAGATCATCAAGCCCGAGGCCGGTGCGATCGCCCGCACCGCGTACATCGGCGGGTTCCGGCTGAACCTCCGATTCTGACCGCCGGTCCGGTCGTCGGCCGGTTCAACTGAACCGGCATGACGCTCGTCGTTCGTGGATTCGAGGCACCCCTCCGGGGCCGATCGTATGGGGCTGTTTTAGGTCTGACAGTTGCGACCACCTTTGGGGTTAACAGGGGCGTGTTGTATTGGCGCAGTGGGGCCGGAGGGTTCCCATATGAGCGCCGCGCTGACCGACCCGCACCTCGCGGACCAACTGTTCCCCGATCTGGACCTCGGCGACCCGCGCCGCGAGCGCCGGTTCCGTACCGTGGTCGGTACGCGCCCGGCGGATCACGTGGTTGACGTGTGGGGTAGTTTGGGAGCCGTCTCTTTCCCCGTGTGGAGGACGTCTCCGTGTCGGAACTGTCAGCAGCGCCTTCGGGCACCGATCCGG
>JALHNS010000567.1 GCA_022843445.1 Gemmata sp.
CCGCCGTCGAGCGCCTCCAGCGCCTCCGCGTACTCGGCGCGCCGCACCAGCACCTCGCCCAGTTCGGCGCGCACCGAAGCGGCCACGTCCGGCGGCGGCGCGCGGCGCAGCGCCTCGCGGTAGGCGGCCACCGCCTTTTCGTCCTGCGCGAGGTCGCGGTGGATCAGCCCGATGAGCCGGTGCGGGCGCGCGTCGGTCGGGTCCAGTTCGGCGACGCGGGTGAGCAACTCGCCCGCCTCCGCGAGGCGGCCCAAGTCGTATGCGACGGCCGCGAGGCCGCGGAGCGCGTCGGCGTGGTCCCGTTCGGCGTCGAGCACGAAGCGGAACACGCGCTCGGCCTCGGCCAGTTCGCCGAGCGCGAGTAGGCACCGGCCGGAGAGCGCCGCGGCGCGCGTGCGGATCGCACCGTCGGCGGTGATCCGGTTGAACTGTGCGATCGCGCGGGCCGGTTCGCCGGCCGCGAACAGCACCTCGCCGCGGAGCAGGGCGGCGCGGTCGGTATCGCCGGCACGCTCGAGCGCGTCGGCGAACGCGGTCGCGGTGGGGAAGTCGCCGGCGCGGAGCGCCTGTTGGCCGCGCGCGAGTCGGTAGTCCGGGCGCGTGACGCGGTACCGCCACCCGCCGAGTGCGAGTACCGCGACCGCGAGCAGAAGCAGCACGATCCGGCGGCGCGAGGGGCGCGCCGCCGGATCGGAAGGGGTGGTCATGGGTGTACCGGGCCGCGGGTCACTTCGACTTGAGTTGCAGTTGGATGCCGCCCTCGGTGGGCACCTTCGCGGTGAGCGGGGTCTTCTCGAGCGAGGCGTACTGTTCGGGCAACTCGGACTTGGTGCCGCTGCCGCCCCCGGACATGCCGGGCATCATCATTTTGCCGCCCTTGCCGGGCATGGGCATCATCGGCGCGCCCTTGTTCTTGTCGGTCCCCTTCATCATGGAATCGAGGTAGGCCTTGTCCATCTTCCCGTCATCGGACGCGGTACCGCCGGCCTTCGGGTACTTGGCGACTACCACCTTGTACTCCCCGCTGGGCACCGCGGAGATCGAAAAGTTCCCGCTCGCGTCGGTACCGCTGCCGTACGTCTTGCCGTCGGCTGCGAAGAGCGAAACTGAGGCTTCGGCCACCGGCTTCCCGTCGAGCGAGACGGTGCCCGACACGTCTTGAATTTTCGGCCCGCACCCGGCGAGCGGAACGAGCGCGGCAACGAACAGGGCGAGCGCGAGAGCACGGCACATGGGGAACTCGTGGGAGGGTGTACGGAGAAAGGGAGGGCGGGATCGCTCCCGCCCTCGGAGGGGTTCTGCGTGCGGCACCCGAACTCAGAAGTTCGGAATCGCCTGACCGTCGTTGCGCCCGCCGAGCAGCAGGTACGCGGTCATGTTGATGGTCTGGCTCAGGAACTTCACCGAGCCGTCGGCGAAGACGAAGTTCGCGCCGCCCGAGTGCTGCGACTTGAAGCCCCACGACGTGTTCCAGTTGCGGGCGTCGAACGGGATCGTGCTCGTGCAACTGCCGTTGCGGGTGAACTGGCTCAGCCCTTGGTTGATCGGTACGATGGTGCTCACGTGCGAGTATCCGCCGTTGAAGTGCATCCACGAGCCGTTGAACATGTGGTCGTGGAACCGCGGTAGCACTTCGCCGATCATAATTGTGTTCGAGAGGCCGTCCTTTATACCGATGAGGCTGATCTTGCACCCGACGCGGTTGTAGAGGCCGCGGATGCCGGAACTGTTCACGTCGTTGCCGTGGTCGGGACTGGCCGGGATGCCGAGGGCCGGTTGGTTGCACAGCGCTTGGTTGATGTCCGCCCCGCACCCGCCCGTCACGCACTGCGGACCGAGGCTGCCGGCGTAGTTGCTGTGCGACTCGTTCAGGTTGTAGTCGTCGCTCGGGCACCGCAAGAACTTCGGCCGCGCCGCCATGGCCGCGGCGTTGCTGCGCATGATACCCGCCCCGTTCACGGTCGTTTCGATGTTCGGCACGATCCTGAAGAGCGCGTCCTGTTCCATGTACGGGAGCGAGTACACGATCCACGTCCCGCGGTCGTCGCCCCAGTTCTCGCCGCCCCACGACTCGATCGGCGGCCCGGCCACGCCGCGCCCCATCATCCCGCCGCGCGGCAGGTGCCCGTTGACGTCGTTGAAGCTGTGCTGCGCGAGGCCGAACTGCTTCAGGTTGTTTTGGCAGCTCATCCGGGCCGCGGCTTCGCGGACCTTCTGCACGGCCGGCAACAGCAGGCCGATGAGGATCGCGATGATCGCGATCACGACGAGAAGCTCGATCAGCGTGAACCCGCGCGAACCGCGCCGGGGGCTGAGCGAGCGTCCCTGAACCGGGGAACGCATCGAAGCACCGTATAGATGGGAAAGGAAAGAGGGCGTCTACCTAATACAACACAATCTCCCAAAGCCAGTTCCGCGTCAAGAAGAAATGTGTGAGAAAGGTGTGCAAGACAAGGGCTTTGTACTCCAGTTCAGCGTGGCAACTGCTTGGCTCGTGCCCGGTGTTGGGCGGCGAGGTCGGCGCGCCCGGTCGCTTCGTAGTGCGCCGCAAGTGCTGTGTGGCTAGCCACGTGTGTCGGATTTAATCGCAGGGCCGATTCGAGCCACCGCACGCCCTCGGCCACTTGGCCGTTGCGCAGGAACAGCGCCCCCACCTCGCACCGCAGGTCCGGGTCGTCCGGGCGGCGGCTCACCTGTTGCACCAGTTCGCTGACGCGGCGCAGGTCCTTTTCGCACTCGCGCCACGCGCGCTCGGCGGCGCGCACCTCGTCGGGGGTTCCCACGCGTTGCAGGCACAGGAAGATGGCGTACAGCGTTTCTTGGCTGCCCGGTTCGGCCGCGGCGGCCCGGCGCAGGTACGGCAGCGCCTCGGCGTCGCGCCCGCGGTTCGCCTCGATGCGCCCGCGCAGGCGCAGCGCCGGGGCGTGGGCGGGGGCGGTGCGGAGCAACTCGTCGAGAATGGCGACGGCTTCGTCGGTGCGGCCCGCAAGGGACCGGCAGTTCGCCACCTGAACGATCGTGAACGGGTCGTCGGGCGTTTCGCGGAACAACCCCTCGGCCAACCGGGCGGCTTCGTCGGGGTTCTGCCCGGTCGTCAACAGCAGGCGCACCACGGTCGTGCGGTGCGCGCGGTTCGCGGGTTCCAACTCGGCGAGGCGGCGGTACGCGTGAAGGGCCTCGTTGAGGTTCCGCAACCGTTCGAGCAGGTCGGCCCGGTACTTCCACGCGCGGGCCGAGTCCGGGGCCAGTTCCACCCACTGCTGCGTCGCTGTCGCCGCCTCGTGCAGTCGGAACTCGGCGATCAGCGCCGGCACCAGCAACTCCAGCGCCTCGACCGCGGCCGGGTGCTTCGCGTCGAGCGCGCGCCGCACCACGGCCTCGGACGACACGAAATCGCCTTCGGCCAGCGCGCCCAGCGCGCGCTCGAGTTCCACTTCGCCCGCGTCGTAGCCCAACCCGGTCGCGGCCTCGAAGTGCCGCAGCGCGGCGGGCGCGTCGCCGCACTTGCGCGCCGCGCGGCCCGCGAGGAAGTGCGCCTCGGCGCTCCGCGGCCAGTCGTCCAAGCACAGTTCCAAGTGC
>JALHNS010000568.1 GCA_022843445.1 Gemmata sp.
CCACCCCGGGCTAAATTCTGCCGCCCCTCCGGGGCTAAACCCAAAACGCGCGCTGCCTCCTGTCTCCTGTCTCCTGCCTCCTGTCTCCTGTCTCCTGCTCCGCGCCGCTACTTCCCGCCGGGCGGGGCGTACTTCGCCATCCACGCGAACACTTCCTTGTGCCAGTGCTGCCCGTTGCGCGGCTTCAGCACCCAGTGACCTTCGTCCGGGAAGTTCACGAACCGGCTCGGCACCGCTTGGCGCTGCAGCGCGCTGAACAGCTCGTGCCCCTGCCCGATCGGGCACCGGAAGTCCAGATCGTTGTGGATGATGAGCATCGGCGTTTTGTTCTTGCCGAGTTCGCCGGCCCGCTTGTGCGGGGAAAACTCCGCGTACTTGCCCGGTTTCTCCCACGGCAGCCCGCCGTGCTCCCACTCGTCGAACCACAGCTCGTCGGTGGTGCCCCACATGCTCTCGAAGTTCCACACCGAGCAGTGCGTGATGAGGCACTTGAACCGCTTCGCCACGTCGTTCACCGCGAACCAGTTCATCATGTAGCCGCCGAAGCTGCCGCCCGCGGAGCCGATGCGGTCCTTATCGACGTAGGGCAGTTTCTCGACGTAATCGAGGCCCGCGACGAGGTCGCGGTAGCACTTCCCGCCCCAGTCGCCGGTGATCTCGTCCATGAACTTGAAGCCGAACCCGGTGGAGCCGCGCGGGTTCGGCATCACCACCACATAGCCCTGCGCGGCCCACGCCTGCGCGTTCCAGCGGTAGCTCCACGCGTCTTCCCACGCGCCCTGCGGCCCGCCGTGAACGAGGTACGCGACCGGCCACTTCTTCTTGTCGTCGAAGCCCGGCGGCTTCAGCACCCACATCTGCATCTTCGCGCCTTCCACCGGCACGGTCGCGCTCTCCGGTTGCGGCAGGTGCAACTCGCTCAGCAGCGCCGCGTTCGCCTTGCTGAGGTTCGTTTCGCCGACGAACACGTCGGCCGGGCGGTGCATCCGCGCCGACGCGTACGCCACCGTGCCGCCGCCGACCGCCAGCGACGAGACGCCTTGTTCCGGCACCTGCGGCGCGCCGATCACGCCCGAGTCCGCGCGCCACTCGTAGGCCAGTTGCTTGCCCTTCGCGTCGATCGTGAACACCACACCCTCACCGACCCACACGAACTCGTTCACCGACACGTCCCATTCGGCGTTCAGGAACTTGATGTCGCCCGCGAGCGTTCCGTCCGGCTTCACGTCAACCGTTGCGATGTCCCACTTGTCGGCTTCGTAACCGGGCGTCTTCTGGGCGCGCCACGCGAGCTTCTTGCCGTCCGCGCGGAACTTCGGGCCGCTGTCCGCGGCCTTGTTCGCCGTCAGCGTTTCCCACTTGGGCGAAGTGTTCGTGATGCTCACGCGGCACAGGTCGTAGTTCGTGCTCCACGCTTCGTTCTCCGCGGGCACCGCCGTGAACACGAGGTGCTTGCTGTCCGGCGTAAACGTGAAGTCGTCGCCGCTGCTGAAAGTGCTGCTGGTCGGGTTCGCGTCGCGGTCGCCGGGGGTCACGTCGCGGCAGTCGTTCCCGTCGGCCGTGCACACGAACAGGTGCTGCCGCTTGTCGCCGACGTACTCGTCCCAGTGGCGGAAGAAGAGGCGCGTGAACGTCTTCGCCTTCACCGGGCTGGCTTCGATCTCGTCGTCCTTCTGCTTGTTCAGCTTGTCGCTCTCCGCGAACGGCTTCTCGCTGAACTCCGGGAACACGGTCGAAACGAACGCGACGCGCGCGCCGTCCGGCGACCAGATGCCGTTACTCGCCCCGCTGGAAATGCTGGTGATTTGCTTCGGCTCGCCGCCCTTCGCGTCCACGAGCCACAGTTGCGAGGTGCCGCTGCGCGACGACTCGAACAGGATTTGCGAGCCGTCCGGCGACCACCGCGGGTTGGCGTCGCGCTTGCCCTTCGGGTCGGTGAGTTGCTTGGGCGGGGTCTTGCCGTCGGTCGCGGCGAGCCAGAGTGCGGTGCTGCTCTTGTTCTTCTCCAGATCGACCGTCGTGACCTGATACGCGACGGTCTTGCCGTCGGGCGACACCTGCGGGGCCGCGACCCGCTTGAAGGCGTACAGGTCGTCGAGCTTCATCGCGCGCTTGCCGGGCGGCTGCGCCGACACCGACACGGTGAGAAGCAGGAGCGCGGGGAGCGCGAAGCGGAAGTGCATGGGTTCACCTGCGAACGGGACCGGAGAGGCGTCTGGGTCCGTTGTAGGTGCGAAAGGCCGCGCGGGAGCGCCGCGTTACGCTTGCGCGACGGCGGCGAGTAGCGCGGGCACCGAGAACGGCTTTTCGAGAAGGGGTTCGTTTTCGGGGAGCGGTTCCGGCGCGCGGCCGGGGCCGCCGGGGAACGCGGACATGAACACCACCGGCACGTCGGGGCGCACCTCGCGCGCCCGGGCCGCCAGTTCGGTGCCCAGCACGTGCGGCATCATGACGTCGGTGAGGATCACGTCGAACCGGTAGGGGTCTGCGGCGAACAGGTCACCGGCCGCGCGGCCGTCCGCCGCGGCGACCACCGCGTAGCCCGCGCCCTCAAGGGCGCACGTTACGAGCGCGCGTACGCCGTCGTCGTCCTCGGCGACGAGAACCGTCCGCGCCCGCTTTCTTCCGTGTTCGGGACGATCCGACATCGCTACGGCTGCACCGGACGAGCCCGCGCGGGAATCGCGCACTTGTGTTGAGGGGGATAAGATTACGCCCCGCGCCGCCGGAACGCAACAACCAAACGATACAGTGGTGAGGTGCGGCGCGAAAAATCGGTCCCCGCTCGCGCCACAGCGGAATTCAGATGGAGGGGGGAAACGCGCTCCATTTCGGCCAGTACCCGCGCCACGCTCGCGGCCGAATCGAACCGGTTCTTCGGGCTGCGGTCCAAGAGGCGCAGCACGAGTTCCTCGAACCACACCGGCAGGTTCGGGCGGTGGTGCCGCGGCGGCACTGCGGTGCCGTTGGTGATCGCGTTGAACACGGCCGCGACCGTTTGGCCGGGGAACGGGAGCCGCGCCGTCGCCATCGCGTACAGCACCGCGCCGAAGCTGAACAGGTCCGACGCGGGCGTCGCGCTGTGCCCGAGGATCACTTCCGGGGCCATGTAGAACGGCGTGCCGATGAGCGCGCCGTCGGCGGTCACGCGGGCGTCGTCGGTGACGCGCGCGAGGCCGAAGTCGGTGATCTTCGCACGCCCGGTGGCGGCCTCGATCAGGATGTTCGCCGGCTTGATGTCGCGGTGCACGATCTGCTTCTCGTGCGCCGCGGCCAGCCCCTCGGCGATCTGCCGCCCGGTGGTCACGAGGAGCGGCACGGGCAGCGGCCCGCCCTGCTGCACGCGCGCCTCCAAGCACGACCCCTCCACGCATTCCATCGCCAAGTACGTGAACCCGTCGGTCTCGCGCACCGCGAAGATGGTGGTGACGTTCGGGTGCTGGATCGCGGCGGCGACGCGAGCCTCGCGCGCGAACCGGTCCCGCGCGGCCGGCGAGGCGGCCAGTTCCGGCGCGAGCAACTTGATCGCGACGTGCCGCTGCAAACTGGGTTCGAGCGCTTTGAACACGACGCCCATC
>JALHNS010000569.1 GCA_022843445.1 Gemmata sp.
CCTACTCTTGAAGACGGGAAAGCCGCTCGCCTTCCAACTCGCGGTACCGCGCTTCGCAAATGCGCTCGAACCGCACCCGATCCCCCGCCCGCAGCGGGAAGAAGCCGTCGGCCACGTCCACGAGCACCAGCGGCGTGCGGCCGATCAGGTTCCAACCGCCGGGCCGCGGGAGCGGGTAGATGCCGGTCTGCTTCCCGGTCAGCCCCACGCTCCCCGGTTCCACGCGCACCCGCGGCGCCGCCAGCCGCGGAACCCCGCACAGCTCGTTCGGCAGGTAGCCCAGATACGGGAACCCCGGCACGAACCCGATAGCGTACACCGTGTACTCGGTCGCGGTGTGCAGCCGAATCACCTCGTCGGCGCTCAGCCCGGTGCGCGCGCACACGCGCGGCCCGTCGAGTTGCATCTCGTAGCACACCGGGACGGTGAACGCGCGCCCGGGTCCGGCCGCGGTCGCCGGCACCGTTAGCGCCCCGAGCCAGCGCAAGACATCCGAGGTGCGAGCGCGGTCGGCGTCGAAGAACACCCCGGCGCTGGCGTAGGCGGGCACCACGTCGTGCAGCCACGGCGGGTTCGCGGCGCGCACGGCGGCGGCGAACCGCACGGCCGCGGGTTCGTCCGGCAGGTACGCGAGGACCGCCTGATCGCCGAGCGGAACGAGGGTCATCGGTGCGCGACTCGGAACGTGTGCGGGTGGGGGCCGTCGCGCGCCCTCACGGTACCGGCACCGGGGGCAGCGCGTCCGCGCGCGGGTCGCGCACCGCGCCGTCGTCGGTCGGGCTGAGCGCCGGCGGCACGAACGACCACCGCGGCCCGGCCAACCCGTCGCCGCGCCCTTCGTTGTACAGCGCCCTCATCAACTTCGGGTCGAAACTCACCGAGGTGGGCGCTTCGAGTTTGGTGCCCTGGCGCAGTGCGATCGTGTGGAACCGCACGCCGTACACCCGCGACTGCCAGTAAACGGCGGCCAGTTCCGCGCGCACGTCCGCGTACAGCAGCGCTTCCGTGCTCGCGCTCAGTACCGGCAGAATGCGGCGGCGCACGAACCCGGCGTCCGGGTAGTACTTCCCGGCCACGATCGCGTACACGTTCGGCGCGCCCGGCGCGCCGGGGTTCGCGCCGTCCGGCCCGGCCGCCGCGAACACGCCCGGCGGCACGAACAGCGGCGCGGTCACCCCGCCGTCCACGTGCAGGTCCACCTTCAGCGGCCCTTTACCGGCACCGGTGTCGAACGGGACCGGCGGGAACACGCCCGGAACCGACGCGCTCGCCAAGAGCACGTCGCGGAACAGCGCGCACCCCACCGGGCACGGCATGCACGCGATCGCCCCCATGTCCCAGATCACCGGGCGCTTGGTGCGCAAGTCGGTCGTCGCCACGTACAACCTGCGCCCGGCCCGGTGCGCCTGCGCGATTTCGGTCATCAGGCACTCGTCGATCTGCTCGTCGATGAGCCGGCGCAGCGGCGCGGAGGTGGCGACCGCGTCGCGGAACGGCAGCGTGTAGAACGAGCGCAGGCGGAAGATGTCGCTGGTGCGCACGCCCGTGTACAGTCGCATGGCGCGCGCGTCGTAGTCCGGGCCGAGGAACGCGAACGGCGCGATGAGTGCGCCGGTACTCGCCCCGGTCACCACGTCGAACTCCGGCCGCGTGCCGGCGCGCGTCCACCCGTCGAGCACGCCGGCAGAATACGCGCCGTACAGCCCGCCGCTCGAGAGCGCGAGCACGTGGCGGGGCGCGCGCAGACCGGGGATCGCGCCCGCGGGCCGTTCGAGAATCGCCCCCGGCGGCACGAAGTGCGCCTCGTGCGACGGGCCGGTGAGAACGAGGCTCCGCGCGCGCGGCATGCACCCGGTCAGCACCGCCGCCGCGAGGGCCGCCACCGCACAGGCGCGGGCGCAGTTCCGCGAAAGTGTCATGGGCAGGGCTGTACCCGCGTCGCGCCGCGGTGTCAAGGTTCGCGCGGGTGTGCCACCAGAAGTCGGCGTCGGTTCGGCGCGGCTCCGCGGCGCGTCGGCAGCGGTTGTCAGTTGGCCACACGGTCAAAGAGTGCCAACTTCGGGGTAAGAAGGCCAACTGGCCAACTTCGAAAAACCTCTAGAAATCCCAGTGTTTCAGGCGAAGGTGGCCAAAGGTGGCCAACTCCCGCGCGCGATACCCCCCTTCAGAGTTTCGGCCCGCGTTCGAGCGCGGGGCGGTTCGCGGGTGCGCGCGAAGGCCCCTCGGCCGAGTTCGCGGTTGGCGCGCCGGTCGGGTGTATTGTATACATTAGTACATATTCGGTCAAGGGGCGAGCGCGCGGTCCGCACGCAATCGCCTACTTCCGGTGGCACACCCGCAGACTCTGGGTGAGCGGCACGCGCGAGCGTGCCGGTGCTTTGAAATGTCGAACGACCGGCACGCTCGCCAAACCGGTTGCTCACTTCGGTTGCGCGGCTTTCGCCAACTCCTCAGCCACCGCGTCGAACTCTGGGCCGGCGAGCTTGCGCACCGCGTCCCACTCCGGGCCGGTCAGCGCGTCCGGTTCCTTGAACCCGGCCGCCAGCGCCGCCCGCAGTTGCGCCACCGCGTCGGTCGCGTAGCGGGCCTTCGTGCCGGGGGCCGCGCGCAGCGACGCGGCGCACGACGCGAGCGCGCGAGCCGCGGCGAACTGATCGGCGGCCGCCTTCGAGTGCTCCGCGAGCATCCCGGCGGCGACCGCCGCTACCGTCGGCCGGTCGGCGCGCACTTCCAGCGTGGTCACCAGCCGCAGCGCCGGCACGCGCACCGCCTCGGGGAACGCGAGTACGGCCCGCGGGTTTTTCAGGCCCGCTTCTACCGCGCTCGCGTACTGCTGCTGCTCGGCGACGCGCTTCAGAACCGGCCCCAGCAGCGGGTCGTTCGCCGCGCCGTCGGCTTCCCGTGCGGCCTTCGTGTACCAGTCGCGGGCCGCGTCGAACTGGCGCACCTCGGCGGTGATGTCGCCGCACTTCACCATCGCCAGCGCGAGCCGCCGGCGGTCGCTCTTCGTGCGGGCGGTTGTGCCGATCGCGGTCCACAGCTCGACCGACTTGCGCGCCGCCTCGAGGGCGCGCTCGGTGCCGCCGCGGGCCGCGAAGAACGTCGCGAGCCGCTCCCACGCGGTCGCCTCGTCTTCGAGCGCTTGCACGTTGCCCGTGTCGCGCTTCGTCAGCGCCTCGCACCGGCTCAGCGCGCTCTGCCACACCAGCAGCGCGCCGGTGTGGAAGCCGGCGTCGCGGAGCACGCCGCCCCACTCGCCGTACGCCTGCGCGAGGTCCCGCTGCGCCTGCCCGCTGTCGGGGTCCTGTTCGGCCAGTTGCACGAACAGTTCGGTGGCGCGCGTCGCGGTGACTTCGGCGCGGCCCCGCTGGTTCGCCGCCGCCTGCGCGCCGGCCAGTTTGTGCAGCCCCAGAGCGAGGTCGCGCTTGGCGCTGGCGCTCGCGCCGTCGTGCCCGGCCACCGCTTCGCGGGCCTTCACGCTCTCCGCGTAGGCGCTCACGGCGGCGGCGGGGTTGCCCGCGGCGCGGGCGGTGTCGCCGAGGCGCTCCAGCCCGCGGCCCAGT
>JALHNS010000570.1 GCA_022843445.1 Gemmata sp.
TCCTGTGGTCCGGTCACTCCGTGACCGGATTTGAAGAGCAACACACATCGGAAGCACACAGGCACCTTGCGTTCTTGCGTCTCGAAACTCCGGTCACGGAGTGACCGGACCAAAGGAAAACCGCGTACACTAGCGGCACCTCTCCTTTCGGAGCATCCAAGTGCCGCAACAACTCCGGCGCGTTCCCGCGAACGCGCTCGTAATCGGTTACGACTTCAGCACCGGCGGCGTAAAGGCGCTGGCATTCGATCTCGCCGGCAACACCGTCGCACAGGTGCGGTTCCCCACCGACCTGTGGACCGAAGGCGGCGTCTCCGAACTGAACCTGATGACGCTCGAAGGCCAAGCGCGGTGCTCCACACGCGCGCTCGCCGCGGAGTTGGGCGCGCGCGCCGCGGACGTGATCGCGTGCGGCGTCTCCGCGACGCACCACACCGCGGGCCGCACCGACGCGCGCGGGAATCAGGTGCGCCGCGCCATCTGCTGGAACGACCAAACGCTCGCGCAGTTTCACGCGGAAGGGCTGGCGCGCCTCGGCGGGCAATCGCGCGCGAAGGAACTGACCGGCGGGCCGTGGGCCATTCGGTATTCGCTCTCGCACCTCGTGAAGGACGAACACGCGCTGAGCGGTGCGGACTGGGACCGCACGCGATGGGTGCTGCCGCACGGCCCGCTCGCCGCGGGCTACCTCACCGGCCGCTTCGACTGCACGAGCGTGTCTTCGGCCGCGTCCACCGGCATCATGGACTTGCGCACGAACACTTGGTGCAAGGAGATGCTGACCGCGCTCGCGGACCCGAAGCGCGGCGAACAGGCGTGGTCCACTCTGCCCGCGATCCTCGACATGAACGAACCGATCGGGCCGCTGTCCGAATCGGTCGCCCTCGACGCGCACTGGCCGGCCGGGGCGCGCCCGCTCGTGTTCCCGACGCTCGACGATCAGGCCGCGGGCCTCATCGGGGGCGGCGCGGTGGACGCGGGCCAAGTCGCCATCATCCTCGGCAACTCCGCGGTCGTGAACTCGTCGTCGGCGCTGCTCCCGCAGAGCGGCACCCTCGACGCGATGAAGCTGAACTGGGGGCCGTACCTCTGGATGCGGTGCTACTCGAACGGCGCGCAGTTCCTCGACGCGGTGTGCGGCAAGGATTGGTACACGCACGAGCAAGCCGCGGCGCAGGTGCCCGCCGGCGCGAACGGGGCGAGCGTGCTGCCGTTCCTACTCTCCGAACCGTCGGTGGGTGTGGAACAGGCGCGCGTGCAGTGGTTCCCGTCAGAACCGACCGACCGCGGCGCGAAGGTGCGGGCGTGCCTCGAAGCGCTCGCGCTTCTGCTCGCGCGCGCCGTGAAGGAGCACGAAGCCGCGGGGCAGAAGGTGAGCCGCGTCACGGTTTCCGGTGGCATGGCGCGCAGCACGCTGATGTGTCAGATTCTCGCGAGCGCCCTAAACCGGCCGCTGGAGCGCCTCGTTTCGGACGAAGGCACCGCACTCGGGGCGGCGGTGGTGGCGCTCGCGGGCGTCGAAACGCACTTGCGGTCGAAGGCGGGCGATGGCGAAGCGTATAGCGCGGCCGACGCGGTCGCGGCGCTGGTGAAGTTCCGCGACCGCGTGGACCCGGTGCCCGCGTGGGTGCCGGTGTACGCGACCGCGGCCGGCGCGTTCGAGGCGAAGCTGAAGGCGGCTTGAGCTGCCTCGTAACGAGCCGGAAGCGCGAGCGCCGATCTTTCCACGCAGAGAAAGACCGTCGCTCGCGCTTCCGGCTCGTTCGAGAGTGCCGAGTGCGTTACCGGACGATGTTCGCCAGCTCTTGCAGCGTTTCGTTCGCTACCGAGATCGTGCGGGCGTTCACTTGGAACCCGCGCTGCGCGATGATGAGGCGCGAGAACTCGATGGCGATGTCCACGTTCGCGCCTTCCAGCGCGCCGCCGAGTACCGTACCCAAACCGCCCTGCCCGCCCACGCCGATCAGCGCCTCGCCCGACGCGGCGGACGCGGTGAAGTAGTTCTGCCCCATCCGCAACAGGCCGCCTTGGTTGTTGAACCCGGCGATGGCGAGCTGCGCGATCGGCACCGTACGCCCGTTACTGAACCGGCCCTGCACGGTGCCGGTCGCGTCGAACGACACGTCGGTGAGCGTGCCGAACCCGGTGCCGTCTTGCCCCACGGCGGTCGAAGTCGAGGTGCCGCCGAACTGCGTCAGGCCGGTCGTCTGGCCCGGAGTGCCGAGGTTCAGCGTGACGGTCTGCGCCGCCGCACTCGGGATGCCGGTGATGTCCACGTCGATCGTGGCCGGGTTCACCAGCAGGCCCGCGGTGTCGAAGGTGATGGTGGTGGTCTGCGGGGTCGCGGTGCCGCCGCTCACCAGCGTGCTGATGTCGAACGTGTTCGATGCGGTCTTGGTGAAGTTGACCGTGAGCGCGCGGGGCGTGCTCTGCGAGTCGAAAATCTGGATGCTCGTGGTGATGGTGCCGCCCACCGGGAGCGAGCTGCTCAGGTTCCCTTGGAAGTTCACGTTCGCCGTCTGGAGCCCCGGCAGGCCCGCGCCGAACGGGATGCGCACGTCGGTGTTGCCCGGCACTTGGAACCCCGGCAGCGCGGCCGTCGGCTCGCCCACCACGCCCGACCGCTGCACCCGCGCGCCGGAACTCGGGTCGATGAGGAACCCGCCCGAATCGACGCTGAACGCGCCCGCCCGCGAGAACAGTTGCTGCTGGCCGTCCGAGAGCACGAAGAACCCCGCGCCCTGAATGCCCGCGTCGAGGTTGCGGCCGGTCGGCGTCAGGTTCCCCTGACCGAGGATCGAGTCGATCGCGCCCACGTTCACCCCGAACCCGAGCTGCACCGGGTTCGTGCCGCCCACCTGCTGCGTCGAGCCGCTGCCCGCGTTCAGCGTCTGATACACCACGTCCTTGAACAGCGTGCGCTGCGTCTTGTAACCGGTGGTGTTCAGGTTGGCGAGGTTGTTGCCGACCACGTCCAGCGCGGTCGAGTTCGCGGACAGGCCGCTCGAACCGACGAAGAGGGCGTTCAGAGCCATGAGACGAAACTCCTAGGTGGGAATCGAAGGTGGGTGGGCGCGTGCGGGTCAGCTCGTCACGTTCTGAATCTGCGCGAGGGCCACGCGGTCGGTGCCGACGTCGAGCACGAACGCGCCGTCCTGCACCGACACCGAGGCCACGGTGCCGGTGCGCGGGTCGCCGCCGCCGGGAGGCGCGTACGTCACCGTTTTGCCGATCAGGTCCGCGCCCTGCGAGAGCTGCTGCAACTTCAGCATCTCGGCGAAGTTCGCGTTCAAACTCTGGATGCCCTGCACGGTGTTCAGGGTGGCCAGTTGGTTGATGAAGTCGCGGTCGCTCACCGGGTCGAGCGGGTCTTGGTTCTGCAGCTGCGCGACGAGCAGTTGCAGGAACTGGTCGGTGTTGATGCCACTCAGCGCGCCGGCCGATGCCATGACGGTTCTCCAGCAAACACGAGGGGTCAGACGGTCACGTCGAGCGCGCCGACGCGCGCCGCAGCGGGAGCCGGCAGCGGGCGGCGCGGCGGTTCGG
>JALHNS010000571.1 GCA_022843445.1 Gemmata sp.
GCGCGGGGGGGGCCGCGCGCGGGGCGCGGCGGCGCGGGAGTAGCGCGGGCACCAAGAGGGGCTTGCCGCCATCTTCGGCGCGCCGCGGCCGCCAACTTCAGCCCCGCGCGCCGTTATTGTGGTGAGGTGCAGCGCCGCTCCGGGCTTCGGCCCGTTGAGACCGTGCGGACCGGGCAGGTGGGGAGGGGCGCGGGAACGGCCGGGCGCGCGGCCGGCGAACGCCTTCGGGTCGGTCCGAACCCGGCGCGGGGTCGCGTTGCGTGCGGCGCGGGATTGTTCTAGCTTATCGCGGGGCGCGCCGCGCGCTCACGCCACCATCCCGCACCGCACGCCGCCACAGCAATGAAGCAAACGATCTTCATGGCGGCGCTCACGGTATTCGGGTGCTTCGGCTCGTTCGCCGTCACGCCGTTCGTGGGCCTCGCCGTGTACATCCTGTACGCGGTGCTGCGCCCGCAGTTCATGTGGCAGTGGTCTTTGCCGGAAGGCATCCAGTGGTCGCTGTTTGTGGCGCTGGCGACCATCTTCGCGACCGTGGTGCGCGGCCTCTCGCCGCCGGCCCCGGTGCCGGGCCGCTGGCCGCCGTCGCCCATCCGGTTCACCGCCGGGCACCTGTTCTTCTTCCTGTTCGGCTTGTGGCTGGTTGCCAGTTACGCTCAGGGGCTGAAGCCCGAGTTGGGCAACGACCACATGGTCGAGTACGGGAAGCTGTACGTCATGTGCGCGGTCGGTGTGATCGCGATTCGCACCGTGCGGCACGTGTGGGCGCTCGCGCTCATCTACGGCCTTTCGACGGCGTACATCGCCTACGAAATCAACTTCCTGTACTTCGTGGACGGGTACTTGGGCATCGTGCGCAACGGGTACGGCGGGCACGACAGCAACGGGGCCGGGCTGCTGCTGGCGCTCGGGCTGCCGATGTGCGTGTGCGCGTGGGAGCTGTACCGCGGGTGGTACCGGTGGCTGTTCGCGGCGCTGGTGCCGGTACTCGTTCACGCGGTGCTGATGACGTACTCGCGCGGGGCGATGCTGTCGCTGGTGGTGGCCGCGCCGCTGTGGGTGTTCCGCGGCACGAAGGCCGACCGCAAGCTGAAGGTGTGCCTCGCAATCGCGGTGCTGGCGATGGTCCCGTTCATGGCCGGTCAGCAGATCCAAGAGCGGTTCTTCAGCATCGCCTCGTACAAGGAAGACGACAGCGCGCAGAGCCGGTTTACGAGCTGGCGCATCGGGCTGGAGATCGCGGCCGAGTACCCGATTTTCGGCGTGGGCGTACGCGGCTCGCCGGACCTCACCTACGCCCGCGGCGCGGACATCGAGGGCCGCGCGATTCACAGCCAGTACATCCAGATCGCCGCGGACAACGGCTTCGTGGGCCTGTTCCTGTACTGCGCCATCGCGTTCCTCGCGCTGCGCGACACGCAAGCCGTGATCCGCGCCGCGCGGGGCCGCGACGACCCCGATTCGCGCCGCGCGTACCTCGGCGCGGTGGGCATTCAGTCGGCGCTCGCGGCGTTCCTGTTCGGCGCGATCTTCCTCTCGTGCGAGGCGTTCGAGCCGCAGTACTACCTGTTCTTGGCGGCGACGCAGTTGCGGCTGGCGTACCTGAGCGCGGAGGCCCCGGTGCCCGACGGGCCGTGGGCCGCGCCGCCGCCGATCCCGCCCCTTCAGACCGCCCGGAGCGCCGGATGAGCGCCCCGTGCGACCGCGAAGGGCGCACAGGGCTTCCGCCCTGTGCTATGTAAGTCGGCCCTCCGGGCGGAAGACTAAGAGGCTTTCCTGCCTTCGCACCCGCGCAGCGGGTCGCCTACCGTAGCACAGGGCGGAAGCCCGGTGCGCGCGACACGAGAACACCAACCGCGTTGCACCTATGAAACTGTCGGTCTACACGTTCGCGCGCAACGGCCTGCGGAACGACTATCACCTGCTGCACATGGTGCGGCACCACCTGCCGTTCGCCGACGAGATCGTGATTCACGAGGGGCTGAGCACCGACGGCACCTACGAGGCGCTGAGCGCGATTGCGAAGACCGAACCGAAGGTGAAGCTGTTCCGCTCCGATTGGGACCAATTCAAAGGCATGGAGTTCTGCAAGAACTTCAAGGACGAGGCCCGCAAGCGCTGCACCGGCGACTGGTGCGTGCTGCTGGACGCCGACGAACTGCTGCCCGAGTGGGAGTGGGAGCCGCTCCGCAAGGCGATGAGCACCACCGACCGCGTCACGCTCGGGATGACGCTCACGAACTTCTACGGCAACTACCGCGTGTACTGCGCGGAGCCGAAGAAGTTCCGGTGGCCGTGGATGAAGGTGAACGTGCACCGCAACGTGCCCGGCATTCAGATGTGGGGCGGCGACGCGAGCAGCGTGAAGGCGGACGGCGAAGAGTTCGAGATGGTTGCGGAGCGCGCGGCGTGCGACCTGCACCACTTTGGCTACGTGCGCAAGCCGGCCCGGTTGCGGGAGGCGTGGCGCAACATGCGCGGCCTGCTCTACAACGCCCCGCCGCCGCGGTTCAAACTCCCGTCGTGGCTGTTCAACCTGTTCCCGCACAACTGGCTGGACGCGGACTTCCTACCGGCGCTGGCGCTGTACGAAGGCAAGCACACGCGAACCGTGCTGAACGACCCGGCCGAGTTCACACGCGACGGCATGAAACTGTACGAACACCTCAAGGCGCGCGCCAACGGCTGACGCGCGCCGGGGGTCGGTGCGCTCACTTCGCGGCTTCGGTGCGGAGGGCTTGCACCGTCTTCACCAGCGCGTCCATGTTCGGTTGGTCGATGGTGCCGTTGTACTTCGCCCGCACGCGGCCCGCGGCGTCGATCACCGCGACGTTCGGTTCGCCCGCGGTCAGGCCGAACGCGGCCTTCATCGCGTCGGTGTAGTCCAGCCACACCACCACGTCCGGCGACGCCTTCGCGATCTGCTTGTTGATCGTCGGGCGAATCGCCGCCGGCACCTTCCCGCAGCACGCGACCGGCACCACCACCACGTTCGGCGCCGCCTGCCCCGGCTTCAGCCCGTCGAGCGGAACCACCGGCGCGGTGCGCGCCTTCTCCGGCGGTTGGCCCTTCGCGGTCGGGTGCCAGCAGATGTGCAGTTGCTCGCCGAGCGCGCGGCACGCGTCGGTGCCCTTGCGGTCCCCGTAGACGAGCAGCACCACGTTGCCGCGCAGGTCCGCGAGGTCCGTTTTGCGGTCGAACTGGTCTTCCATCATCAGCGCGACGTCCTTCGGCGGCACCGGCTGCGCCGAACCGATCGCGCCGCACGCGCATGCCAGCGCCGCACCCCAAATGAACCGCGTCATGCGTTCCCCCCGTTTCGCGCCGCGCGCTCGGCCAGTTTCAACCGCACCGCGGCTAGAGCCAGCAGCGCCGCCGCAAAGCCCCCCACAGCCAGCGCGCCCGGCACCGCCGACCAGAACCCCCCGCGCTGCCACGTCACCGCTTCGAGGCCGCGCATGGCCCACGCGGTCGGCAGCGCGTCTTGCACGCTCCGCGCCCAGTCAGGCAGCAGGAACGCCGGCACCCA
>JALHNS010000572.1 GCA_022843445.1 Gemmata sp.
CGCCGGGGTCAGCCGGCCGGGTTGCTCTCACTCACCGGACGCAGTGTGAAACAAGGAATGGCCCTGGTCCCAGAGGCACGGGGCGCGAAGTTGGGCTAGCGAGATTCGGTCGCGGAAGGTACGGTGCCGCACTCGCGCGCCGCCGAGGCCGCGGGCACGACCGAGGACCGCGATGTTTCGCCACTTGGCGGCCGTGTGGACGGCCCGTTACTTCCTGTTCGCTCTCGTCCGGCTCGACCTGCGGCTGCGCTACCGCCGGTCGGTACTCGGCGTAGGCTGGTCGCTGCTGCACCCGGTCGCCATGACCGCGGTGTTCACCGTCGTGTTCAGCCAACTGTTCGGCGACGGCAACCCCGTCGGGTACGCCGCTTACGCGCTCTCCGGCCTCGCGGTGTGGGCGTTCCTCCGCGACTCCGCCACCATCGGCAGCAAAGCGTTCGCGCAGAACGAATCGTACATCCGGCAAAGCCCGATGCCGTACACGATTTACACGCTCCGCACGGTGCTCGGGCACCTGATTCACGCGTGCCTCGCGCTGTGCGTGGTCGCGGTACTGGTCGCGGTGTGGAAGGGCGACCCCGCGGCGCTGCTCGGTGTGCCGCTCGCGCTCCCCGGGTTGCTGCTCGCGGTTCTGGCGGCGTGGGCCGTTGCCACCATCGGCGCGTTCGTGAACGCGTTCTTCCACGACACCTCGCACCTGCTCGAAGTGATGGCTCAGATCGGGTTCTTCCTCACGCCCATCATGTACCGGCGCAACCTGTTGGACGATCGCGGGCTGTCGTGGCTGGTGGACATCAACCCGGCGCACCTGTTCCTCAGCGTGATCCGCGACCCGCTGCTGGCTGGCGCGCCCACGGCCGCTTCGCTGAGCGCGTGGGGCGCGGCTCTGGTGCCGGTCGCGGCGCTGACCGCGGCGCTGCTCGCGCTGGCCGCGGGCGTGGTCGCGTGGCTGCACAAGAAGGTCATCTTCCACCTGTGACCCAAAGTAGTAGGCACGCTCCGCGTGCCGTCGCTGAAGAGTGAAGAAGGCAGTGCGGGGCGTGGTGAAGCTGGAGCGGCCCGAACACACGGCACACGGAGTGTGCCTGCTACTTTGAAGACGGAATCGCTATGGCGAAGATCGAACTCACCGACCTGTCCGTGACGTTCAGCGCGCACCAGCAGAAGCGGGTGAGCCTGAAAGAGTACCTCGTGCGCGGGCTGTTCCGCCGCTCGTCGAACCCGGTGCTCAAGGTTCACGCGCTCAGCGGCATCAACCTGAGCGCGCGCGACGGCGACCGCGTCGGCGTCATCGGTCACAACGGCGCGGGCAAAACCACCCTGCTGAAGACGCTCGCGGGCGTGTACCCGCCCACGGAGGGCACGCGCGAGGTCGAAGGCAAAATCTGTTCGCTGTTCGACATTACGCTCGGCTTCGAGCAAGAGGCGAGCGGGTGGGAGAACATCCTCTACCGCGCGTACCTGCAAGGCGAAACGCCGACGAGCATTCGCAACAAGATCGACGGCATCGCGGCGTTTTCGGAACTCGGCGACTTCTTGAACATCGCGGTGCGGAACTACTCCGCCGGGATGCTCATGCGGCTCGCGTTCAGCATTGCCACGGCGGTGGAACCGGAAGTGCTGCTGGTGGACGAAGTGCTCGCGGTGGGCGACCTCGCGTTCCAGCGCAAGGCGCAAGCGCGCATGCGCGAACTGATGGGCGCGTCGCGGCTCATGGTGATTGTGGCGCACGATCTCGAAACGATTCGCAGCATGTGTACGCACGTAGTGTGGATGGCGCACGGGCGCATTCTGAAGCAGGGCGACCCGAACGAGGTGGTAGACGAGTACGTCGAGGCCGTGACCGGCAAGAAGCCGGAACCGCGGTTGGTTGCGGCGTGATTGCAGAGTAGTAGGCACGCTCCGCGTGCCGTGTGTTCGGGCCGCTTCAGTTATCCACCTGTGCGCTCCGCTTTCTGCGCTCCTCAGAACGGCACGCGGAGTGTGCCTGCTACCTTGGGAGGACGTTCGGCGTGCGGGTGCTGTTCAACGGGGTCACGCTGCTGAAGCCGCGCACCGGCATCGCGCACGCCGCGGCGAACGTCCACGCGGCGCTCGCCGCCGCGCACCCCGTCGACACCTTCTACCTGTACCCCGGCTCCACCGTCTCGCGCATCGCGGCGCGCTTCTTCAAATCCAAAACCGGCGCGCCCGGGCCGCCCAAGAAGCCGAACGCACTTAAGGCACTCGCCCGCGGCGCGCTCGGGGGAATCGCGAAACTCGGGTTCGCGGCGCACTTCCAAGCGGTCGCGCGGCTCGGCCGCTTCGACCTGTACCACGAACCGAACTTCGTCCCGTTCCGCACCGGGTTGCCGCTCGTCGTCACGGTGTTCGATCTCTCGGTGCTGCTCTACCCGCAGTGGCACCCGGCGGAGCGCGTGAAGGCGCACGAGGCCACCTATAAGCGCGGGCTGGCGCTCGCGGACCACGTGATCGTGGGCACCGAGGCCGTGCGCCGCGAAGCGCTGCAACACTTGGGGCTTGCGCCCGACCGCGTGACCGCGATGCTGTGCGGCATCGGCCCGCAGTTCCGCCCGCAAGCGCCCGCGGCAATCGCGGAGGTGCGCGCGCGCTACGAACTGCCGCCGCGCTACACGCTGTACGTGGGCACGATCGAGCCGCGGAAGAACGTGGGCACGCTCCTGCGCGCGTTCTGCGCGCTTCCCAGTGAACTGCGCGAAGCGTGCCCGCTAGTGCTCGCCGGCGGGTGGGGGTGGAAGGCGGAAGCCGAGCGCGACCTGTTCGAGAGCGAAGCGCGGCACCGCGGCGCGCGGCACATCGGGTACGTCCCGGACGCGGACCTGCCGGCGCTGTACGCGGGCGCGGAGGCGCTCTTGTACCCGAGTTTCTACGAGGGCTTCGGGATGCCGCCGGTCGAAGCGATGGCGTGCGGCACGGCGGCCGTCGCGTCGCGCGCGGACGCGGTGCAAGAAGCCGTCGGGCGCGCGGCGCTCACCGTCGACGCGCGGGACGAACCCGGTTGGCGCGACGCGCTGGCGCGCGTCGCCGCGGACCGCGAGTTCCTGAGCGAGTACCGCCGGCGCGGCCCGGGGCACGCGGCCACGTTCACGTGGGCGAAGTGCGCCGAAACCGTCTACGGCGCGTACCTGAAGGCGCTCGGGCGCGCCCCGGCGACTACCGCATCGCGCCGGGCGGCGTAGCACTTGGCGGCATTTCCGCGCGGCGCGGGCGGGGGCGTGTGGTACACTTTTCTGGTCGATCGCGCGCCCGCGGCCGACCCGCCGGCGGGTCGGCCCGTTCTCACGCCGGTTTCGCGCGAGGTGCCACTCATGGACCCAGCCTCCGCTTCGACCGCGTGCCCCAGCGGCGCGCGGCTGACCGCGTTCGTTCTCGGTCAATTGACCGCCGACGACATGGACCGGATCGGCGCGCACGTGTCCGCGTGCGGCGCGTGCGACCAGATCGTGCGCCGGATGAGCGACCCGACGTGCGGCCCGACCGGGGCGCGCCCGGCGGACCCGGCCCCGC
>JALHNS010000573.1 GCA_022843445.1 Gemmata sp.
CCGCGCCCGCCGCGCCGCGGCCGAAGCCGAGGAGCGCCGCGCCGAAGCGCAGCGCGTGGACGAACTACTCGAGAAGATCGCCCGCACCGGGAAGGCGTCGCTCACCGACGAGGAGCGGCGGTTCTTGGAGCGCGTCAGTGCGAGGCGGCGGAACGGACCCTAGGACAGGCATCTTGCCTGTCCCAGCTGGGACAGGCAAGATGCCTGTCCTACGAGCGCTTCGCCTCAAGTTCCTGCCAGCGGGCGTACAGTTTCTCCACCGCGGCCTGCGCCGACTCCAGCGCCTTGCACGCCGCCGCTAATGCCGCGTGGTCGCTCGGCGACACCGCGCCGATGGCGGCTTCGCGGGCGGTCACGTCGGCCTCCGCGGCCACGATCGCGGCCTCCATCCCGTCGAACTCGCGCTGCTCGTGGAAGCTGAGCTTCTTTTTGGCCGCGGGCGCGGCGGCTTTCGCTGCTTCCTTCTTGGCCGCGGGCTTCGCCGGCTCCGGCTCGGCGGTCGCGGCGAGCCACTGACTCACGCTCGCGTAGGTGCTCGCGTTCCCGCGACCGTCCAGCCCGATGAACGTGGTGCAGAGGCGGTCCATCAGTTCGCGGTCGTGCGACACCAGTACCACCGCGCCCGGGAACTCTTCGAGGCTGTCTTCGAGCGCTTCCACCGACGCGATGTCGAGGTCGTTCGTCGGCTCGTCGAGCAACAGCAGGTCCGCGGGTTGAACCATCAGTTGCGCGACCCGCACGCGGGCCTGCTCGCCGCCGGAGAGCGCCCCGAGCTCGACGTTCAGTTGTTCGGGCGAAAAGAGGAACCGCGCGGCCCACCCCGCGACGTGCAGTTGCCGGTCGCCGAACGTCACGGTGTCCCCGTTCGGGCACAGCGCCGTGCGCAGGCGCATCGATTGGTCGAGCGCGACGCGGCCTTGTTCAAAGGTGACGGCGCGCAGGCCGTCGGCGAACGTCACGGTGCCCGCGTCCGGGTCCATCTCCTTGCCGAGCACGCGCAGGAGCGTGCTCTTGCCGCTGCCGTTCGCCCCGAGCAAGCCGAGCCGCGTGCCGGGGCCGAGTTCCACATCGAGCGCGCGAAACAGGTCGCGCCCGCCCAGCGCTTTCGTGAGACCGACGCCCGCGACCAGCTTGCGCGTCTTGCGGCCGGTGCCGGCGAACTCGATGCCCGCGGTCGCGCTCGCCGCGGTGCGGTAATCCAGTTCGGCCAACTCCGCGCGCCGCGCGGCGGCTTCGCCGATGCGCGACCGCGACTTGCGCCGCTGCGCCGACTCTTTGCGGCCGAGCCACTCGGTTTCCTTGCGCACTTGGTTCGCCACCGCGTCGCGCATCTTCTCTTGCGCGTCGAGGAACGCTCCGCGCTTGTCGTCGAAGTCGTCGTAGCTGCCTTCGGCGCGGAACGCACCGCCGGGGAACACGCGGTTCACTTCGAGGATTTCGTCGGCGACCGCCCGCAGAAAGGCGCGATCGTGTGTAGCAATTAGATACGCCGGGGCTTCGGCGCGGAGGAATCGCCCGAGCCACTCGATGCCGGGCAGGTCGAGGTGGTTGGTGGGTTCGTCGAGCAGCAGCAGGTCCGGCTCGCGCGCCAGTGCGCGGGCGAGCGCGAGCCTTTTGCGCCACCCGCCGCTGAGCGCGGCCGCGGGCTTCTCGACGTCGTCGAACCCGAACTTGCTGAGGGTGATCGCGGCCCGCGTTTCGGCCTCGTGTTCCTCAACTCCATCTTCTTTGAGCGCGCGGAGAATCGCGCCGGTCGCGGTGTCTCCGTCTTCGAAGGTGTCGTCTTGTGGGACGTACCCGACGCGCGCGCCGCGGCGCGCGGTGACTTCGCCGTCGTCCGGGGCTTCGAGGCCCGCGAGGATTTTCAGCAGCGTGGATTTGCCGGACCCGTTCGGCCCGATGAGGCCGACCCGCTCGCCGGGGCGCAGGTCGACGTTCAGCCCCGCGAACAGCGGGCGGTGCGCGAAGCTCTTGGCGAGGGCGCGGGCACTGAGGAGAAACGACATGCGGAACCCGTGCGGAGCGCGGCCCGCGCGACGCGGGCCGTACCCCAACAGCATACGAGCGCACCGGGCGCGGCGGCGTCACCCGAACCGCCGCCCGGCGCGCCGCGGTCACTTCTTGCCGGCGAGCGCCTTCACGTCCTTGAGCACGTCGCCGGGGTGCCCCTTCGGGGCCACCTTGTCGTACACCTTCGCGATCTTGCCTTCTTTGTCCACGATGTAGGTGATGCGCGTCGGCCCCTTCAGCCCCAGCGCCGTGTGCAGCTTCTTGTCGGAGTCGCTGAGCAGGGGGTAGGTGTACATTTCCTTGTCGGTGAACTTCTGGTTGAGTTCTACCGTGTCCGCGCTGGCACCGAGCACGACCGTGCCGATGTCATTGAACTCCTTGAGGAGGTCGCGGAACCCGTTGCACTCGATCGTTCACCCGCCGGTGAGGGCTTTCGGGTAGAACGCGACGACCACGAACTTGCCCTTCAGATCCTTCACGTTGACGGTCTTCGCGTCCTTCTTGAGCAGCCCGGCCTGCGTGGCGGGTACGGCGACATCGGGGAACGGGTCCCCGACGCCGAGCTTTTTGGGGTCTTGGGCCGAACAGGCCGACGCGGATAGCACCGTGCTAACCGCGAGCAGCCCGGCCCCGACGACCCCGCGGAACAGCGCTCGCATGTGCGGCGTCCTCGCGTGTGGTGGGAAGCGGATGGCGGGTGACGGGTACAGTTTCGGCGCGGCGCGGCACGAACACAAGGGGCCGGGCCGAAATCGCGCCGGAATTCGGGACAGAAACGCGCGCCGCAAATGCCGAAACCCGTTGACTACATTGAAACGGCCGGTTAAGAGTTATGTGTTAAGGGTTCTGCCGAGTGCGCCGGCGCGGGGGTCGCGCCGCGGCGCACCGGGCCGCGCGGCCGGGGCCGGGGCGGAGTACGAGCCCGCACACGAGGAGTACCGCCAATCCCACCGTTCGATCGCAGCAACCCGCCCCGCGGCCCGGAAGGCCCGCGGATGAACGACCGCATCCGGGTTCCCCAAATCCGCCTCATCGGGGCCGAAGGCGAAGCCCTCGGCATTGTCCCCACCGCGCAAGCGCTCGAGATGGCCCGCGAGGCCGGCATGGACCTCGTCGAGGTCGCCGACAAGGAGCGCCCGCCGGTCTGCAAGATCATGGACTACGGCAAGTTTAAGTACGCGCAGTCCAAGAAGGCGCACCAGAAGACGCACCAGCAGAAGCTGAAGGAAATTCGCGTGCGCCCCAAGACGGGCGACCACGACATCGAAACCAAGATCAAACAGGCCCGGCAGTTCCTCGAGCACAACGACAAGGTGCAGGTGAACGTGCTGTTCCGCGGGCGCGAGATGCAGCACATTGAAGAGGGCCAGCGGGTGATGAACCAAGTGCTGGAAGCCCTCGCCAACGACTGCAAACTCGAAATGCCGGCGAAGATGGAAGGCAAGCGCATGGTGGCGCTGCTCGCGCCGAAGGCGGGCGGGGCCGCGGGTGCCGCGCCGAAGCCGGCCGCGGCG
>JALHNS010000574.1 GCA_022843445.1 Gemmata sp.
ACTGTGTTGCCGCTCACTGGCGTTCGCGGCTCGTTGGGCGATTCGTTGGCGCGAATGATGGCACTTACGTCCCCAGCAGCGCTTTCACTTTGTCCAACCCCACACGCGAGCAGTAGTCGCCGAACAGCTCGCCCGCGGCGCGCTCCGCTTTGAACGCCGCGAACACCTTCGCCAACCGCGGCACGATTTGGTCGATGGGCACACCGTCTTGCACTTCCGCGTTCAGCCGGCGGCCGTAGCTGTCGCCGCCCACGTACAGCGTGTACTTCGTGCCGCCGCGCCCCACGATCCCGATTTCGCTTTGGTAGGGCCGCGCGCACCCGTTCGGGCACCCGGTCATGCGCACGCTGATCGGCTCTTCGCCCAAGCCGAGTGCGGTGAGCGCCTTGCCGAGTTGCTCCACCACCGCGGGCAGCGCGCGCTCGCTTTCGGTGATCGCCAGCGGGCACGTCGGGATCGCCGGGCACGCCATGCTCCACTTGCGCGCCATGCTCAGGTTCTCCGGCCGCGGGATGCCGTACTCCGTGAGCAGCGCCTCCACCCCCGCGCGCTCGGCCGCGGTGAACCCGCACAGCAGTAAGTCTTGCTGGGCCGTGAGGCGCACCTCGCACTTGAACTTGTCCACGATCGCGCGCACCCCGCTGCGCAGGCGCATCGTGCCTTCGTCCTTGATGCGCCCGTTCTCGACCGACAGGCCGAGGAACAGCTTGCCGCCGCCCATGTTCTGCCAGCCGAGGTGCAGGTCGAGGCCGGTGATCGGCGCGGGCCGCGCCTCGCGGTACGGCTTCTTGAAGTAGTCGCGGTAGAACACCTCGCGGAACTTCTCCAAACCCCAATCCTTCATCACGTACTTGAGCCGCGCGCGCTTGCGGTCGGCCCGGTTGCCGTGGTCGCGGAACAGCTTGATGACGCCTTCGGCCGCGGGCAGCACGTCTTCGAGGTCGATGAAGCCGAGGCACTGCGCGAGCAGCGGGTAGGTGTCCGGCTTGCTGTTCGTTTGGCCCTGACCACCGGCCGCGTACAGGTTGTAGCCGACCGGCTTGCCGCCTTCGACGATGGCGAGGTAGCCGAGGCAGTTGGCGAGGATGTCGGTGCAGTTGTCGTGCGGGAGCGCGAACGCGGCCTTGAACTTGCGCGGCAGGTACGTCTTCCCGTAGATCGGCTCCGCGACCTCCGGGGCGACGCCGTCGAGCTGCACCGGTTCGCCGTTCAGCCAGATTTCGTGATACGCTTGCTTCCCGGCCTTCGGCGCGAGGTGTTCGGCCACCGCGAAGCAGTCCGCGAGCATTTGCTTGCGGGCGTCGTCCGGCAGCGGGGCAGGGCACGAGAGCACGTTGCGGTTCACGTCGCCGCAGCCGCCGAGCGTGGTGACGAGGCTCGCGTTGATCGCGGCGATCGTCGCCTTCATGTTGTTCTTCAGCACCCCGTGGAACTGGAAGCTCTGGCGGGTGGTGATGCGCAGCGTGCCGTTGGCGAACTCGCCGGCGATGTCGTCCATCGCGAGGTACTGCGCGGCGGTGAGCTTCCCGCCGGGCAACTTCAGGCGAATCATGAACATGTACGCCTTGCCGACGCCCGTCTTATTGCGGTTCTTGCGGGCGTCGCGGTCTTCTTGTTGGTAGCTACCGTGGAACTTGATGAGGCTCTTGCTGGCGTCGCTCAGGTGTTCGAGCGAAGCGTCGGCGAACTCCGCGGCGAGGGTGCCGCGGAGGTAGCGACCCTGTTCCTTGTGCTCTTCGACCGGCGACAGCTTGGTTTCGTCCGACATCGGTGATCCGTGTTCGTGGCGGGCGCGATACGGGTGTTTTACTCGTTATCGAGCAAAGCGAAACCCCACTTCACCGCGCACGCGAATGACCGAAGGGAAGATTGAGTGCGCGGCGCGTAACAAGTTGCGGTTGCAACGGGATTTTCTTTCTGCGTATCATCCGCGAACCGCGGGCCGGACCCCGCGAGCGGCACAGGGAAGGAACCCGATGGCCCTAGTCGAGCAGCCGGCCGGCACCGCGGCGCACGCGTACGAATACGCGGGCGCGCCGTTCCCCGCGCCCGCACCCAACCCCGCGCGCCGCGCGGTCGCGCCCGCCACCGTTCCTGCCGCGCCGCCGGCCATTCACGTCTCGGTCGTCATCGTCAACTTCTGCCAGTGGAAGAACACCGCGCGGCTCGTGCGCCAACTGCGCCGCTCCTCCGCCATGCGCATGGGCGAAGCCGAAGTGCGGGTGGTCGATAACGCTTCGCCGCCGCACACCCTAGCCACGCGGCTCGGGAAGATTCGCGGTGTGAGCGTTCGGCAGTTCGACACGAACCTCGGGTTCGCCACCGCCGTGAACCGCGGGGTGCGCGCCGGCACCGGCGATTGGGTGCTGCTGCTGAACCCGGACATCACCGTTCCCGACGGCTTCTTGGACGACGTGCTCGGCATCACGGCCCGCCCCGACCTCCCGGCCGACGCGGGCGTCATCGGGTTTCGCCTCTTGAACCGCGACGGCACGCCGCAGCCTTCTGCAGGGGCTTATCCCACGTTCTTCCGCACGCTCGCTGGGCTGTTCCTGAGTCGGGGGGGGGGGCACGGGGCCGCGCCCCCCGGCGACGTGAAGCGCGCCGTGGAGTGGGCCACCGGCGGGTGCCTGCTCGTGCGCCGGTCGTGCTTCGAGGCGCTCGGCGGCTTGGACGAATCGTTCTTCCTCTATTACGAGGACGTGGACTTCTGCCGCCGCGCCGCCGAAGCCGGGTGGGGCGTGTGGTTCGACCCGTCGGTGCAAGTCACGCACCACTGGCCGCTGCACACGCGCCCGGTGCCGGCCCCGCTGCGGCTCGTGACGCGGCACGCGCTCTTGAAGTACGCGCAGCGGTACTGGCGCGGCTGGCAGGCCAAATTGCTCGGCGGGATCGTGTGGACCGAAGCGACCGCGCGCCTCGTGTGGGCCGCGCTCCGCGGCCGCGCCACCGATGCGTCGTGTTTCGCGCACCTGCGGCGGCTGGTGGGCGACGTGAGCGCGAAGCGCGACGAGGTAGCGGCCGAACGCATCCGCTACGCGGCCGGCTTCCTCGCGCCGATCGCCACCGAACAGGACGGGCGCACGCAATAAGGATGAAGGATGAAGGGTGAAAGATGAAGGATGAAACACGAGTCGCGAGCGCTGCCGCTCGTCCGCATTTCTCTTCCGATTCCTCCTTCCTCCTTCCTCCTTCATCCTTGTCAATAGTCGTCCCCTCCCACTCCCGAACCGATCTGCTCGAACTGTGTCTTGCGAGTGTGAGCCGGTTCGCGCCGCCGCGAACGGAAGTCGTCGTCGTCGATGACGGTTCGCGCGACGCGTGCGTGTCGCGCGTCGCGCGCGCGTTCGGCGCGACCGTGGTGCGCCGCGAGCGCGCCGGCGGGTTTTGCGTCGCCGCGAACGCCGGCATCGCCGCCGCGACCGCACCCGTGGTGGAGTTGCTGAACGACGACGCCGAAGTGACCGCGGGCTGGGCCGAAGCCGCGCTCGCGCGCTTTGCCGACGCGCGCGT
>JALHNS010000575.1 GCA_022843445.1 Gemmata sp.
CCGCCTTCGAGGTGAGCGTCGACGCGACGACGCCGGCCGGCGCGCACGACGCGCTGATTCTGGAACTGGCCGGCACCGCGGGCGGGCAGAAGGTGGTGTACCGCGTCGGCCGCGGCGCGGTGCTGAAGGTGGACGCCCCGGGCGCGGTGAAGACCGACGCGACCGGCAAGCCGCTCAGCCCGCTCGAAGCGCTCCGGCAACAAGACAAGAAGAAGTGACACGGCGAACCGCCGGCGTGAGCCGGCGGGTGTCGCTGAACCCGCCGGCTCACGCCGGCGGTTCGACCGATTTGCACCGTGAGGTTCCCTTATGCGGTTCGCACTTGTCGCCGTTGCCCTTCTCGCCGCGCACACCGCCCGCGCCGCGGAGCCGGTGCGCGTCACCGTCGCGCCCACTTCGGTGGAACTGAGTGGAGCGCGCGACCGGCAAGGGCTGGTGGTTCAAGCGCACTTCGCCGACGGCAGCACCCAAGACGTGACCGCGGACGCGAAGTTCGCGCTCGATAAGCCGGTCGCCACCGTGAGCAACGGGTTCGTCGCGCCGACCGCCGACGGCACCGCGACGCTCACCGTCACCGTCGGCGCGTTCGCCGAGAAGGTGCCAGTGAAGGTGGAGCGCGCGAAGGAAGCCGGCGAGTTGCGGTTCCGCAACGACGTGCTGCCGGTGTTCACGAAGGTGGGCTGCAACACCGGGAAGTGCCACGGCTCCGCGTCCGGGAAAGACGGGTTCCGTCTGTCGCTCTTCGGCTACGACCCCGACGGCGACTACTTCCGCATCACGCGCGAACTCGGCGGGCGGCGCGTAAACCTCGCGACGCCGGACGATTGCGTGCTGGTGAACAAGGCCACCGGGCAGGTGCCGCACACCGGCGGCAAGCGCATCGAGCCGGGCACGGAGAACCACGCGCTCGTGCTGCGGTGGCTCGAGGCCGGCGCGCCGCGCGACCCCAAAGACACCGCTAAGCCGGTGGGCATCGAGGTGTACCCGAAGGAAGCCGTGTTCGCGCAGAAGGGCGCGGCGCAACGCATCGTGGTGCGCGCGAAGTTCAGCGACGGCACCGACCGCGACGTGACGCGGTTCGCGGTGTTCGTCGGCAACAACGACGCGGCGGCGAGCGTGTCCGAAGCGGGCGTCGTCACCGCGACCGGCCCCGGCGAAGCGTTCATCCTCGCGCGGTACGACGAGTTCACCGAGGGCACCGCCGTCATCGTGCGCCCCGGCACGCCGTTTACCGATCCCAAAACGCAAGCGTTCAACTACATCGACGAGCACGTTCACGCGAAGCTGAACAAACTGCACGTCGTGCCGTCGGACGTGTGCTCGGACGAAACGTTCGTGCGCCGCGTGTACGTCGATCTCATCGGCCTGCTGCCCACGCCCGCGGAGCGCGACGCGTTCCTGAAGGACACCGACGCGAAGAAGCGCGAAAAGCTGGTGGACAAGCTCATCGCCCGCGAAGAGTTCCGCGACATCTGGGTGATGAAGTGGGCCGAGTTGCTCCAGATTCGCACCATCAACGGCATCAGCACGAAGGGACTTCAGCTTTACGACAAGTGGCTGCGCGACAAGGTGCGCGGCGGCGCGACGCTCGACCAGATCGTGAAGGAACTGCTGCCCGCGGTGGGCGGCACCTTCGAGAACCCGGCGGTGAACTACTTCCAGACGGAAACCGCGCCGCAGTTGCTCGCGGAAAACGTGGCGCAGGTGTTCCTCGGTACGCGCATCGGCTGCGCGCAGTGCCACAACCACCCGTTCGACCGCTGGACGATGGACGACTACTACGGGTTCGCGGCGTTCTTCGGGCAGATCGGGTACAAGAACGCCCAAGACCCGCGCGAACTGACGGTGTTCAACTCCGGCACCGGCGAGACGCGGCACCCGGTCGGCAACCGCGTGATCCTGCCGAAGTATTTGGGCGGCGACTACGCGAAGGTGCAACCGGGCACCGACTACCGCGCCACGCTCGCGGAGTGGCTCACCACGAAGAACCCGGCGTTCGGGAAGAACGTGGGCAACGTGGTGTGGGGCCACTTCTTCGGCCGCGGGATCGTGGAGCCGGTGGACGACGTGCGCGTGAGCAACCCGCCGAGCAACGCCGACCTGCTGGCGGCGCTGGGCGCGAAGGCCGCGGAGTACAAGTACGACGTGGCGAAGCTCGCGCGCGACATCTGCCTGAGCCGCACCTATCAGCTTTCGACGCAGCGCACCCCGAGCAACGACTTCGACGAGCGCAATTTCGCGCGCCAAGCGGTGCGCCGGATGCGGGCCGAAATCTTGCTCGACTGCATCACGCAAGTGACCGAAACGACGAACCGGTTGCCGGGCCTGCCGCTGGGCGGGCGCGCGGTGCAGGTGCCGGACGGTCGCACGCCGAACTACTTCCTCACCACGTTCGGCCGCGCGGTCCGCAACACCGCGTGCAGTTGCGAAGTGAAGACCAACCCGACGCTCTCGCAAGCGCTGCACCTGCTGAACGGCGAGACCACCAACGGGAAAGTGACCGAAGGCAAAGTGGTGGAGAAGTTGCTCGCGGCGAAGAAGGAACCGGCGGCGGTGGCGGAGGAACTGTACGTGCGGTGCCTCAGCCGCGCGCCGACCCCGAACGAAGCGTCGAAGATCGCCAAGAGGCTGGGCGAGGCGGAAGACAAAAAAGCGGCGCTGGAAGACCTGTTCTGGGCGCTGCTGAACACCAACGAGTTCGTGTTCAACCGGTGAGACGCAGACCGAGGAGTGAACCGCGAAGCGCCTTCTCTTCCTCAGCGCCCCTCACCCGGCCTCGAAGACTCGGCCACCCTCTCCCGCACTGACGTGGGGACAGGGCAAAACCAAGACGAGCACTGTTTTCGCCTTGCCCTCTCCCCGCGCGAGCGTGGGAGAGGGTGGCCGAGTCTGCGAGGCCGGGTGAGGGGCGCTTCGGGAACGAATCACGAACCGAGACCGACCCCAAACCGGCACACCACACGAGGAACCTCATGCTCGCGCGCTTCGCTGCTGTCACCGTTCTGGTTCTCGCGGGCACGGTCGCGCGCGCCGACGATCCCAAAGCACCGACGGATGCGAAAGTCACCTACGAACAGGTGAAGCCGATCCTCGCCAAGCGGTGCAACAAGTGCCACGCGGGCGAGCGGCCCCGCGGCGAACTCGAAACGAGCACTTTCGGCGGCATCATGCAGGGAGGCGTCTCGGGTAAGGCGGTCGTGGCCGGGAAGCCGGCCGAAAGTCCGCTGTACACGCTCACGGCGCACCTCGAAGACCCGAAGATGCCGCCGAATTCGCCCAAGATTCCGCAGACCGAAATCGACACGCTCCGCAAGTGGATCGAACACGGGCTGCTCGAAAAGGCCGGCGGCGCGGCGAGCGCCACGATCACGCAAACGCCCGCGGCGAAGGTGCCGGACGGCCTCGCGCCGGCCGCGCCGCTGCCGCGCGC
>JALHNS010000576.1 GCA_022843445.1 Gemmata sp.
AGGTGTGCCCGCGCTCGCCTTGTCCGGCGCGCGCGCCGCTATCTGTAACCGCACCGCCTCCCGCGCTCCCGGAGCGTTCGCCAATGTTCAGCGAAAACGGCGCACTGGTCGAAGAGCAGTTCCGCCGGTGGCACACGGACCCCGCTTCGGTCGACCCCACGTGGCAAGCGTTCTTCGCGGGCGTGACGTTCGCCGGGACGCTGCCCGGCGCGAGCGCCGCCCCGAGCGCCAGCGCCGCCGACCTGCGAGTGCAAACCGGCGTCACGCGGCTCGTGTTCTGGTACCGCCAAGCCGGGCACCTGCAGGCCCACACCGACCCGCTCGCCGCCGACCCGCCGCCCGCGTGCCCGCTGCTGGCGCTCGAGAACTTCGGCCTCACCGAAGCCGACCTCGACCGCACCGTGGACGGCAGCATGGTGTTCGGGTTCAGCGGCCCGGTCGTGCTCCGCGAACTGCTCGACCAGCTGCGCGACACCTACTGCCGCACGATCGGCGTCGAGTACATGCACATCGACTCGCTCGAGGTGCGCCAGTGGCTCGCCGGGCGGCTCGAGCCGGTGCGCGGCCGGCCCCCGGTGAAACTGCGGCAGAAGTACCGCACGCTGCTCACGCTGCACGAGGCCGAGCTGTTCGAGAAGTTCCTGCACACGAAGTACGTGGGGCAGAAGCGGTTCTCGCTCGAAGGGGGCGAAACGCTCATCCCGATTCTGGACGCGCTCGCGCAGAAGTCGCCGTCGGTCGGTGTGAAGGAAATCGTCATCGGGATGGCCCACCGCGGCCGGCTGAACGTGCTGGCGAACACGCTGAACAAGCCGTTCGCCGAAATCTTCAACGAGTTCGAGGACAACTACCTGCCGCTCTCGTCGCACGACGGCGACGGCGACGTGAAGTACCACCTCGGGTTCTCCGCCGACGTGACCACCGCGGACGGCGGCTCGGTGCACCTGAGTGTCACGCCGAACCCGTCGCACTTGGAGATCGTGGCCCCGGTGGTGCAGGGGCGCGTGCGCGCCAAGCAGCGGCAGCACGGCGACAAGGACCGCGTCACCGGCCTGCCGATCCTCGTTCACGGCGACGCCGCGATCGCGGGGCAGGGCGTGGTGATGGAGACGTTCAACCTGATGAACCTCGCGGGCTACCGCACCGGCGGGACGATTCACGTGGTGGTGAACAACCAGATCGGCTTCACCACGAACCCGCGCGACAGCCGCAGCACGCAGTACTGCACCGACATCGCGAAGTTCGTGCAGGCCCCGGTGTTCCACGTGAACGCGGAAGACCCGGAGGCGTGTGTGGCCATCGCGGAGCTGGCGCTGGAGTTCCGGCAGCAGTTCAAGCGGGACGTGGTGATCGACATGGTGTGCTACCGCAAGTGGGGGCACAACGAGGGCGACAACCCCGGCTACACGCAGCCGCTTCAGGCGAAGGCCATCGCGGAGCGCCCGCCGATTTCGGCCGTGTACGCGAAGAAGCTCGTGGGCCAGCCGGCCGGTTCGGGCGTGACGGCGCGCGTGGCGCAGGGCATCACGGACGAGTTCGCGGACAAACTCGAAGAGGCCAAGCGCGACGCCGACGCGCTGGCCGCCGCGTACCGCACCGAGATGGAGAACGCGCACAAGCAGGTGCGCGAGATGGTGAAGAAGGGCGAGAGCAAGAAGCGCGGGATGGAGGGCTTCGCGGGCCGCTGGAAGAACTATTCGGGCCGCTACTCGCACGACCCGGTGAACACCGGCATCGACGCCGCCGCGCTCGACCGCATCGCGGACGCGATCGGCACGTTCCCGGACGGCTTCACCGTTCACCCGAACCTGAAGAAGACGCTCGAAGCGCGCGGCGACAACATCAAGCGCCGCGGGTTCGTCGACTGGGGCACCGGGGAGGCGCTCGCGTTCGGCTCGCTGGTGCTGGAAGGCACCCCGGTGCGCCTCAGCGGGCAAGACAGCCGCCGCGGGACGTTCACCCAGCGCCACGCGGTCGTGGTCGATTACAACACCGCCGCCGACTACTACCCGCTGCAGAACCTCGCGCCGAACCAAGCCCCGTTCGACGTGTTCGACAGCTCGCTCTCCGAAGCGGCGGTAATGGGCTTCGAGTTCGGGTACGCGCTCGACGACCCCGAATCGCTCGTGATGTGGGAGGCGCAGTTCGGCGACTTCGCCAACGGCGCGCAGGTCATCATCGACCAGTTCATCACCTCGTGCGAGTCGAAGTGGAAGCGGGCGAACGGCCTCGTGCTGCTGCTCCCGCACGCCTACGAGGGGCAGGGGCCGGAGCACTCCAGCGCGCGGCTCGAACGGTTCCTGCAGATGTGCGCGGAAGACAACGTTCAGGTCGCGTACCCCACCACGCCGGCGCAGTACTTCCACCTGCTGCGCCGCCAAGTGCGCCGCACATTCCGCAAGCCGCTCGTCGTGATGACGCCGAAGAGCCTGTTGCGGCTCCCGGCCGCGACTTCGCCCGTGAGCGAGTTCGCCACGGGCACGCACTTCCGCGAAGTGCTGGACGACCCCGCGGCGAACCCGGACCTCGTGACCCGCGTGCTGGTGTGCTCGGGCAAGGTGTACTACGACCTCGCCAAGAAGCGCGACGAGCTGAAAACGCAGGCCGTCGCGATCCTGCGGCTCGAACAGCTGTACCCGTGGCCGGAGGCGCAACTGTCCGCGGCGCTGGGCCGGTTCCGCCGCGCCCGCGAGTGGGTGTGGGTGCAGGAGGAATCGCAGAACATGGGCGGGTGGACGTTCGCCGAACCGCGGCTGCGGGCGATGAACTTCCCCTTCGAGTACGTGGGGCGCGACGCGAGCGCCAGCCCCGCGACCGGCTCGCACCACGTTCACGAGAAGGAGCAGAAGCTCTTGGTGGAGGGCGCGTTCGCCGCGACGCCGTCCGGCCCGATCGGCCCGGGCCGCTTCGGCTGGGTGAGCGTGCCGCCCGCGGCCGAAACCAACGGCGCGCACACCAACGGCACCCCGGCGAAGCCGGGCGCGAAGGTGTGACACAGCCATTCCCGGGATTGCGGCCGGCTCGGCCGCCCGGATCGCGCCTCGTGTTGCCGTGCTCGGGCGGCCGAGCCGGTCGCGGTCCCGGGAAGCAGACGCAAACTCGATTCATTCGCGCCCACGGACGGCGGGTCCGTGGGCGTTCGCACTAGGGGGCACTATGCCGGTCGAACAAGTCACCGTTCCGCGAGCGGGCGAGTCCATCGCCGAGGGCACCCTGAACCGCTGGCTCAAGGCCGACGGCGCGTTCGTGAAGGCCGACGAACCGCTCTACGAACTCGGTACCGACAAGGCCGCGCAGGAAGTCGCGGCCCCGGTCGCGGGCGTGCTGAAGATTCTGGTGAAGGAGGGCGAAACGGTCGCCATCGGCGCGGTCGTCGCGCAGATCGACACCGACGCCAAAGCGCCCGCGGCGAGCGCCGCACCGGCCG
>JALHNS010000577.1 GCA_022843445.1 Gemmata sp.
GCACGGCCCGGCCCGCGCCGCGCCGGAGGCCGCGCAGGTGGAGCAACTGCCGGTGGCCCCGGTGCTGCGCCCGATCGCGAGCGGAACCGGGGCCGGCGCGACGAAGGTGACGAAACTCCCGACGCGCGCCCGCCCGGCGGCGAAGACCAACTTCGGGAAGAACCTCACGGCCCTGCTCGCGTCCGGTCAGGGCGTAGCGCTGGCGGTCGTGATGCAGGAAATCCTCGGCCCGCCGAAGGCGAAGAAGAACGCGAAGGCCGAACCGCAAGCGTGACCGCGGCGAACGGGCAGACACGCACCGCGGCCGGGGTGAAGCCCGGCCGCTTCGCGTTGAGGGCGCGCGCATGACCGAAGAGGAATGGCTGACTACCGTCGATGTTGAGGGGGCCTTGGCGCACCTCAGAACGACCGTGTCGCTTCGCAAGGCGCGCCTATTTGGAGTGGCCTGTTGTCGGCGAGTGATTCACCTGAACTTCGCAGCAGAAGTTCCGCACGCGCTCGACGCTGTTGAAGCGTTCGCGGACGGATCTGCGAACGTCGAGGAGCTCTCTCAGGCACATGACGCGGTGTATAACGCCCGCGAGTTCGCCGGGCGCGCGTACATGGGCGATCCAGACGACCCGACCCCGAATGACGGAACGGCCGCGTACTTCGTCCTTGATGGTGTGATCGACCTGTTCAACCACATCGGAAGTAAATTGGGTTCCCCGGCGCGCCAGTCCCGCGAAGCAATTTGGTTCGCCGACCGCACACCCGAACGCAAAGGTAATGTCGCTGAAGCAATCGCGCAAGCCGCACTCCTGCGCGACATCTTCGGGAACCCGTTCCGCCCGGTGGCGTTCGATCCCGCGTGGCGCACTGACACCGCGGTGTCACTCGCGCGCGGCATGTACGATTCGCGCGACTTTGGCGCGATGCCGATTCTGGCCGACGCGCTCCAAGACGCCGGGTGCGAAGACGAACAGGTGCTGCACCACTGCCGCGACGCCACCGCACCGCACGTCCGCGGCTGCTGGGTGTGCGATCTGGTGTTGGGCAAAGCGTGACGGTACTCTGAACGGAGGAGGTGCGCCATGGCCGCTGTGATCGAAGCGCCGCAACAGCTCATCGAAACGGTGGCCGACATCCGGTTCCCGCCGAAGGCCGACGCGCGCCTGCAACACTTGATGGCCCGCAACACAGAGGGGCAACTCACCCCGAACGAGCGCGACGAACTCGAAGCGCTCGCGGAACTGAGCGAAACGATGGCCCTCGTTCGCGCGCAAGCCCTCCGGTTGCTCGGCCGGTCGCCGGCGTGAGCACCTCGTGGGCCGAAACGGTTCGGCAAGTGTTCGTTCGCGCCGCGAACCGGTGCGAATACTGCCGCATGCACCAGTCGCTTCAGGGCGCGACGTTCCACGTCGAACACGTCGTGCCGCGCTCCGGCGGTGGGAGTGACGAAGCCGACAACTTGGCCCTCTCGTGTCCGAGTTGCAACTTGGGCAAATCGAACCGCGTCGTCGCGCTCGATCCGCAGACCGCTGAACCCGCGCCGCTGTACAACCCGCGAACCGACATTTGGGCCGACCATTTCGAGTGGACCGACGGGCGCGAAGTGGTCGGGCGCACTCCGACCGGTCGCGCGACTGTCGCCGCACTGAACTTGAACCACGCGCGGCGCGTGCTCATTCGTGAAGCCGAAGAGTACTTCGACTTGTACCCGCCAGATTGAACCGCGCGAACGGTAACGTGCCCTTCGGTAGCGCTTTCGCGCGGCTCGCGGGCGCGGTACGATGAACGCGGGAACCCGCGGAGCCGATTCACCATGAACCGTTCGTTGTTGCTCCTCGTGCCGGTCGCGCTGGTGGCGCTCGTCGCCGCCGCGCCGCCGCACGCCGACCCGCCCGACGAACTCGTGCGCCGCGCGAACGAACTGTACCGCGGCGGCGACGCGGCCGGGGCCGAGCGCCTGTACGCCGCCGCCGAGGAGCGCACCGGCGACCCCGGACTCGTCGCGTTCAACCGCGGCGCGGTGCTCTTCGACCGCGTGCAGTACCGCGAGGCCGAAAAGCAGTACGCCCGCGCGCTCGACGACGCCGCGTGCCCGCCCGAGCGCGCCGCGAAGGCGTGGTACAACCGCGGCACCGCGCTGTTGCGCCGCGGCGGCAGCGCGAGCGTGTACCGGTCGGCGGTCGCGTGCTTCGAGAACGCCTTGGACTCGCCCGCGGCCGACCCCGACCTGAAGCGCCGCGCCGCGCACAACCTCGAACTCGCGAAGCTCGCGTGGGACGAGGAGCGCAAGAAGGCGAACAAGCCCGAAGACCGGTCGCCCAACGCGGACCCACCGCCCGAAGAGAACCGGCAGAACCGCCCGGACCGCGACCCGGCCGCCGGCACCGAACCCGACCCCAACGGCACCGACCCGAACGGCACCGGCACCAAGCCGAAGGTGCAACAGCAACCGGTGCCCGTGCCGAAGGGACACAACGGAGCGCCGAACCAGACCAATCAGCAGACCGCGGGCAACAACCCGAACCTCGAAGTGCTGCGCGACAGCGACACCGTGCAGAAACTCACGCCGGACGAGGCGCGGCGCAAGCTCGAAGCGATGGCGGAGCGGCGCAAGCGCGAGCGCCGGGCGATGCTCGAAACGCTCGCCGGTCCGGACCGCCCCGGCGTGCTGGATTGGTGACGCGGGGTGTGGTTAGTGGATAGTGGGCAGCGGGCAGGTGCCAAACCAATGAGCCGCGAACGCCAGTGACCCGTACCGCACGCGATTCGTGCCGCTCACTGGCGTTCGCGGCTCGTTTCGTTGCGCTGTTCGGCAATCGTGTTCGTGGATGAAAGGTCGCGCATGTCCGGTCGGTCGCTCGCGCCGCTCGTCGTTCTCTGCGCCTTTGGTGCGGCGCGCGCGCAACCGGCGCTCTTCGAGCCGGAGCGCGACTACTACAAGGCGAAGGGCGTCGGCGTGTCGGTGAAGTGGGACGTGCCCGCGCCGAGCGCGCAAGAGGGCCGCGACCTCGCCGTTACGCTCGTCGTCTCGCGCGTGCAGAACCCGACCGAGGTGGTGCGCCCGGACCTCGGCAAACTGCCCGCGTTCGCCGAACGGTTCGAGGTGCTGAACGGCGCGCCCCCGCCGTCGATCAACGGCACGGAATTGCGGTTCGCGTACACGCTGCGCCCGCGGAGCCGCGCCGTCGATCAGGTGCCGGCGCTCGACTTCTACTACTTCAACCCCGCGGCCGCGGCCGGGAAGTCACAGTTCCGCCTCACGCGCGCCGACTCCGTGCCGGTCCGCGTGACCGCTCCGCCGCCGAAGCCCGCGGTGGCGCTCGCCGAACCCGATCACCTGTTCGCGCTCCCCGCGGTGCCGCGCGACGGCGCGTTCGAGCCGTGCCGGTGGGCGTGGGGCGCGGCGGCGCTGTTCGGCCCGCTCGCGGCCTTCGC
>JALHNS010000578.1 GCA_022843445.1 Gemmata sp.
CGTCACCCACGGCGCGGCTCCCCCGCGCAGCACCCGGTGGCCGGGTCGCACGCCGGCTCGGCGCGCGCCGAACCGAACCGCGGGCGGCCTTTGGCGAACCAGAACCGCGCGTACTGCACCGTGCCCGCGTCCACCAGCGCCGCGGCCCGGTTCAACAGGTCGCGCAGCCCGCCCACGTCCAGCGCCTCCAGCCCCGGCACCTGCGCCACGGCGCGCGCGAGGCCCGCGGTCAGCAACTTCCGCTTGAGATCGACCACCAGCTCGCGCAGCGCCGCGGTCTCGTCCGCGTAGCCCACCGCGACCAGCCCGGCGTCGAGGAACAGGCGCTGCGTTTCGACCGCGGAGCGCGCGCCGCTCAGGCACGTCCACGGGGCTACCAGCCCGGCCACGTCCGCGGGCAGTGCGCCCTCCACCACCATGTCCGAGATGCCGACCGCGCCGCCGGGCTTCAGCACGCGGGCGAACTCCGCGACCGCGCGCGGCTGCTCGGCGAACGTGCTCACGGCGCACTCGCACACCACCGCGTCGAACGTGCAGTCGGCGAACGGCAGCGCCTCGGCGGTGCCGGTAGCGAACACGGCCGGCGCGCGGAGCGGCGCGCCCGCGAGCACCTGCGCCCGGGCCACGTTCGCCTCGCTCGCGTCCACGCCGAACGCGGTCAGGCCGTGCGCGTCGGCCATGAGGCGCGTGGTGGTGCCGATCCCGCACGCGACGTCGAGCGCCCGCGCGCCCGGCGGCACCGCCAGCGCCGCGACGAGCCGCGCCGACAGTTCGACCCCGCCCGGGTGGAAGCTGTCGCCGAGCACCGCGCGCACCCAGTCCTGTTCGTAGAACCGCGCGCAGCACGCGGCGGCCTCGGTCCCGCTCATCGGCCCCTCCCGGTCGGGCGGTTCACCGCGTTGTACTCGCAGAACGACACCGGGGTGCCGTCCCGCGCGACGATGTGAACGCAGCACTTGTCGATCCGGTCTTGGTCGTAGGTGTGCGCGTCCATGAACGGCTTCACCCCGATGGCGAACAGCCCGTCCCAACCGGCCGCGCCGTCGGGCACCGCGGCCACGAGGTCGAGGAGCCGGTCCACGGTCGCCTCGTCGAGGGCCGCCCCGCCGCCGGAACCGAGCACCTTGCCGATCAGCCCCGCGAGGCCGTCGGGCGCGTCGAACGTGTCGGCGACGGCCGCGATCAGCGCCGCGTTCGCCCCGGCGGTCCACTCGGCGTAGCGGGGCAGGTACCGCGACACCGGCACCAGCCCGCCCGGCCCGCGCAGCGCCACCGCGGTGCTGAAGCAGTTCGGGTCCGAGCACGGGATCGGCGTGAAGTCCGCTTCGCAGAACAGCCCGTCGGTTTGCGCCGCGACCAGTTTCGCCACGTCGCCGGCCGTGAGCCGCCGCACCGCCCGCGGGTTCTCGTACCGGCCCGAGTACATGGCCGGCTGAATCATCACCTTGCGCACGCTCCGCGGCCGGGCCGTTGCGAACCGCAGGAACGCGCCCACCTCGTCGTCGTTCACGCCGGGCGTCAGCGTCATCACCGGCACAGTGTTCAGACCCAGTTCGTCGCAGTGGTCGGCGGCGCGGAGCTTCGTTTCGAGCAACTCGCCCTTGCCGCGGAGCAGTTCGAGCGTGGACCGTTTGAACCCGTCGAACTGGAGGTACACCGACACCTTCGGCCCGCGGGCCGCGAGCTTCTCGGCGAACGCGCGGTCGGCGAGCCGGATGCCGTTCGTGTTGACGTACACCTGTTTCACCCGCGCGAGCGCGCGGTCGAGGCAGGCGAAGAACTCGGGGTGAATCGTCGGCTCGCCGCCGGACAGTTGGATCAGGTCCGCGTCGCCCTTGCCCTTCGCCAACAGTTCGTCGAGCAGTTCCGCGAACCGCGGGTACGGCAGGAACTCGTCGTTGGTCGGCGACGAGTCCGCGTAGCACGTCGGGCACGTCAGGTTGCACCGCTGCGTGATTTCGATCAGCAGGTTGCAGCTGTGGTTGGCGACTTGGTCGCCGCAGTGCCGGCCGGGGCCGCAGCACGAGCCGAGCGCGCTCGCGGCCGGGTTCGCGACGAAGTAGTGGGCCTCGTCGGACGCGAGCAGCGCGGAGAAGCGCCCGTGTTCGGGGCACGCCTTGTCCATCCACACTTCGCCGCCGCGCGCGCGCACCTCGGCCGGGATCCGAGCGAGGCACTCGGGACACAGGCTGGTGGTGCCCTTCACGAACCGGCCGGTTCCGAACGCGGGATCGGGCGCGGGGGCGAGTGCGGGCAGTGGGTGCATGTCGCGTTCGTTGCCGCCGGAATGAAGTGGGTGCGCGTATTGTAGGAGCGCATGTTACGCGCGGGCCGCTGCCCGAACTGTGAGCCACCTCACAGTGGCTCGACTTTGTGCGCTTAGCGCGCGGCGGCGTGAGCGGCGCACGACGCGCACTCGGCGGGCGCGGGCGCGGCGGCACCGGACAGCGGCGACGCGCCGGACCGCGAGCACGAGTCGCAGTGCCGGCAGCCGGACAGCGCGAGCACCAGAAACAGGGCGAGGAGTGCGAGAGAGCGGGACATGCGATTCCTTTCGCGGGCGGACCGGACGACACCGTTCCTATCGGCGGTTCGCGCCCGTGGGTCTGTGAGGCGGCTCACAGATCGGCGCGGGTGCGGGCCGTAAGCTGTCCGCGCCCGCTCACGAGCCGGAGGTGCCATGGACGAACCGACCGACGCGCGCGCCCTCGAACCCGACCACTGGGTGGAGCGGCACGGCGGCTACCTGTACCGCTACGCGATCGGGCGCGTGCGCCGCCCGGACGCGGCCGAAGACGTGGTGCAGCAAACCCTGCTGGCGGCGCTCGCCGCCCGCGAGCGGTTCACCGGCGGGTGCTCCGAGCGCACGTGGCTCACGGCGATTCTCAAGCGCAAGGCGATCGACTGGCTGCGCGCCGCGGCGCGGCGCGAGGCCCGTACCGAGGCGCTCCCGGACGACGGGACCGAGGCGCACTTCTCCCGCTCCGGCAAGTGGGCGCGCCCGCCGGGCGAGTGGAGCGCCGCCGACCCCGGGCGCGAGCTGGCGAGCGCCGAGTTCCGCGCGGTGCTGGCGCGGTGCCTCGCCAAACTGCCCGACCGGTTGCGCCGCGCGTTCGTCCTGCGCCACATCGACGAGGAATCCGCCGATTTCGTGGGAAACGAATTGGGGGCGACCGCGACCAACGTGTGGGTGATGCTCCACCGCGCCCGGCTCCGGCTGTGGCGGTGCGTGTCCGCCAACTGGTTCGGCGACACCGACGGGGCACCCGACGAGGGGCACGACCGATGACCTGCGCGCGGGCCGCAGAACTGATCTCGTTCGCGCTGGACGCGCGGCCGCCGCTCGCCGCCCGCGCCGGGTTGGCCGTTCACCTCGTGCTGTGCGCGGCGTGCCGCCGGTACCGCCGGCAACTGACC
>JALHNS010000579.1:0-1218 GCA_022843445.1 Gemmata sp.
CGCGCCGCCCGCGCCACCGACCCGCCGGCCGCGATTGCGTCCGCAGTGCTCGAATACCTGCGCGACCGGTTCCCGCTGCCGCAAAGCGCCGTGACGCCCTCGGAACTGGAAGCGGCGCTGCGCGCGGCCGACGTGCCCGAACCGCTGGCGCGCGAGGTGGCCGACGTGTTCCGCGCGTGCGACCGCGCCCGGTTCGCGCCGCCGAATGACAGTGGGCTGTCACTGGCTGCGGGCGCTCACGCCGCCGTCGTGCGGTTGGAGACCGAGCAGGTGCGGTCGGAGGGGCGCGTGAACCGCTTCGCACTTCTCGCCGTTCTACTGCTGCCGTGCGCCGCGCGCGCCGCCTACCACAACGACCCGTTGGTTGCTGCGGCCGAGGCGTTCGCGGAAGGGGCGGCGCTGCGCGGCGATTCGGAGAAGGCGCGGCCGAAGTTCGCGCGCGCCGCGGAACTGTACGACACCGTGTGGAACCGGGGCGCGCGCTCTTCGGAACTCGCTCTGGCCCGCGCCCGCGCGCACCGGCTGGCGGGGAACCTGCCGCGCGCGATTGCGGCGCTGCGCGACGGACTCGCGGCGGTGCCCTCCGCGCGCGAACTGCAAACCGAACTGGCCGACGCGCGCGCCGCCGTCGCGTACCCGCTGGAAGGAACGGTCGGGGCGCAGTGCCGCGCGCGCGAGGTGTTCACGGTCGCGGCGCGCGTGTCGGTGGCGGAAGCGTGGGTGCTGGCCGGTGCGCTGTGGTTCCTAGCGTGCGCGTGCGCGGCGCGCTTCATTATGACGCGCGCCGCGGGTTGGCTTTGGACCGCGGGCGCGTGGGCGCTCGTGCTCGCGGCGTTCGGGGTGCTGTGGGTTCACGACGCGCGCGCGCGCGCCGACCGCCCGGCGCACGTGCTGCTTGCGGACACGGTGTTGCGCACCGGGAACGCCGCTTCGTTCGCGGAGCGCCTCGATTCGCCACTGCCCGCGGGCGCGGAAGTGCGCGAGCTGTCGCGCCGCGGCGGGTGGGCGCAAGTGGAACTGCCCGGCGGCGCGGTCGGCTGGCTGCCGCTGTCGGCGCTCGTCGCGTGCGCCGGGTGAGCGCTCGCACTTCGGCTTGCTCGCCGTTCGCGTTCGGCGTACCCTCCGCCCCCCAACGGAGGTGTGCCCATGCCCGCGCGATTCGCTCTGCTCGCTCTCGTCGCCGCTTCGAGCGCTCCTTCGGCGCGCGCCGGTTGGGTG
>JALHNS010000579.1:1228-3403 GCA_022843445.1 Gemmata sp.
CCACGCCGACCGCGACGCCGATACTCGTTCTCCAAGACGGTGAAGTGCGGAACTTCGCGCCGGTGCCCGCCGGCGGCTTCGTGCGCGCCCAGTTCGCGGGTGCGGGCGTCGTGTTCGATCCGCTCCCGGTCGCCGTCGGTGAGGGCGCGTTCCGGCCCGTCGGTTCGCGGTTCGTTCCGGTCGAAGCGCAGGTTCCGACGGAACTGAACTTCAGCCGCGGGTTCAACGCGGTGATCGGTGTGCGGTTCGTCGAACCCAACGGACTACCGCGGGTGGTGAACGCGTTCGAGGTGGAGGTGGTCGGCGCGACGCCGGGCGACGTCGCGGTGAGTTACACGGACGGAACCGGTGCGTTTCAGAACCCGATTGGCGCGGTCGGCGCGGCGAACGGGCGCGCGGTGTTCCGCTCCGGGCCGATCCCCGGCGGCGTCACCGAATTCGACGTGTACCGGTTGCTGTCGCTCACGGAGCCGTTCAGCGAACCGTGGGGCGTGACCGCGATTTCCTACGAAGTGCCCGACGCGCCCGGCACGGTGGCGACGCCCGAACCGGCGACGCTCGGCCTCGTCCTTACGGGGGCGCTCGTGTGCCTGCGCCGCCGGCGCTAGCCTTTTCGACCGACGAGCCGGACGCGTGAGCGACGGTTCTTCGCTCGGATTTGTGACACAGGCTTTCCAGCCCGTGTTGCCGTTCGCAAAGAAAAAGGCACAGACTCGAAAGCCTGTGCCACAAGAAAGCAGGACCGTCGCTCACGCGTCCGGCTCGTTTGGGCTAGTCGGCAGTCGGTGGCGGCGCGGTCTGCGCCGCGGCTTTGGCCGCGAGCGCGTGGGCCGCGGGCTTGCGAATGTCCCAAACCAAGCCCACCAGTTCGAGAGCACGCAAGAAGGTGTACGTCGGGTCGATCTCCCACCACTTGTGCCCGTGCGCGGCGCTGCGCGGGTCGGCGTGGTGGTTGTTGTGCCAGCCCTCGCCGCTGGTGAGCGCGGCCACCCACCACACGTTGCGGCTCTGGTCCGGCGTGTTGTAGTTGCGGTAGCCCCACAGGTGCCCGGCCGAGTTCACCAGCCACGTCGCGTGCCACACGAACACGATCCGCGCGAAGAACGCCCACGCCACCAGCGCCGCGCCGAACTGCCACCCCTCGATAACGTACCCCACCGCGTACAGCGCCACCGCGAACGCCACGTTCAGCAGCACGAAGAAGCGCTCCATGAACACCAGCACCGGTTCGCGCAGCAGATCGGGCACGTACCGCGCCCAATACTCCTTCTTGTTCTCGACGCTCGGGTAGCTGTAGAAGAACCACAGCATGTGCCCCCACCAGAAGCTCTGCTTCGGGTTGTGCGGCGAGTGCGGGTCGGCCTCGTCTTCGGTGTGCTGGTGGTGCACGCGGTGCGTCGCGGACCAACTCAGCGGCCCGCCTTGGAGCGCGAGCGTGCCGCACAGCGAGAAGAAGTAGCGGATCGCGCGCGGGCACTGATAGCCGCGGTGAACCAGCAACCGGTGGTAGCCGCAGGAGATGCCGAGGTTCGTTGTGACGAGAACGAGCGCCCCGGCGACCGCGACCGCGGCCCAATCGAAGAACAGCGCGCCGCCGGCCACCGCCGCGACGTGAATCAGGATCACCGACACGGCCATGCCGAGGCGCACGCGGGACCGCGGGCCGGGCGATGGGGCGTCGGGTTCGGTTTCGGGGTCGCGCGCGGGGCGCGCGGGAACGAGGGCCGGCAGCGGAACCGGAACGAGCGGGTCGGAGTGTGTTGGCATTCGGAGCCGTAACTCTCTGTGGGAGTGCGAGCGCAGAGGGCCGCGAACCGGCACATAATAATGATTAGGATTCGCCGACGCGAGTTGCTCGCCGAAAATTTCGCCGGGGGGTGAAGACCGGCACACCACAGGAGAGCGGCACGCGCGTGAGCGCGCGAGGAACCGGCACGCTCACGCGTGCCACGCGCCAGAATCACTTCTCCATCGGGAGCGTCGCGGGGATGCGCGGCGCGGTGCGCGGGGCGGGGTCGGGCGTCGCTCCCGGCGGCTGAACCACCGGCGGCAGTTCCGGCAGGAACGGCGGCAGCGTCGGCACGTAATCCGGTTCGCGCGGCGCGACCGGCGGTTCGGGCACGACCTGCGGCGGGCTCGCCGGCGGTACCGGCGGCACGGTCACGGCGAACGCGG
>JALHNS010000580.1 GCA_022843445.1 Gemmata sp.
GGAACTACTCCATGTCGGAAGCGTGATCCGCTACCACCAACGGCGGAACGAACAGGCCACGAAGTCGCACAAGAAACGGCGGCATAGATCCGTCATCTAAAGCCGCGCTGTAGTGCTAAGTGCCATTGGGCCAGAGGCCGGTGCCACAAGAACAAACCGCATCATTTCAACAGAGCACTGATAACTGAGAACCAATAACTGATAACGAACGCAAAAAAGACAGCCGCCGCCTTGGGGGAAGGCGGCGGCGCGTGGGAAGGTTGGCCGTGAAGGGGGAACCGACGTGCGGTCTGACTTGCCCGGGAGAGGGGGGAACTCTCTCCCGCGGTCGCGGCCGTTGGGGGAACGGCCGGTGCGACCTCTGTTCCGTTCGCGCGGTGCCGGGGGCGTTGGGGGTGGCGATTACCTTGGGGGAAGGCTCGCCGGCGCACCCGGCACCGATCCGCGACTCACTTGGGGGAAGCCCGTCGCGGACGATAGAACCTAAAGCACCGGTCGTGCCAATCGCGGCCCGCCGGCGCGCCGATCGGCGCAACTGCAAGCGGCGCATAGCGGAAAGAAAATTCGGCGCGGGGCGCGTTCGCGTGCCACAGTTCCGGCACCGCGAGCGGATTGTAAAAGTTGCCCGCTGTTGCAACCCGCGCCGCGTGTAAAACTGACAAAGTTCCCGTAGTTTCGCGCGCCGCCGAGCGGCGAGAGGGCGATATGCCGGCCGACCAACTCGTTCAGAATCTCGAATCCGCGCTGTCGAAGGTTCCGCTCATCGACCCGCACTCGCACATCGACCCGCTCGCCCCGGTGTCGAAGTCGCTGGACGACATCCTCGGGTACCACTACTACACCGAACTCGCGCACTCCGCCGGGATGCCGCAAACGGTGCTCGCGAAGGACGCCGACCCGCGCGACCGCGTGCGCGAGATCGTGCGGTTCATGGACCGCTACGACAACACCGCGCAGTACGCGTGGTTCGTGGACATCGCCCGCACGTTCCTCGGCTTCGCCGGCGATCGCGTGACCGCGAAGGACGCCGACGCCCTCTTCGACGCCGCGCAGAAGACCTTCGCGCAGCCCGACTGGGAGCAGCAGGTCTTCAACACGACGAAGCTCGAGAAGATTTTCTTGACCAACGAATTCGACGACCCGCTGAAGGGCTTCGACACCACGAAGTACGTTCCGTGTCTGCGAACGGACACGCTCGTGTTTCACATGGACAAGCCGGACACGCGGCGGCGGCTCTACGCGGCGACCGGCGTTCAGGTACACGACGCTTCCACGCTGCGCAAGGCCATCGCGACCATCTTCATGCACTTCACGCGCAACGGCGCGAAGGCGTGCGCCATCTCGCTGCCGCCGCAGTTCCACCCGGCGAAGTTCGACGACGAGCACTTCTACGAGCAGATGCAGTTCCACGGGTTCCACGACCTCGCGCCCGGCATCTTCTGGACGATCGCGGAGTTCTGCCGCGACTTCAAGCTGCCGTTCGACCTGATGATCGGTGTGAACCGCCGCGTGTACGAGAAGGGCGTGTTTCAGGGGCAAGACCTGTTCGACCAGCGCACGAGCCTGATTCAGTACCGCGAGTTGTTCAACGCGTTCCCGGACGTGACGTTCCCGGTATCCGTGCTCACGAGCGCGCAGAACCAAGAGCTGGTGGCGTACTCGTGGATCTTCCCGAACGTGCTGCCGAACGGGCACTGGTGGTACTCGAACACCCCGCCGTACATCAAGAAAGACTTGGTGGAGCGCATCACCGCGGTTCCAAAGTCGAAGCTCGTCGGCTACTATTCGGATGCGTACAAGTTGGAGTTCGTGAAGCCGAAGTACGGGATGTATCGGCGGATTCTGGCGCACGTTCTGGCCGACGAGTTCGTGCGGCCGAACGTGCTGAGCGAAGAGGGCGCGGTGGCGCTGGGCACGCGCCTGCTGCGCGACAACGTGCGCGACATCTTCAAAGTGTGACCGCGATGCCGGTTCACTTCGTCATCTCGCCGGACGAGATGTTTGCCGAGCAACGGGTCGCACTCGCGATAGCCGGGTTCGGCGCTTCTGACTGCCCGGACGCTGTGCCGGCTGGGGCGCGCGCACTGCGCGACGTGTCGCTCGGCGCGACCGTGGTGTATCGCGGGTGGATGCTGAACGCCCGCGAGTACGGCGCGCTCGCAACCGCAATCGGAGCGTGCGGCGCGACGCCGCTCACCTCGCCGCGCGAGTACCTACTCGCGCACCACCTACCGAACTGGTATCCGCTGCTCGCGGAGTTCACGCCGGAAACGCGCACGTTCGCGGCTGACACGGACATTGTGGCCGAGCTGCGCGCGCTCGATTGGGGCGCGTACTTCGTGAAGGACTACGTGAAGGCGCTGAAAACCGGGCGCGGGCCGATCCTGTGCGACCCCGCCGACGCGCCCGAACTGCTCGCACTGATGCGCGAGTACCGCGGCACCATCGAGGGCGGCGTGTGCGTGCGCCGCGTCGAAGAGTTCGTGCCCGATTCCGAGCGCCGGTACTTCGTGCTGAACGGCGCGCCGTTCGGCCCGGACGCGAACGAACCGCTCCCGGACCTCGTGCGCGCCTGCGCCGAACGGATCGCGAGTCCCTTCTTCTCGGTCGATGTCGCGCGCCGCGCCGACGGTGCGCTGCGCGTGGTCGAGATCGGCGATGGTCAGGTCTCCGACCTCGTGGGCTGGTCCGCCGCGCGGTTCGCGGCGGTGTGGGCTACTACTCTTCACCCCGCGGCTTGATCGGTTTGCGCACCTTTCGCGTGCTGTAGCCGCCGTAGTTCTTCTTCAGGCTGCCCTCTTTGCTCGTGCGCTCGGCTGACACCAGCACCACGAATTCGCCGCCCATCTCCTTGCTGCACCGCACGCACACCCGCGTTTCCGGTAGCGCGTCCACGCGCTCGGCCGGGATGTCTTCGCCGCAGCGCGCGCACGGTCGGGGTTGGCACTCCATCGTTCGCCTCCGGTGTGGATCGGGTCGCGGGCCGAGTGGCTCGCAGCATTCCGACGCACGATGCGCCCTGAAATTGCAGCACTTTCGCGCACTCGAACCAAATCGCGCCGCGGCGTGTCCGTTGTGGGGGCACTCGAACGGTTGGCACCCGCCCCGCCGCGCGGTATCATTGCGGTTCGTTTCCGCGACCGACGCGCACCCGATGCCCGACACTCCCCCTTTGGCGAGCCTTCTCGACCAGTGGACCCGCGGCACCCAAGGCGCGCGGTTCGAGGTGTACGCGCACCTGCGCGCCGACCCGGCCGCGGCCGGTGCCATCGAGCACGCGCTCCGCGACCACTTGACCGACAAACTGCCGGTCGCCCGCGTGCGCGCCGCCGAAGCGGTGCTGCACGTGTACGGCG
>JALHNS010000581.1 GCA_022843445.1 Gemmata sp.
TCGGCGCTGCTCACGCGCCACCGCTCGCGGGCCGACGCGACCGCTTGCTTGCGCCGCCCGAGTTCGACGCGCGCCCGGTGCTCTTCCGAAGGCGGCGCGAGCCCCTTCGCCAGTTCCGCGGTCTTCTTCGCCACCTCTTCGGCCTTCGCTTCCGCCGCGAGCGCCCCCGCGAGATCGCCCCGCGCCTGCTGCACGTTGAAGTACGCTTCCGCGACCGCGAGCACGGAATCGTTGATGGCCGTTTGTTGGCCGGCTTGCCGCGCGCGGAGTTCCTGCTTCGCGGCGAGCGGCGCGTACACGGCATCGGTGAACGCGAACACCACGTTCGGCCCGAACCCGGCCATGAGGGTGTTGCGGTTCGAGGTGAGCAACTCGCCGGCGAAGTTCTGTTGCGGCCCGGTGTGCTTGAAGTAATCGAGGCCGACCGCGATGTTCGGCACCCACAACAAGCGGGCGCGGTCGTGCGCCGCGACGGCGGCTTGCACCTGCCGCCCCGCGATTTGCACGTCGAGCGGGCGCGCGTTCCCCAACTGGAGCGCCGTCGCGAGGTTGATGGGAAGGGCCGCGTCGGACGGTTCGGGTTGGGGTTCGGGCGCGGGAACGGTGGGCGCGCGCGGCGCTTCAGACAGGTGCGGCGGGAGTTTGGGCGCGCGGCGCTCGCGCGGCGTATCGAGATCGAGTGGCCGTTCGGGCGCGAGGCACCCCGGCGCGGCAAGTGCCGCGACCGTGCCGGCGAACAGCGCGCGCCGCAACTGCCCCTTCATCCGCGTTCCCCCCGAGCGGTGAGCCGGGGGCGCATAGCCGCGCCACGGGGCGCGCACAACCGCAACCGCGCGGCGTGCCGTTTCGCGCACTTTGCGCTAGGCGCGGCGGCGCGCCCTCGCTATACGCCCGCGTTCAGCACCGGGGAACGCGCGGAGGTTGCGCTCGTGGCGGACGAGAGCGAACTGGTCGTCGAAACGCAGCACCTCACGAAGATCTACCAGAACCGGCAGATCGCGCTGAACGACGTTTCGCTCACCATCGAACCGGGCTGCGTGATGGGGCTGCTCGGCCCGAACGGGGCCGGCAAAACCACGTTCTTGAGGTTGGTGCTGGGGTTGCACCGGCCCACGGCGGGTTGGGCGAAGGTGTTCAAACACACCATGTCGCCGAACGCGGCCGACCTGCGCCGCCGCATCGGCTACATTCCCACGAACCCGCAGTTCCCGAAGGGCATGACGCCGATTAGCTACTTGGATTACATCGCGCGGCTGTTTGGGCTGCCCGCGAACGTGCGCAAACCCAGACTGGCGACGCTCATTCGCGCGGTCGATCTGCTGCCGCACTCCGGCGACTCCATCGCGCACTTCACCCCGGGCATGACGGCGCGGCTCGCGGTCGCGGCGAGCCTGATTAACGAACCGGACCTGCTCATCTGGGACGAACCCACGCACGGACTCGACATCGAAGCCCGGCGCTCGATGCTCGAACTCATCAAGCGGCTCGCGGCCGAAAAGACGCTCATCATCAGCAGCCACAACCTGAGCGACGTAGACGAAGTGTGCAACCACGCGTGCGTGCTGAACAAGGGGCAGATGATCTTTCACGGGTCGCTGCAAGACCTGAAAGGCCGCATTCGCAAGAACCACTACGAACTCGATTTGGACGGCGAGCAGAAGGGCATCACGAAGGCCGTGACCGCGATTCGCGCGCTCAAAGACGTGACGCAAGCGCTCCTGCGGCACCGCCGGCTGGACGTGAAACTCGGCGACGAAACCCCGAACGCGGTGGTGCTCGCGCAGCTCTTCCAAACGCTCGCGGATCACAAGGTGTCGCTGATTACCGTGCGCAGCGTCGGCATGCAGACCGAACAGGCGTACTTGGATTTGGTGGAAAAGGAAGACGGGCGCGGGTTCGCGCGCTTGTACAGCGCCGCGGAAGCGGCGTGAGCAATTCAAAAGGAAAAATGAAAAGGGAAAAAGGAAGAGCAGAGCAGGAGACGACGAGCGAAGCGTTGGTGTCTTTCGCCTTGCCCGTCTTTCGCCTTTCCATTTTTCCCTTTTCCTTTTGCACTTTTCATTCGAGGAACCATGGAAGCCACTCCGCCGGTCGTCACGGTTCGCTTCAACCGGTTCCTACCGTATTGGGCCGTGTTCCAAACGGACCTGCGCCAGACGCTGCGCAGTTGGGTGTACCGGCTGTGGGTGCTGATGACCGTGGTCGCGGTCGCGGGGCTGCTGCTGTACCGCGTCGGGCTGCACAAAGAGGCCGGCTTGTTTCAGAGCGCCGCGGCGCAAAGCGGCGACCTGTTCCGCATGATGGTAGTGGGCAGCTTGGCGCTGGTCGCGGTGCTGGCGGTGTCGGCGATCAGCGGCGAGCGCGGCACGCTGGCCGATTCGGTGCTGAGTCGCGGGATCAGCCGGCACCAGTACTTCTTGGCGAAGTGGCACTCGCGGCTGGTGGTGGTGACGCTCACGTTCACGGTGCTGGCGTTCGGCGTGCTGCTCGCCAGCTACTTCCTGTTCAAGGACGACACGCAATCCGATCTGTCGCTGACCGGCGGTGTGGTCGCGGTGCTGGCGGTGGGCGCGGTGCTCGCGGCGATCGTGTCGTGGGGCGTCACGATCGGCGCGCTGGCGAACACGACGGTTCTGGGCATCACCGTGTTCTGGCTGGTCTTGTACGGCAGCGGGTTCTTGCTGTCGCTGCTGCCGGAGCCGTGGCCGTCGCCGGAGCGCCAACTCGCGCGGCTGAAGTTCGTGCTTCAGGGCCACTACGACCCCGCGGCGCTCACCCAAGTGCTGACGGTGTCGGCGGTGTTGTGCGCCGGGGCCGCCGTCGTCGGGCTGGTCGGGTTCGGCAAGCGGGACGTGTGAACCCACACGCGCGCCGGCCGAATGGAACTCTCATAGCGATTTCACGGGGCGAGCGGCCCGTCTCGCGTCGCGCCGGGTCTCACAAGTTCCCCGCAGCGCGACTTCACTTTGTCGCGCTCTCGTAACGACTTGCGACACTTCGACCGCGCTCGACGGTTCGGCTCTCATCAATTCGCAGCACACGTCCGGACTTCATCATTTCCCGGTTCACTACTTCCTCACCGGTGCGGTGTTAAAGATGTTGAGCGACGGGCGTGTATATCCTCAGAACGCCACGCTTTGGAAACGCCAATGACGCCGGATACCTTCAACCAGTTCTTCGTCTTCGCCGGGGCCGGGCTGGCGCTGTGCGCCGCGGGTGCCGTGAACCTCGCGCTCCGCAAGTGGGGGGCGCTGCGCGCGGTGCTGTCGGTGGGCGCGTGCGCGGCGGTCGCCGGCGGGTTGGCGCTGATCGT
>JALHNS010000582.1 GCA_022843445.1 Gemmata sp.
CAGCGAAGTGGCGTTGCGTTTGGCCCTCTCCCCGCGCCAGCGTGGGAGAGGGTGGCCGAGTCTTCGAGGCCGGGTGAGGGGCGCTTCGCATGGAATGGGGCTTCGCGGATCGCGGAATTCGCCCTCTTCCGCAACGCCGGTTGCACCGCGTTCTGCGTCGCCGATAATGCACGCGAGGGGGAACAATGACCACGCTCGACGCACTTCTCGCGGGGATCGTCGCGGAGCCGCGCGAAGAGGCGCGGTGGCTCGTGCTCGCCGATTGGCTCGACGAGTACGACGACCCGCGGCGCGCCGAGTTGCTGCGCCTGCACCGCAAGCTGATCGCGACGTGCTGCGCCCCGGACGCGCACCCCGAGCGCGCCGCGTGGCAGGCGCGGATGGTGGAGTTGCTCGTAGCAGGGGTGGTGCCGTGCGTGCCGCGCCACACACTAACGCTCCCCGGCGGCGTCCCGCTCGTGGGCGCGTTCATTCCACCGGGCACGTTCCTAATGGGCGGAACCGTTGAGGAGAACGAAAAGCCCGTTCGCGAAGTCGCCGTCACGGGCGAGTTCTTTATGGGCATCTACCCTGTGACGCAAGCGCAGTGGGCTGCCGTGAACGGCACTAACCCAAGTCAGTTCAAAGGGCCGAAGTGCCCAATTGAGATGGTATCTTGGAATGAAGTCCAGGAGTTTTGCGCGAAGTTGAAGACACTGCGCGTCGGTGCAATAGTGCGATTACCGTTTGAGGCAGAATGGGAATATGCGTGCCGCGCGGGCACGACGACACACTACCACTTCGGGGATGTGCTTAACACAGAACTGGCAAATTACTGCGGGTCAGTTTCGTGGAATGACTCTCCAAAAGGCGTGTATCGGAAAAGACCAACAACCGTGGGCCGATTCCCGCCTAATGGTTGGGGTTTACACGAAGTTCACGGAAACGTGTACGAGTGGTGTGTGGGGTTATCTCCCTCCGCACTTGCCGAATCGGAATCAAGCAGTGAGATGTGCGCCATTCGCGGTGGTAGTTGGAGTAGCGGTCCCAGTCGGTGCCGTACTTCGAGTCGCGATTGGTACTCACCTCACGAACGTCTACGGAACTGTGGCTTCCGCGTCTGCTTCCGCTTGACCTGAAGTGAGGCGGCGCGATTCCACCGCGCCGCCCCTGCTCACTTACTTCTTCGCTTTCACTTCCCAGTAGTGGAGGGTGTACTCGTCGCCGTCCGCGCCGCGGACCTTCACGGTTTTGTCCGGTGCCCAGTCGCCGAGCGTGAACCGGTGCGACACCACGCGCGTGCCCGGCTTCAGCAGCTTTTGCAGCACCGGGGCCATCCGCGCGCCGAGGTCGTCGCCGATGTAAATCAGCACCACGCTCGCTTCGGCGCAGATCGCCATGTCCTTTTCGTTCAGGATGTCGCCTTCCTTAATCACGGTCTTGTCCGCGACGCCCTCGTCCTTCGCCTTCTCTTGGGCCTTCTTCACCATCTTCGGGTCGATGTCGATGCCGATGCCCTTCTTCGCGCCGAGCATCTTCAGCGGGCGAATGAGCATCACCGCGTCGCCGCACCCCGGATCGAAGATGATGTCGTCCTTCGTGATCTTGGCGAGCTTCGCCATTTGGTCCACGATGTCGTCCGGCGTGGGCACCCAGCGAACAACGATCTTGTCGTACTTCTTGTCTTCCTTCGTCAGGTCGAGCGTGACCGAATCGCCTGCCTTCACGGTCACTTCGCGGGGCCGCGTGATCTTGGTGTAGTTGTTCGGTTCGATCAGCGCTTCCACCTTCACCGTGATCTCTTTGCCGGCCTCGATGGGCGCGGTGGTAAGCACGCGCGTGCCGCCGGTGCCCTTTTGCTTCTCGCCGTTGAGCCACACGATCGTTTCCTGATACCCGGCTTCGGGCACCAGCACTTTGATCGTGGCAGCCTTCTTCTCTTGCGCCGCCGAAACGCCCACGAGGGCCGCGAACGCCAACCCGAAGCACACCGCGCGCATGGTCGAACCTCCCCGGTGCCCGGCGGCGCTTGCCGCCCATGCGGACACCATAGCAACCGCCGCGGCCGGTTCCAGTTTTCGCCCCGGCGGGAATCCCGTGGCAGCAGAAAATGTCGCGCAGCGCTCGGCGGCTGAGAATCTTGTGAGCTACTATGGGGATATCCACGTCGCCCAACGGCGCGGACCACATCATGCCTGCGGCTACATCGGCAACCGAATACGTCGAACTCGTTCGCAAGAGTGGGCTCCTCACCCCGGACGCGCTCGCGCGGTTCCTCGAGCGCGTGAGCTTACCCGCGGAACCGCTCGCGTGCGCGGAGGCGTTCGCGCGGGCCGGGTTGCTCACGCCCTTTCAGGCGAAGTGCCTGCTCGCGGGCAAGCACCGGGGCATGGTCCTCGGCGCGTACCGCATTCTGAACCCGATCGGCAAGGGCGGGATGGGCGTGGTGTACCTCGGCGAGCACTCCGAGTTGAACCGCCGCGTCGCCATCAAGGTGCTGTCCGGCACGCACGCGAGCGACGCCGGCGCGTTAGAGCGGTTCCTGCGGGAGGCGCGCGCGGTCGCGGCGCTGGACCACCCGAACATCGTGCGCGTGTACGACGTGTGCCACGCGGGCGGCGCGCACTTCCTCGTGATGGAGTACGTGGAGGGGACCGACCTGCAGGCGTTCGTGGCGAACAGCGGGCCTCTGCACCCGGCGCAGGCCGCGGGGTATGTGGCGCAGGCGGCCGCCGGCCTCGCGCACGCGCACGAGGGGGGCTTCGTCCACCGTGACGTGAAGCCCGCGAACCTGATGCTCACCAAGAACGGCACCATTAAGGTGCTGGACATGGGCCTCGCGCGGTCGCTGGACAACCCGCAAGACAACCTGACCCAAACGGGCGACTTCACGGTCGCCGGCACCGCGGACTACATCGCCCCGGAGCAGGCCATCGGCGGCAAACTGGACGCGCGGTGCGACGTGTACGCGCTGGGCGCGACGCTGTACGCACTGGTCGCCGGCAAGCCGCCCTACGACGGCAGCACCACGCAAAAGCTCACCAAGCACCAGCTCGCGCCGGTGCCGGATCTGTGCAAGGCCCGCGCGGACGTGCCGCCGGAGCTGAACGCGATTCTTCAGAAGATGATGGCGAAGAACCCGGCCGACCGCTACGCCAGTGCCGCGGACGTGCTCGACGACCTCGCGCCCCTCGGCGGCAGCGGGTCGTTCGCCGCGCTGCCACTGCCGAGCGGCGGCTCGTCGGCCCGGCTGCGGGTGCTGGTCGAACCCGTGCCGCCCCCGTCCCCGCGCCGCGGGGCGAATCGCGGGTGGCGCGGCGCGGTAGCGGC
>JALHNS010000583.1 GCA_022843445.1 Gemmata sp.
TCTGATCTACTGGGTCGTCCGGTGAGAGGGACGGTGGGCGAGGTTGCCCTACCGCCCGCGATCTACTCCGCAGACCGAAGGTCACGACGAAACGTCGCCTTTTTCAACGGACTGCTAACACCGGCAGTTCCCATGTGAGTCCGCGCAACGCGCGGACTAACACCGATTTCCCTTCACCCCAATAGCACGCGCGGCGCGCGGACTAACACAGTAACAGCGCTCCCGCGCCGCGTCACATCGAATCCAACGGACTCGTCACCCCGCGACCGCCCTTGCCCAGCACGTGAGTGTAAATCATCGTCGTTTCCACGCTCTCGTGGCCCAACAACTCCTGAACCGTGCGGATGTCCGTGCCGCCCTCAATCAGGTGCGTCGCGAAACTGTGCCGCAGCGTGTGCGCGCTCGCGTGCTTCGTAATCCCGGCCGCCCGCACCGCGTCCGTAATCACACGGCCCACCGCGTTCTCGTTCAAATGGTGCCGTCGCTCCGCACCGCTGCGCGGGTCCGTCGAACGCTTCGCGGACGGGAACACGTACTGCCAAGCCCACTCCGCCGCCGCGCCGGGATACTTCACCGCCAGCGCCGCCGGCAAGTACACCCGCCCGAACCCCGCGGCCAAGTCGTCGCGGTGAAGGGCGCGAACCGCGGCCAGTTGCTCGTGCAAGGCGGGCACCACCAGCGCCGGCAACACGGTCAGACGATCCTTCGCGCCTTTCCCCTCTCGGATGGTAATCTGATTCAGCCCGAAGTCAACATCTTTTACGCGCAGTCGCAAACACTCCAACAGGCGCATGCCCGTACCGTACAGCACGCGGCCGATCAGCGCGTGCGTGCCCTCCAACCGCCCCAGAACGGCCCGCACTTCGTCGCGGGTCAGCACCACCGGCAGGCGCTTCGGCCGCGTCGCGCGCACCACCTTCAGTTCGTCCAACGGCTTGCCCAACACCGCGCCGTACAGGAAGAGGAGCGCGCACATCGCTTGGTTCTGCGTGCTCGCCGTCACGTTGCGCTCGACCGCGAGGTGCGTGAGGAAGGCGTTCACCTCCGGCTCGCGCATCGTGTCCGGGTGGCGAATGCCGTGGAACCGGATGAACCGCTCGGCCCAATCGTGGTAGGCGTCTTCGGTGCGAATGCTGTAGTGCCGCACGCGGCAGGCGTGGCGCACGCGGTCGAGCAGCTTGGGCGGCTGCGCGGGGGGAAGCGGGTTCATCGGTGCAAATCCGTGCCGAATGAACGAACGATCATTGGAAACATGGTCGCGCGCCGGCCGCGCCGTGTCAAGCGGCACCCGCGCGAAACGCCCGTTGACACGAATTGATCGTGCGTATAGTATTTGATTGGTCGCGCCGCGAGATCGGCGTAGGGCCGTTCGTTTGCCGGCGCGAACGCGGGCCGAGCGCCAACCGGCCCCGAAGTTCGCCCTTCACACGGCGGGGGGGTATATCGCGCGAGGGGTTGGCCAACTCGCCGGCCGGGACGTGCGAAACGCTAGAAATCCTAGCGAATCGTGCGAGTTGGCCAGTTGGCCAACTCGGCCGGCCAACTCTGGCCAACACGGGGCGTCTTGGCCACACCAGACGGGGACCGCAGAGCGCGGCACCGCGGGGCGAAACGAGAACCGCCCCGGGCGGCGAGGCCCGGGGCGGCGGAGGGTGATGACGCTCTCGATGTTGGCTTGGTTCGTTACGGCACGTTCGAGATCAGACCGTCTTTCAGTTTGCCGTCGCGCGACACGAAGTACTTCAGCGGGAGGAACGTGCTCAGGTCTTTGTGGTTCAGCACGAAGGTCACGTTGTCGAGGCTGAGTGTTTCCCACAGGTGCAGGCCGACGAGGATGTCGCCCTTCTGAACGCCGGCCCCCGCGAGCACGCTCCCCGGGGCCACGTCGGTGACCATCAGGCCGCCGCGCAGTTGCGGGTTGGCTTTCGCGACGGCGTCCGCACCCACCGGCGCGAACTTCGCGCCGAGCCGTTTCCAGATCAGGTCCGCGGCGTTCGCCACCGCGGCCACCGGCCCGTTCGCGCCGGCCTGAAGCACCAGTTCGAGGTCGGTCGCGGCGCCGTTGCGGCGCACCTTCACCGGCACCTTCGCGCCCGCCGGCTTCTCGATCAGCCCGCGCTCGAAGTCGATGCTGGTGAGGGTGGGGATGTCGTCGGTGCGCTCGATCACGTCGCCCACTTTGAACCCGGCGGCGACGGCGGGCGTGTTCGGTTCCACCCCATCGACCAGCACCGAGCGCACCGCGGCGCTCTCGGTGGCGTCGCGGTGGGCGGTGTCGCGCAGCACGAGGCCGTGCCGAAGCCCGGTGCGGCGGCGCAGGCCGATCAGGTCCGCGGCCTTCGGAATGACCGCGTCAGCCGCGAGTGCGAAGCCGATGTTCTGCGCCCCGGCCCGGATCGCCACGTTCACGCCCACTACTTCGCCGAGCACGTTCAACAGCGGTCCGCCGCTGTTCCCGGGGTTGATCGGCGCGCTCGTCTGAATCAGCCCCTTGTAGCCCATCTCCTTGTTCAGCGCGACGTCGCGGCCCTTGTACGACACGCGGCCGTCGGTCACGGAGTGCTCGTACCCGAAGGCGTTGCCGATGGCGATGACCGCTTCGCCGACCATGAGGTCGGAGGAAGTACCGAAGCCGATGACCGGCAGGCCTTTGGTGGGGTCCACCTTGATGAGCGCGAGGTCTTGCTCTTTGTCGGTGGCGAGCACGCGAGCGGTGTACCCGGTGCCGTCGTGCAACCGGACGCGCAGCGAGTTCACGTCGTCGACGACGTGATAGTTGGTGAGGATGTAGCCCCGCGGGTCGAGCACGATGCCGGTGCCCATGCCGTTCACGCGCTGCGGCTGCACCGGTTGGCGGCCGAACGGGTCGTCGCCGGCGGCGGTCACGGTGCGCTCGCTGTGGATGTTCACCACGGCGGGCTTCACCTTGTCGTACACGTCCACGACGGTGTCGCGGCGCTTCGCGGGCAGTACGGTGCGCTCGCCGGCGGTAACGGGCGCGGGCGGTTCGGTGAACGCGGGGGCGAGGGCGGCGAACCCGACGGCCGCGGCGGCCCCGACCGGGAGCAGCAGTTTGCGGCGCGCGAACCGCAGGAGCGAAGTGACAGACGCCGAACGCATGTGGCCCCCGTGCCGCTGGTGGTGCTTCCCGCAACACCAAGAGATTCGGAGCGCCGCAAGTGCCCGCTGCACGCGGCGCGCGCCCAGATTCGGATGTGAGGCGCGCCGCGGGCGCGCTTGCGCCGGGCGTACACGGAAGGGCGGTTCGCGCGGCGGTGCGGCGCGTGCCGGTCGCGC
>JALHNS010000584.1 GCA_022843445.1 Gemmata sp.
GCCGCAGCGCCGGGTGCCGCTTCCGCAAGTGGATCAGCTCGCGCACGAACCGCAAGAAGCCCTTGTTCTTCTCGGCCAGCTCCCAGTTGACCCACGAAATGTCGTTGTCTTGGCACCACGCGTTGTTGTTGCCGCGCTGCGTGCGCAGGAACTCGTCGCCGGCGAGGATCATCGGCACGCCTTGGCTCAGCATGAGCGTGGTCATCATGTTCTTCGCGCGGCGCTCGCGCAGGACGTTCACGTCCGGGTCGTCGGTCGGGCCTTCCGCGCCGCTGTTCCACGAGTAGTTGTCGTTCGCGCCGTCGCGCCCGCCTTCGCCGTTGGCGCGGTTGTGCTTGTCGTTGTAACTCACGAGGTCGTAGAGCGTGAACCCGTCGTGCGCGGTGACGAAGTTCACCGAGTGCCGCGGGAGCCGGCCGCTCCACTGGTACAGGTCCGAACTGCCGCAGATGCGGTTCGCGAGCGCGCCGGTGATGCCGGTGTCGCCCTTCCAGAACTGGCGCACGTCGTCGCGGTACTTCCCGTTCCACTCGCTCCAGCGGCGGCCGAACGGGAACCGGCCCACTTGGTACAGCCCGGCGGCGTCCCACGGTTCGGCGATCAGTTTCGTGTCCGCGAGCACGCCGTCTTCGGTGATGCTCTCGATCACCGGCGGCTCCACCAGCACGTTGCCCTTGCGGTCGCGGCCCAAGATGCTGGCGAGGTCGAACCGGAAGCCGTCCACGTGCATGTCGCCGACCCAGTACCGCAGGCACGTCATGATGAGGTCGCGCACCACCGGGTGGTTGCAGTTCACGGTGTTGCCGCAGCCGGTGTAGTTCAGGTACCGGCCGTGGTCGTCGATCATGTAGTACAGCTCGTTGTCCAGCCCGCGGAAGCTGAACGTGCGGCCCGCGTCGTTCCCCTCGCCGGTGTGGTTGAACACCACGTCCAGAATCACCTCGATGCCGGCCTCGTGCATGGCCTTCACCATGTCGCGGAACTCGTGCGTCTGCCCGTGCTTCTTGGCGCTGGCGGCGAACGCGGCCTTCGGCGCGGCGAACGCGATGGGGTTGTAGCCCCAGAAGTTGGTCATCTTCTCGCCGGTGTCCGGGTGGAAGAACGGGCAGTCGCACTCGTCCCACTCGAACACCGGCATCAGTTCCACCGCGGTCACGCCGAGCCACTTCAAATAGGGAATCTTCTCGACGAGACCGAGGAACGTGCCCGGGAACTTCACGCCGCTGGTCGGGTCGCAGGTGAACCCGCGCACGTGCACCTCGTAGATGATCGAGTCTTCGTGCGCCGTGAGCGGGGGCGTGTCGCCGTTCCAGTCGTACCGCGGGCCGCGGCGGTACAGGCTGCGGCGGGTGGTGCGCGCGGGGTCGGTTTCGCAGGTCGCGGCCCAGCCCGCGCCGCCGGAGAGCATGCTGGCGGCCGGGTCCAGCAGCAGGCGCGACGGGTCGAACCGCGTGCGCGCGCCGCGCGGGCCGTCCACGCGCCAGCCGTAGGTGAACGCATCCGGCAGGTCGCCGACGCGGACGTGCCAGTGGTCGCCGGTGCGGTTCCGCTTGGGGTCCAGTTCGATCTCCGCAATCGGTTTCGAGCCGCCCTCGGGCGGCAGGATCACGAGGTGAACGGTGCGCCCGTGGCGGCACAAGAGCGCGAAGTTCACGCCGGCCGGCGCGGCCGAAGCGCCGAGCGGGAGCGGTCGACCGCGACTCGTGGGGAAGGTAGGCATTGGGTGCGCCGGGGTGCGGGGTCGTGGTGAACCAGACAGGTTCGCACATCGGCGGGCGCGCCGCTACGGGCCGCCCGCGGTTTTCGCGCGCGCCCGGGGCGCGCGGGTGCGGTCGTAGTGGCGGTTGTGCCGCGGGCGCAAAAGTGAACCCCGGCGGCGCGCGCGGGGCCTCACTTTTCGCCCCGCAACCGACACCGGCGCGCCGCTTTCACACATCGCTTGACCGGCCCGCGTTCGTGACACAGTGTTCGGTGCCGCGCTCGATCTTTCTCTCCTTGCGGCGCATACCTTCATCACAGGGACGGTTCCGGTGACGGCACTCGCCATTCCCTCGTCCGCAACGTCTCCGCGGTGCGCGACGGTGCGCGCGACGCGCGCCGAATTGCTCGACGTGGTACTCGACCCCAGCCGGCTGCCCACGCCGCCCGCGGTCGCGCTGCAGATCGTGAACTCGGCCGCCAACCCGAACTGCGACCCGAACGAGATCGTCCGGTTCCTCGCGCTGGACGCGGCCCTGTGCGGCAAGCTGCTCAAGGCCGTGAACTCGTGCCTGTACGGGCTGAAGCAGACCGTGTCCAGCGCGGCGCGCGCGGTCGCGGTGCTCGGCCTCGGCACGGTGCGGTCGCTGGCGCTGGGCCTGTCGCTGCCCGCGGTGAAAACCGGGCGCGTGGGCGACGCGGGCACCCGCGACTACTGGGTGAAGTCCGTGGGCGGCGCGACCATCGCGCGCGAGCTGGCGGTACTGGTGCGCCGCCCGAACCCGGACGACGACCTCGTGGCCGGCCTGCTCCGCGACCTCGGCGCGGTGCTCTTGCGCCAAGCGTTCCCGGACGGCTGGGACGACCACGTGGCGCGGCACGGCGCGCGGCTCGTCGAGGACCCGTGCGGCGCGGAAGTGGAGTCGTTCGGCATCGACCACGCCGACGCGACCGCCGAGCTGCTCCGCAGTTGGAAGCTGCCGGACGACCTCGTGGAGCCGATCCGGTTCCACCACCAGCCGGCGCTCGCGGCGCGCTCGGGCAAGGCGCGCCAAGAGCGCGCCGAGCTGCTGTACCTCGCCAGCCAGCTCGTGAACTTGGACGCCGTCGCGGCGCAGCCGGAGGCGCTCGAGCGGGTGCTGGCGCTGGCCCGCGACCGGTTCGGGCTGAGCCAGCAGGGCCTCGTCGCGTTCTTGCAGCGCGTGGTGCCGAAGATTCAGGCGTTCGCGGGCGTGCTGAACCAAGACATCGGCCAGTGCCCGGACTTCGCCTCGATCCTCGCCGCGGGCGCGGCCGAGTTGGTGAACCTGACCGTGCAAAACAGCCGCAGCAAGCTGAGCGGCACCGTGGGCGTGGCGCAAACGGTGCGGGTGCCCGCGGCCGGCGCGCGCACCCCGCCACCGGTTCCGCCGAGCGGCTCGCGCGCGCCGGGCCTCGGCACGAACCCGGCGCTGCCCGCGTTCCGCCCGGAGTTCGTGGCGCGGCTGCCCGACACCGGCTGCCGGTTGGGGAACTACGAGCTGCGCGCGCTCTTGGGCCGCGGCG
>JALHNS010000585.1 GCA_022843445.1 Gemmata sp.
TTCGACGCGGGCGTGCGCGCGGTGGAAACGCGGTTCGCGGTGCGCGAGCCGAGCGGCGCGATTCGCACCGCGAAGGTGCCGGAACTGACCGGCGCGGCGCGGGCCGGCCCGTGCTTCGTGCTGTGCGGGAGCGAACCCGGCGCGGCGGCGCGGTGCCGCTTCGAAGTGCTCGCGGTGCCCACCGACCCGTTCGCGCCGCCGTTGGTGTTCGAAGCGGACGCGGTGGTCAGCGACGCGCCCGCGCCGGTCGTGCCGGCGCTGTTCGACGCCGCCGAGCTGGAACTGTACGGCGAGTTCGAGTTGCGGCTGAACGACCGGCTGTTGGGCGTGGCGTCGCTGCGGCCGGTGCCGCGAGCGGCGCTCACCGCGGAGGGCGGGTTCGCGCCGCCGGACGAGTTCGTGTGGTCGAGCGCCGCGGAGGAAGAACTGGCCGCGCGGCTGCGGCGCTTGGGGTGAACCCGCGAACGGGCCGCGAGCGCCAGTGCGGCACGCGTGGCGGGTGCGTGGCCGCTCACTGGCGCTCGCGGCCCGTTGGAACCGCGAACGGTGCTCGCGCCGCCCTTACCCTTCCACCACTTCTTCCTCGGTGCCGGCGGCCTTCTCTTCGGCTTCGCCCTTCGGTTCGCCGTCGGTCGCGGTCTGCGCCTCGACCCCCTCGCCGAACATCAGCAGCAGCGGGGCCGCGACGAAGATCGAACTGTAGGTGCCCACCAGCACGCCCATCACCATCACGAACGCGAACAGGTGGACGCCCTCGCCGCCGAAGGCGTACAGCACGATGGACACGAGGAACACCGTGGTCGCGGTCAGGATGGTCCGGCCCAGCGTCTGGTTCACGCTCTCGTTAATCATCTCCGGCGTCAGCTTCGGGTTCTTGCCGCGCACCTCGCGGATGCGGTCGAACACCACGATGGTGTCGCTCACCGAGTAGCCCACGAGCGTGAGCAGCGCCGCGACCGCCGCGAGGTCGATCTTGAAGTCTTGGATGCCGAGCAGATCGAAGCCGGGGACCAAGTGCAGGTAGTGGCACACGGCGATCGCGCCGAGGGTGAAGCACAGGTCGTGAACGAGGCACAGCACGGCCGCGAGGCCGAACGTCCAGTTGCCGAACCGCAGCCACAGGTAGAGCAGAATCGCCACCCAGCTCCAGACGACCGCCTTCACGGCCTGAACGCGGGTCTCCTTCGCCAGTTGGCTGTCGAACACCTCGAGCCGCTCCGGTTCGGGCGTGCCGTTGAACGCGCTCTTCGCGTCGTCGAGCACGCGCGCCATCACGCCCACCGCGGTGGCGTACTTCGGGTCCTTGGGGTTCTTGAGGCCCTCCACCTGCCCGTTGCGGCTCACGTCCAGTTCCATCTCGTTGTACCGGCCGTCGATCGGCGGCCCCTTGCCGACCAGCGCGAACGTGTCCGCCCCGACGTACGCCCGGTCGCGGAACGCGCGGTTCAACAGTTCCGCGGTGAACGTGACCGAGGTGGGCTTGTCGAACGTGAGTTTGATCACCGGGCCGGCGACCGGGCCGACCGTCATGGTCGCGCCGTCCAGCAGCGACCCCGCGTCGTCGCTCAGCAGGCGGTTCAGGCTGGCGCGCACCAGTTCCACCTGCTTCTCGGTAGTGCGCACGGTGAACCGGCGGCTCTTGCCCCCGGTGCGGTCCTCGGTGGAAAGGTAGGTTTGCTCCACCGACACGTCCGGCAACTCTTTGGCGCGGGCCAGCACGTCGGCCTGCATCGCCTCGGCGGTGTCGCCCGCGGGCTTCTCGGTGAGCGCGACGCGCACCGGCGGGCCGCTCGCGTAGGTGACGAGGAACTCCCACACGTTCACCACCGCGTCGCCGGCGGGCTTGTTGGTCCACTCGGCCGCGGTCGCGTTCAGCCGCTTCTTCTGGTTCTCCTCGCCGAGCAGCTCGCGGAACCCGGGCTTGCCGTCGGTCGCGGTCAGCCCGCGCTCCTCGCCCGCCTTGAGCACGCCCGCGAACACGGTGCCGCCGCGGAAGTCCACGTTCAGCCCGCGCTCGCCGCGCCACAGGAAGATGCCCAGCGTGACCACCGTGACCACCGCCGTGAACGTGAACAGCGCGAACCGGTACTTCATCGGGTTGAACTGCGTCTTGTCGAACAGCCTCATCATCCGCAGTTCGCTCAGCACCTTCTTGTGCAGGCACAGGTCGAACATGTACCGCGTCATGTACAGCGAGGTGAACAGGCTGATGACGAGGCCCACCGTGAGGCTGATCGCGAACCCTTTGAGGTTGTCGTTGCCCAGCACGTAGAGCACGATCGCCGTGAAGATGCTCGTCAGGTGCGTGTCGATGATGGTGCCGAACGCGCGGTCGTAGCCGTTGCGGATGGCGGTCGCGAGGTTCGCGCCCTTGTTTCGCTCCTCGCGCAACCGCTCGTAGATGAGCACGTTCGCGTCCACGGCGATGCCGAGCGTGAGCACGAGGCCCGCGAGGCCCGCGAGGGTAAACGCGGCGTTCACCGAGACCATGAACCCGATGGTGAGCAGCAGGTTGGCGAACAGCGCGACGCACGCGACGAGGCCCGCGAACCGGTAGTACGCCACCATGAACGCGAGCACCGCGACGAACGCCAACCCGATGGCGAGCGTGCCGCGGCGGATCGTGTCGGCCCCCAGCGTCGGCCCGATCTTGCTCTCGCTCACCGGCTTCTCGCGCAGTTCGGCGTTCAGCGCCCCGCTGCGCAGGATCTGCACGTCGCGGTTCACCTTCTTCATGTCGAACTTGCCGGTGATCTGGCCGCGCGTGGTGATCTCGGACTGGATGGTGGCGGCCGACACCAGTTTCTCGTCGAGCACCACCGCGAGCAACCGCTCGGTGCCGTTGCGGTCCACCTTGTTGCGCCGCGTCATCTTGCCGAACAGTTGCCCGCCGGCACTGTTCAGGCTGAAATCGACGCACGGGTTCAGGTTCTTGTCTTGGCCGGCGCTGGCGGTGAGGGTGACTTGGTTCTCGATCTTCACCGAGTCCTCGGGCCCGGTGCGGGTGAGCACGAAGTACTCCACCTTCTTGCGGTTCCGCAGCGGCTCGAGTTCCTCGTCGCTCTTGCCCGGGTTCTCGCGCCGCAGGCGCTCGAGTTCCAGCGCCTCGATCGCGAGCCGCTCGCGGCTCGCGCACTCGCGGCTGTAGATCAGTCGCTTGGCGGTGGCGAGGTCGTTGGTGGGCACGCC
>JALHNS010000586.1 GCA_022843445.1 Gemmata sp.
CACCACGCGCGAAATCGGCAGGCTGACCGCCGGCTTCAGGTCCTGCTTGTTCTCCGCCGCGGCGTTCAGGAACGAGTCGATCCCGACACCCACACCGATCGCGCCCGCGACCGGGGCGACCAACAGTAACTTCTTCAGCATTGGTGAAACTCCCGTGAGTGCCCGCGAGGGGGCGGAGAGGACCGATCTACCCTCACAGAGACGAGGATACCGTGTCCGCGGATTGCGGGATGCGCCGAACTTGTCGCGCGGCAACTTATTTGTATCAGGCGGGAGCGAAAGTTGGCCTAGTAATCGTCCGGCCGTTCGGGGTACGGTGAACAGTGACCTCTCACCGCACGGACGTGGTGATTCCCTTCGCCCGTCCGAACTTCGGAGGGCACCACATGCCCGTCTCCGGTTTCTCGCGGGGCGCTCTCGTCGCCCTCGGTTTCGCGCTCCTCATCGCCCCGAGCGCGCGTTCCGGCCCCATGCGCACCAACCAACCGCCCGAACCGACCAAGCCGCGCACCGCGACCGACGCGGAACTGAAGTTCGTCGACGATTCCGTGCTGAAGCTCAAACTCACCGACGAGAAATTGGAACTGGTGACGAAACACGGGGTGCTCTCGATCGCGGTGGCCGACATCCGCCGGATCGAGTTCGCCAACCGCGTGCCGGCGGACGCGGCCGAGAGGGCGCTGCACCTGATCGCCAAGTTGAACCACCCGGAGTTTAAGGTGCGCGAGGCCGCGACCGCGGAACTGAAGGCGATGGGGGCGCGCGCGTACCCGCTGGTGCTGAAGGCCATTAAGCACGACGACCCGGAAGTGGGTCGGCGGGCCGACGAGGTGGTGAAGCACATTCAGACCCGCGTCGCCCCGGCGCTTCTGGAACCGCGCGACACGGACCTCGTCCAGACCGACGATTCCAAGTTCACCGGGCGGCTGTCGGCAGAGGTGCTGAACGTGCACACGTTCCAGTTCGGCGAGCAGCGGGTGAAACTCGCGGACGTGCGCGCGCTGCGCGCCGGCAGCGGCGCGGCGGGGGAAGACGCCGGCGCGGCGGTGGCGCAAGCGCCGGGGAACCTGAGCGCGTACCAGCAGCAGTTCGGGAAGGAACTGGTGTTCGCGGTCACCGGGAGCGTGCCGGCGGCGGGGGCGAACGCGGGCGTGTGGGGCACCGACCTGTACACGCTCGACTCGAACCTCGCGGTGGCGGCGGTTCACGCGGGCATCGTGAAACCCGGCGAGACCGCGACCGTGCGCGTGCGGATCGTGAACTCGCCGCCGCAGTTCACCTCCAGCTTCCGCAACAGCGTGAACTCGACGGCCTACGGCAACTACCCCAACGGCGCGTACACGTTCGTCCCGCGGTAGGGAATGGGCGCGCCTTCTTCTTGCCCTCTCCCCTTCCGCGCCCGGTCGCCTACTCGCGTGGGACACGAGTTCACGGCGACCGGGCGCGGAAGGGGAGAGGGCGGAAAGCCGCGCCGCTTCACGCGCGCGCTCAACGCAAGCGGTAGGGCACTTCGAGGCCGTGGTGTTCCATCAGCGCGGCGTTCGCCAGCAACTCGCGCGTCGGGCCGTCGGCCGCGAGTTTGCCGGCGTCTAGCACCAGCACTCGCGGGGCGAGGTCGAGCACCAAGTCGAGGTCGTGCGTGGCGATCAACTTCGTGCCGGGGAGCGCGCGAATCACCGCGATCAGCTCGCGCCGGCCGCGCGGGTCGAGGAACATGCTCGGTTCGTCCAACAGCAGCACTTGCGGGCGCATCGCTAGCACGCCGGCCAGCGCCGCGCGCCGCTTCTCGCCGCCGGAGAGCTGAAACGGCACGCGGTCGCTCGCGTTCGGTAGGCCCACGCTCGCCAGCGCCTGCGCGGCGCGCGCCTTCGCTTCGGCCGGCGTCGCGCCCGCGTTCAGCGGACCGAAGGCCACGTCCTCTTCGACCGTCGGGCTGAACAGTTGGTCGTCCGGGTTTTGGAACACCACGCCCACCACTTCCGGCAGCTTGCGCCGGTGCTCCGGCACCGCGGGGTCGAGCGCCCCCACGCGGGCTTGGCCCGGCTTGCCCGCCAGCACGCCGCACAGCCGAAGGAAGAGGGTGGTTTTGCCCGCGCCGTTCGGACCCACGAGTGCCGCGCACTCGCCCGGCGCGAGCGCGAACGACAGCGCGTCGAGCGCGACGCGCCCGCAGGCGTAGCGGTGCGTGAGCGCCGACGCGCTCAGCCCCGCGCCGTCGGTGTCCGCGTTCGGCATAGCACCTCGGAAAGTGATTGGCGACTCTCGAAGCCGCGGCTTCTTACCCGCGCCCCGCGCCAGCGGGGAGAGGGTGGCGGCGCAAAGCCAGACTGCGCGAGCAGGCGCAGCGTTCCAAGCTGACGCCGGGGGAGGGGCGCGACACAACAGAAAGGGCGACGCGAATCAAAGGGCGCGCACTTCTTTCGCGCCGCGCCCCAATCGTTGTGTCGCGCCCCTCACCCGCTCGCTGCGCTCGCTGCCCTCTCCCCGCTGGTGCGGGGCGAGGGCGGCAAGCCGCGCACCTCACGCGCCGCGTCGGGAGGTCACAGGCGGTCCCACGTCACCAGCGCCGCCGCGGTCGCGGCCAGCGCCAAGAACCCCAGTATATCCGCGACGGTGGTGCGAAATGTGGAAAGCGTGTGAAAGGCGCCGTCGAACCCGCGGGTGCGCATCGCGGCCTGCACCGCTTCGGCGCGGTCGGTGCCGCGCACGAGCAGCGCGCCGGTCGCGTGCGCCAGCGTGCGGTAGCCGTGCCGCGTCGCGCGCATGCGGAACCCGCGCGTGCGCAGCGCGATCCACACGCGGCGCAGTTCTTCGCTCAAGAGGAACGTGTAGCGGTACGCGAGCAGCGCCAGCAGCACCAGCACCCCGGGCACGCGCAGCCGGTGCGCGGCCGCGAGCGTGTGGTGAACCGGGGCCGTGCCCAGCAGCACCAGCGCGAAGCAGCCGACCGCCAGCCCGCGACACGCCACCGCCGCGCCGACGAGCAGGCCGCGCTCGGAGACGAACACCGGGCCGAGGTGCCAGTCGTCACCTTCGAGAGTGAACGGGAGTACGAGAAGGAAAGGCAGGGCGGCGATTCCGACCAGCGCGAGCCGCGACAGCACCCACGCCCGCGGCAGGCGCGCGAGCAACACGAGTGCGAGGCCCAGCGCGAGCGCCGCGGCGGACGGCGCGGG
>JALHNS010000587.1 GCA_022843445.1 Gemmata sp.
CGAGCGGTTGGCGGAAGTCGCGGGCCACGCTCGCCAGTTGCCCCGCGAGTTTGTCTTCGGCTTCGTCCGCGCGCGCCGCCCCCGGCGCGAGCGCGACTGCCGCGAGGAGCACCCACCGCATCGCCGGCCCTCCGTTGCGTTCCCCTAACATCGGCCCACCGGTTCGCGCGCGGCGCGACCAACGCGTTCCGGTGCGGGCCGCGCGCGAACCGGCGCGCGGAAAATCCGGCACGCCGGGCAAAAAGCGCCGCGCCCTCACGACAATCCGTTCGGATCGTGTACCCGCGCCCGAGGTGAACCGTGGTCGTTATCGTCGGCGGGTTGATCGTGATGATCTCGATCATCGTCGGCTTCACCATGGCCGGCGGTAAGGTCGCGTCGCTCATCCACCTGTCGGAGTTCATCACCATCGGCGGCGCGGCGCTCGGCGCGCTCGTCATTATGTCGCCAATGAAGGTCATTAAGGACCTGATCCGCGGCGTAATACAAACGCTGAAAGGCTCGCCCTACGGCAAGCCCGCGTGCGTGGAGATGTTCAAACTGCTGTACGCGCTGGCGCGGCTGGTGCGCCAAGAGGGGCTGCTCGCGCTCGACCAGCACGTGAACAAGCCGGACGAAAGCCCGCTCATTCAGCAGCACCCGAAGGTGGCGAAGAACCACCACGCGAGTCACTTCCTGTGCGACGGGCTGGCGATGATCATCGACGGCACGGTGGAAAGTGGGCAGTTGCACGAGTGGCTCGAAGAAGAAATCAAGGTGGTCGAGCGCGAGCACCACGCGGCCACCGGGGCGCTGGCGAAAACGGCCGACGCGCTGCCCGGCTTCGGGATCGTCGCGGCCGTGCTCGGCATCGTGGTGACGATGGGCGCGATCGGCGGGCCGGTCGAGGAGATCGGCTACAAGGTCGGTGCCGCGCTCGTCGGGACGTTCCTCGGCATTCTCATGGCCTACGGGTTCTTCGCGCCGATGGCGGCGCGCATGGAAGCGCTCGGCGAGCAGGAAATTCTGTTCCTCCGGGCCGTCGCCGTGGGCGTGGTGGCGATCAACGACGGCGTTTCGCCGAAGGACGTGGTGATCCGCGCGCGCCGCGTGGTGAACACCGACTGTCGCCCGACGCAGGGCGAACTGAAAGAGATGTTCGGCTGACGCCGCGAGGGGGGGCATCATGGCGGGCAAGGGCGGCGGGTCGTGGAAGGTGGCCTACGCGGACTTCGTGACCGCGATGATGGCGTTCTTCCTCGTCATGTGGATCGGCGCGCAAGACGTGAAAGTGCGCCAGAGCGTGGCGAACTACTTCGTCGATCCGTCCGGGGTGCCGAAGTCCCCGAAATCGACCGGCGCGATCACGCAAGACCCGAACGTGGGTTCGGTGCCCAAAGAGGGCGCGTTGGGCAACAGTCAGGGCACGCGGGCCGCCGCGCACGGGCCGCCCAGCCCCACCACCAAAGCGGTGATGAACTGGCTCATGAGCGACCCCAAACGGCTCGCACAGTGGAAGCGCCGGGCCGACGAGTGCAAGGCCGAAGCGCTCGCCGAACCGGGCGACAGCGCGCGCAGCCCGGACGACCGCGCGGCGCAAAAACTCGGCATCAAGTTGCGGGCCGAAGTGACCAAAGACATGCCGAGCAACGCGAACGACGTGTTCCGCGACCTCATCATGAGCGCCCTGAACGAGGTCAACTGGAATCAGGTGGCCGATCACGTGTACGATCAGAGCGCGTGACGGCCCGGCTTGGCGCGGGGGGCGCGCCGCGGTATAGCGGCGCGCGAACTTCGAGAGGGCGAACGATGCGCGCGCGGGTGTGGCAAACGGTGGCGTTCGTAGCGGTGGTGCCGGCCCTCTGCGCCGCGGACCCCGCACCCGGCACCGGCAGCAAGCGCGACGAACTGCACGCCGAACTGATGAAGGCGCTCGAGCGGCTGAAGAGCGCGCCGGTCGCACCGGCACCAATGGTGCCGGTGATGCCACCCGCGACGAAAGTGACTCTGCCGGAACTGCCGCTCGACGGCACCGACGAGAGCAAGTTGAAAGCGGGCGCGAACTTCTTCAAGGGCAACGAGTTCGAGGTGGCGCGGCTCGTTTTCACCCAGATCAATGCCGCCGGGTTGCCGCGCGAGGACCGCGCGTTCGTGAAGTACATGATCGCGTGCTGCCAGCGCCGGCTCGGGCGCTTGGCGGAAGCCGAAGCCGCGTTCCGCGAAGTGGCGAACAGCGACGACGACGAGTTCCACAAGAACTGCGCGATCTGGCAGCTCTCGCTGCTCAAGTCGAACCGCGACCTTGAGACCCAACTCGGAGAACTGCGGTCCCGCGCGAAATCCAAATGATTCGCGCGCCGGTTTTCGATTTTCTCCTCATGTCCCCTCGCATTCGGGGCGATTCCGGTGTTACAAGAAGTGCGGGATACGGTGGCCGACGCGACCGCGCTCGCCGCGGAAATCGGCCTGCGGTTCAAGTCCGGCGACCCCGCGGACGAAGCCCTCGCCCGCCTCGCCGAACTCTTGACCCGTTTGCCCGCCTCCCCGCAGCCGGTGCCCGACGACTTGCGCGCCGCGCTCGCCGAACTGACCGCCCGCGTGAACGAGGCGGTTCGTGCCGGGGGCGAATGGCTCTCCGGTGCCGGCTCCGCGATTGCCGCCGAGCGCGTGCGCGACCGACTGAACCGCGCGTACGGCGTTCCGCCCAGACCCGAGTAGACCCGATGGCTATTCCGATCGCCAGTATCGGTTCGCTCCCCGCGGCGCTCGAACCGAGCGCCCAAGCCGCGACCGCGCCGGCGCGCGCAACCGCGAGCCAACCCGCTGGGCTGTTCGGTGCGGTGCTCGCGACGCAAAACGTGCAAGGCGCTCAAGCGACACCCGAAACCGCACTTCTCGACACCACAGCCGCACTGGCGCCCGAGGAAACCGCTGCCGCGACCGATGCGAGCGCGCTCACGGGCCTGCTCGCGTTCGCGGCGCAAATTCTGAACGTCCCCGCGAACGCCGCGGTCGCCCAAGCGAACGGCGAAGCCGCTCCCGGCGCGCCGCTCGTGCAACTGCCGGCCGACCCGCGCGCCCGCGCCGACCAGCTCGAACTGGACACCGCGAACGCGCCCGCGGTTCGGGTCGCGCCGCAACCCGCGCCGATCGCGCGGTCCACGGTGCCGGCCCTCGAAGGCGCGCCGGTGCCCG
>JALHNS010000588.1 GCA_022843445.1 Gemmata sp.
ATGATCTTCCCGGTGCCGGTTTCGCCGGTGAACGCGATCTTGTCCACGTCCATGTGCCCGCTGAGCGCCGCGCCCGCGGTCGGCCCGAACCCGGGCACCACGTTGATGACTCCATTTGGGAAGCCGACCTCCTGCGCGAGTTGTGCGACGCGCAGCGCGGTGAGCGGCGTTTGCTCCGCGGGCTTGAGCACGAGCGTGTTCCCGCACGCGAGCGCCGGGCCCCACTTCCACGCTTGCATGAGCAGCGGGAAGTTCCACGGGATGATCTGCCCCACCACGCCGACCGGTTCGTGCCGCGTGTAGCAGAAGAACGGGCCGTCGATGGGGATGGTTTGGCCGAACACCTTGTCGGCCCACCCCGCGTAGTAGCGGTAGCACTGAATGCTGAGCGGCAGGTCGGCACCGATGGAATCGGCGTAGGGTTTGCCGTTGTCGAGCGATTCGAGCGCCGCGAGTTCCTCTTTGTGGGCTTCGACGGCGTCCGCGAGTTTGTTCAGCAGCCGGCCGCGCTCGGAGGCGTTCATGCGGCCCCACGGCCCGCTTTCGAGCGCGGCGCGGGCGGCCTTCACCGCGGCGTCCACGTCGGCCTTGTCCCCTTCGGCGACGCGGCAGATGACTTCGCCGGTGCTGGGGTCGAGCGTGTCGAACGTCTTCCCGCTGGCGCTGTTGACCCACTTCCCGCCGATGAGCATCTGCTGATCGGGAACGCGGGGTTTGCTGAGCTTCGGCTTGCTGACCGGCGCGGCAACGGCGGACATTGGGAACGCCTTTCGGAGAGAGGTGGAACGACGCGCCCATTTTCCCGGTGCGCGCGGGCGAGTCAAGCGCCGCGCGGGCGAACCGCGTGCTAGATTTATTCGATTCGTAGTGCAGCGGCGCGGCGAGAACGGTACTATTGCGTGTACGGTTGATTTCACTCGCTATCGACCCCGGTTTTCCTCCCAACTTTCCGCCACGCATCGAGTATCACTTGCAAACTCTGACTTCCCCCGTTCACGCGCCGTCCCCGTTTACCAACTCGACCCAAACGGAGCCGCGCCGCGGCCCCGGATTCGTGCGCCGCGCGCTCGCGTTCTCCACCACGCTCGTCGGAGTACTGCTGCCGGTCGCCGGGCTGGTGATGGCGATCATACTGTCGTGCGTCTGGGGCTTTTCGTGGGTGAACGTGGGCCTGCTGATCGGCATGTACGCGGTCACCATGCTCGGCATCACCGCGGGGTTCCACCGGCTGTTCACGCACCGCTCGTTCCAAACGATCGCGCCGATCCGGTTCGTGCTCGGCGCGCTCGGTTCGATGGCGTTTCAGGGCTCGCTGGTGACGTGGGTGGGGTTGCACCGCAAGCACCACAAGTACAGCGATTCCGAGGGCGACCCGCACTCGCCGCACGACGACGACGGGGCCGCGATGGGGCTGATTCGCGGGTTCTGGCACGCGCACATCGGCTGGGCGTTCGCCCCCATGCCCGACGACATCGCGCGGTACGCCGGCGACCTGCGCCGCAGCCGCTCGGCCCGCGTCCTCGACGCGCTGTTCCCGTTGTGGGCGCTCGTGGGGCTGCTGATTCCGTCCGCGATCGGGTTCGCGTGCCTCGGCTGGCGCGGCGCGATTAGCGGCCTGCTGTGGGGCGGTCTGGCGCGGGTGTTCCTCGCGCACCACGTCACGTGGTGCGTAAACTCGGTGTGTCACCTGTGGGGCAGCCGCCCGTACGCGAGCGGTGACGAGAGCCGCAACAACGCGCTGGTGGGCGTGCTGGCGCTGGGGGAAGGGTGGCACAACAACCACCACGCGTTCCCGTCGTCGGCGCGGCACGGGCTGCGCTGGTGGCAACTGGACCTGAGCTACTGGTTCATCCGCACGCTGGTCGCGTGCCGACTCGCGTGGGCGGTGCGCCTGCCGACGGCGCACGAGCTGGCGGTTCGGGGCGAACAGCCCGCGCCGCTCCCGGTGTGAGGGTGAAGCATGAGCGCGGGGTTGTTCGCGATCGGTTTAGATTTCGAGGTGGGCGGCGGCCTGTTGGTCGCCGCCGTCGGGTTGGTTGTGGCGCTGGTGGTGCTCGCGCTGTGGTTCGTGCTGCGCCCGGACCCGCCCGAGCGCCCGCGCGACAACGAACCGGGCGACGGCTGGTGACGCTCACCGCTCGCCCGCGCGCGTCGGGGTGAAGAACGGTTTGCCGGCGCGCTGGAGGATCTCGTAGCTCGTGCCCGCCAGCGGGAAGTCTTTCGTCGCGAGCCGCTTCACCTTCGTTTTGCCGTTGGTCGTTTCTTCCACCACGTCGCCCACCTTCGGCTCCAGCATCGGCACGCACTCCGACGCTACCACGTAGCGCTCCGGCCGCGCGCCGGTGCCGAGCAGCGCGAGGAACGCGTCCACACTTTCCGGCTGTACGCAGAACGCCCCCGCCAGCAGTTTCAGCCGGTGCGCCTTCACCATCCAGAGCGCCGCCGCGGGGTCGGTGTAGAAGAACGTGTGCTTGCTCAACGGGCACCTCCGAAACGTGGGAGCGGAAAGCCTAACGGCCCCGCGCGCCGGTCACAACACCGCGCCGCGGGGCGCGTGCGAACTCGTGGCGGTGCGGGACCGGCTGTAGCGGTTCGGCCGTTTCGTGTGGCTTCCCGCGGCGGGAAAAAATCGCGCCGGATTTGGCCGATTCTTCGCGCGGCGCGCGCAGCGGGCTGATAGAGTCAACTGTCCGGTGGCGCGGGGTGCGCTACCGGATCAGACGCCGAACGCTGCACTCCCGACCGTAACAGGCTGGTGGTAGCTGGGCCGAATTCGCGCCCGTTCGTTCGTCCCCGCTCCGCTGGTACCGGGGCGGGAAGATCCTTCAGTGCGACCGAACCGGGTCGCTTCGGGAGTTCGCTGTGGGTAAGAAGCTGTATGTGGGCAACCTGAGCTGGGGCGTCAATGACGCGCAGCTGCAGGACATGTTCGCGCCGTACGGCACGGTGGTCTCGGCGCAAGTCATCATGGACCGCGACACCGGCCGCTCGAAGGGCTTCGGGTTCGTGGAAATGGGCACCGACCAAGAGGCGCAAGCCGCGATCACCGGCATGCACGGCCAAGTGGTCGAAGGCCGCCCGCTCACCGTGAACGAAGCGCGCCCGAAGGAGGGCGGCGGTGGCGGCGGCGGTGGCGGCGGCCGGCGCGGGGGCGG
>JALHNS010000589.1 GCA_022843445.1 Gemmata sp.
GCGGCCCGCTCACCCGCTCCGACAACCTGAAGATGCTCGGCCGCGCGCTCGCCGCGCGGGGCTTCGCCGTGCTGCGGATCGACAAGCGCGGGATCGGGGCCAGCGCGGCCGCGCTCGCCAAGGAACAGGACGTGCGGCTCGACACGTTCGTGGCCGACGCGGCCGCGTGGGCCGCGCGCCTGCGGGCCGACGACCGGTTCACCCGCCTCGGGTACGTCGGGCACAGCGAGGGCGCGCTGATCGGGCTGATCGCGGCCCGCACGGCGAAATTCGACGCCGTCGTCTCGCTGTGCGGCCCCGGCCGCCCGCTACAGCAGGTGCTCCGCGAGCAACTGAAGGCGGGCACCCCGGCCGAGCTGTACAAGACGTGCGACGCGATCCTGTCCGAACTCGAGGCCGGGCGCACGGTGGCCGACCCCCCGAAGGAACTGGCCGCCCTGTTCCGGCCGAGCGTGCAACCGTTCCTCATCTCCGCGTTCAAGTACGACCCGGCCGAACTCGCCGGGGCCGTTCGCGCGCCGCTGCTGATCGTGTCCGGTTCGACCGACATTCAGGTGAGCGCGGCCGACGCCAAGCGGCTCGCCGGAGCGAACCCGAAAGCGAAAGCGGTGACGGTGGAGGGCATGAACCACGTGCTGAAGCCGGTGAAGGACACGAACCGCCTGTTGCAACTGCCGAGCTACTCGGACCCGACGGTGCCGCTGCACCCGGAGCTGGTGCCCGCGGTGTCCGGGTTCCTCACCAAGGCGCTTTCCGGCAAGTGAACGGCGCGGAGCGAGGGCGACATGGCGAAGAAGGACGTGAAGCCGTTCCTGCTGCGGGTCGATCCGCGGGTGCTCGCCGCGGTGCAGCGGTGGGCCGAGGCCGACCTGCGCAGCCTGAACGGGCAGATCGAGTACATCCTGCGTCAGGCGCTCGCGGCCCGCGGGGTGAAACTGACCGACGAACCGCCCCCCGCGGAGGAGCGCGCGGGCGGCGCGCCGTAAAATGCGCGCTCGCCCGCTCCCGGACCCGGAGGTTCGCGCATGGTTCGCACGCTCGCCGCTCTCGCTCTGGCGCTCGGTTTCGCCGCGGTCGGCACCGCCGACGAGAAGAAGCCGCTCATCGGCCACATGGTGTACTTCAAACTGAAGGACAACTCCCCCGCGGCGCGGGCCAAACTGGTGGCCGCGTGCGACAAGTACCTCGCGGACCACGACGGCGTGGTGTTCTACTCCGCGGGCGTGATCGGCGACGACTTCAAGCGAGAGGTGAACGACCGCGACTGGGACGTGGCGCTGCACCTCGTCTTCGCCGACAAGGCCGCGCACGACAAGTACCAAGACCACAAAGAGCACCTGAAGTTCATCGACGAGAACAAGGCGAACTGGGCGAAGGTGCGCGTGTACGATTCCGAACTGAAGAGCTTCAAGGCGAAGAAGTAAAGAGATCGATCGGTGAGCGGCACGCTCGTTGTTTTGTCGCACAGCCTTTCGAGGCTGTGCGGCTGAACCACGCAAAACACCACAGGTTGGAAAGCCTGTGCCACGAACCGACGCACTTCACTTCGCGCCCGCGGTGTTCAACTTGCGGGCGTACTTCGTGTCGCCGATCCACATCGTGAGCCGGTCCCCCTCGAACCCCATGCCGTAGGGCACGCCCTGCGCCGCCGGCGTCAGCACGCCGCACAACCGCCCGGTCGGGTCGAACACCTGCACGCCGAGTTCGGTGGCCGCGTAAACGCGCCCGTCGCGGTCGATCGCAAGCCCGGCAACATCGACACTCTTCGCGCCGCGCCGCGTGCGCAGCGGCGCGTACGGCTTGAACGACTCGCGTTTCACGATGCCCGGCGTGACGGAGTAGGCAAAGAGGAACCGCTCGCCGGGCTTCGCGTAGAACACGGTGCCGCGGTCCGGGCTAAGCGCGAACAGTTCGTTCGGGCGCGGCCGCCCGCTGTTCCGGTCCACCGTCCACCCTTCGCCCTCGATGAGGATTTGCGAAAGGGGCATGTCTTGGGCGCGCGCCGCAGTCGGGGCGAGTAACACAAGCAGCGCAACGGAATTGCGAATCATGGCGTTGACCCGGTGCGAATAATCGGTGGCCCGTGGCGGTGCGGTCACTTCGCGGGCGGCGTGTCGCGCCACAGCCAGCGGAGCGAATCGGGCAGGATCGCGCCGCCGTGCTTCCCGTTGTGCCCGCCGTCGCCGTACACGAACTTGTAGTCGTACTCCGCGAACCGCAGGGAGGCCGCCATTTGTAAGTTCGCCAGCGGCCAGTGCCCGTGCAGGTTGTCCAAGTCGCCGCTGCCGTCTTGCAGGAACACGCGAATCGGCTTGCGCTCGGTCTTGCGAATGAGACCGGGGTACACGTCGCCCCCTCGAATGTTGGTGAAACTCCCGACGTGCGACAACACCTTACTAAACAGGTCCGGGCGCTCCCACGCGGCCGTGAACGCGCAGATGCCGCCGGAACTGATTCCGCAGATGGCACGACCGGCCGCGTCCGGCCGCAGTTTCACCGTTTTCGCCACTTCCGGCAGAATCTCCGTTTCCAAGAACCGGGCATACTGGTCGGAAAGGGTGTCGTACTCGAAGCTCCGGTTGCTGCGCCAGTCCTTCTCCGGCTTGCCGGGGGTGGGGAACTTGCCGGGGTTCACGAACACCCCAACCGTGACGGGCATCTGCTTCGCATGAATCAGATTGTCGAACACGACCGGCACGCGGTGTTGGCCCTTCTCGCCAACGTACCCTTGGCCGTCTTGGAACACCATGACGCACGCGGGGGCCTTCCCGTCGTACTGCGCGGGCACGTACAGCCAGCAGTCGCGCTCGGTGCCCGCGAACACCGTGCTCTTGTCCCACCGGAACTGCGTCACCTTCCCCTTCGGCACGCCGTCCTTCGGCTGCGAATCGGGGCCGAAGGTGTAGTCGTCGGCGGCGAGCGCGACCGGCACCAGAACGGAGAGCGCGAGCAGCGGCAGCGAGCGGCGGAGCATCGGTGTGGCCCTTCGGGAGAAGCGAGACGCACGAGCGTACCGCGCCCCGCGCGCGAGGGCAACACCTCGGTTCGGGAGGCGCGCCGGTGAACGCGCCCCCGCAACTCGAAGAGGCGCTCCAGCGCATCGCGGCGCTCGAGGCCGCGATGACCGGCGGCGCGCTCACCCGCACGCCGGTGTC
>JALHNS010000590.1 GCA_022843445.1 Gemmata sp.
CCGGAGGCGCGGTTCCAAGGGCTGTGGGCGCTGCTCGCCGCCACCCGCGACCGCGCGCACGTCGCGGACCTGATCGCCGCCGCGCCCAAGCTGCCCCGCGGGCGCATCTGGCAACTGGAGGGGCTGCTGGTGCGAGCGGCCGGCGAGCGCAAGCCGAAGGCGTCGTTCGGCAAGAGCGAGGAGGCGCTGACCAAGGCCCGCGACGCGTGGGCCGACTGGTGGCAGAAGAACGGCGCGGGCGTCGAATTGGCGAAGATCGACTTCGCCACACTGGGCGGCGGGTTCACCGACATCGTGGAGTACGACGTGCGCGCCTACGGCCAGACGCGCGTGGTCGCGCTCGGCCCGGACCTGAAGGAGAAGGTGAAGTTCGGCGGCCCGGGGCAGAACCAAGTGTACAACCCCGCCGACGCGCGCCGCCTGCCCAACGGCAACTACCTCGTGTGCGAGTTCGGCTACAGCCGCATCACCGAGCGCGACACCAACGGCGACATCAAGAAGACCACCGTCGTGAACCAGCCCATCAGCGCCGAGGTGCTGCCCGACGGCGGCACGCTGGTGATCGGCCAACGGTCCGTGGTGCAGTTCGACAAGGACATGAAGCCGCAGTGGACGTTCAACTGGCAACAGTCGGTGATCTTCGGCGGCGCGCGGCTGCCCAACGGCGACGTGGTGTTCGTGACCAACATGCAGGGCCAGCCGAACTGCCACCGCATCGGCGTGAAGCGCGAAGAAAAGGACGGCAAGGTGACGTGGGAGGCGAAGGAAGCGGGCAAGGCCCTCTCGGTGGGCCAGATGCAACAGTACTGCCGGCTCGACGCGACGGAGAACAGCGTTCTGGTGTGCGAGTTCAACCGCGTGGCCGAGTACGACCTGAAGACCGGGAAGGAACTGTGGAAGCACACCGGAACGAACCCGATGTCGTGCCAGCGGCTGCCGAACGGCAACACGCTGATCGCGTTCCACGGGCAGGGCAGCGGGGGCAAACTGGTGGAGGTGGACGCGGCCAACGAGGTGCTCTGGGAGTACGAAGCGAAGGACGGCCTGCGCGTGGCGAAGGGGTACCGGCGCTGAGCGCGCCGCGGCCCGTATAATGCACGGTTCGCCCCTTGCCCGCGTCCAACCGAAGGAGCTTTCGATGCGCCTGTTCCTCACGCTCGGCCTGTGCGCCGGGTTCGCCGCGCTCGCCGCGGGCGACGACAAGAAGAAACCGGAGCGCCCGCCGCTGGATTCCAAAGAGTGGAAGAAGCAAGAGTCCGGTCTCGAAATCTGGGACGTAAAAGAGGGCAAGGGCGAGGCCACCAAGAAGGGCGCGACCGTCGTCATCCACTACACCGGCTGGCTCACCGACAAGGACGCCACCAAGTTCGACAGCAGCCTCGACCGCGGCGAGAAGGCCGAGTTCCCGCTCGGCAACCTCATCAAGGGCTGGCAAGAGGGCATCCCGGGCATGAAGCCGGGCGGCGTGCGCCGCCTGAAGATTCCCGCGGCGCTGGCCTACGGGGACCGCGACCGCGGCAAGATTCCGGCGAACTCCACGCTCGTGTTCGAGATCGAGCTGTTCGAGGCGAAGTGACGCCGTGAACCCGCTCGTCACCGAAACCGACACGCGGTTCGAGGCCCGCGCTTCCGGCATCCCGGGCGCGGGCCTCGGCCTGTTCGCACGCGAAGCCCTGCCCGCCGGCACCGAACTCGAAGCCGTCGGCGCGCTCGTCACCCGCGACGCGCTCACCGACCGCTGTTCGCACTTCGCCGATCACCACAAGTTCGTTGTAGGCGACTCGCTGCTCTTGATCCCGCTGGGCCTCGCGGGCCTCGCCAACCACAGCTTCGCCCCGAACGCCGAGAAGGTGGTGCGCGACGCGCGCGTGTTCCTGCGCCTGTTGCGCGACGTGTTTGCGGGCGAAGAAATCTGCTTCGCGTACCGCCTCGAAGCGCGCGACCGCATGGGCTTGAGCTAACTGTGATCCGGTCGCACCGCGACCGGATATTGAGTTTTCAAGTGTAGGTCGCTCGCTCCGCGAGCGACCATTGGCGCACGCAACCACCGGTTCGTAATTCGTCCCGCAATGGTCGCTCGCGGAGCGAGCGACCTACACTTGAAGACCCGAACGAGAAGCCGCCATGCTGCCGAGTTATGTGCGCCCCACGCCGATGACCGACGCGCTGTACGAATACGTGCTGCGCGTGGGCGTCCGCGAACCGGCGGCGCTGGAAGCGCTCCGCGCCGACACCGCGGCGCTACCGGAGTGCGAGTGGCAAATCGCGCCCGAACAGGGGCCGTTCCTCGCCATGCTCGTGCGGTTGCTCGGCGCGACGAAGTGCCTCGAAGTGGGCACGTTCACCGGGTACTCGGCGATGTGGGTGGCCGGCACGCTCCCGGCACACGGCACGCTCATCTGCTGCGAGCTGAACGAGAGCTACGCGGCGGTCGCGCGCAAGCACCTGAGCGCCGCGGGGCTGCTCTCGAAGGTGGAATTGAAGATCGGCCCGGCGGGCGATTCGCTAGCGGCGCTCTTGAACGGCGGCGCGGCCGGCACGTTCGATTACGCCTTCATCGACGCCGACAAAGGGCGCTACGACCTGTACTACGAGCGCTGCTTGGAACTGCTGCGGCCCGGCGGCGTGATCGCGGTGGACAACACGCTCTGGGACGGCAAGCCCGCGGACGCATCGGTGAACGACGCGGACACGGTGGCGATTCGCGCGCTGAACGCGAAGCTGCACGCCGACGCCCGCGTGCAGTTGGCGTTCCTCCCGTTCGCGGACGGCCTCACGCTGGCGCGGAAGGTGTGAGCACTCTTTTCTTTGGTGGCACAGGCTTTCCAGCCTGTGCTTTGTGAATTGCACCGCAACACAGGCTGGAAAGCCTGTGCCACAGATCAGAAAGACCGGCGCTCGCGCTTCCGGCTCGGCGACGAGGTTCGCGCAGAATTCACACGTCGGTTCGCGGGCGCGGCGCGATACTATCCGTTCGCTCGCACTCCCTCCCACCACCACGAGGCCACCCCATGCGCGCGCTCGCCGCGGTCGGGCTGCTGCTCGCCGCTACCGTCGGGCTGTTCGCCGTCGCCGCACCGTCGCCCTCACAGCCGCCGGCGAAGGACGAACCCCAGAAGGCCGAAGCCAAACCGCT
>JALHNS010000591.1 GCA_022843445.1 Gemmata sp.
AGCGCCCGCGGCCCCCGCCCCGGCCGCGCCGCCGGCCTAAATGTGCGCCGACCAAGACAACGAACGAGCGGGCGGACTTCGGTCCGACCGCTCGCACTTCAGGACCGCGGGCGGTCCGACGGCTGTTGCTCCGGTGGCCCGTTCGTGGGGCCCGCGCCCGAGTCGCGCGGCTCGCGCGCGTCGGGCACCGCACCGGCGGTGCGATCCGGCAGTTCGACGCGCGTGAGCGGGTTCGGCAGGAGCGCGAACACGCCGTTCATGTTGTTCAACCGGGCGCGCAGGTTCCGAAACCGGTTCATGGTTAGGTTCTCGCGTGTGTGCGGAAGCCCGCGCCGCACCGTGCGGCGCGGAACGTGAGGGCGCGCGCCCGTGGCGTCACTCGCGCCACACACACAGCAGAACGTGGAGCCGAACGGGACTCGAAACGGGAACCGCGGGCGCGACCGCGGGGGCAGTGGAGAAACGGATCGCGGCCGGGGGCGCGGGGCGCGGGGCCGGGGCGCGCACCGGAGCGGTTTCCGGCACCGCGTCGCAGCCGACGCGCTCCGCGGGATCGACCTCCGCGAACCCCGCAACGACCGGGGCCGGCGCGAGCGCGAGGCACGCACCGAGCACCAGCAGCCACAGAGTTCGCGCGAACGAGGTCATGGCGCACCGACCCGCGGGGCGAGATCGTTACCGGTTACCGTGTGGCGACCGGCTCACGTCTCGATACCGGATCGCGGGGCGCGGCTTTACAAGAAGTGTCAGCTTTCGACAAGGATCGCTTGTGCGCGCGCGTTACAAGCGGCCGCACTTCCGCAGCACCCACGCGTCTTGCGGCGGGTTGCCGGTCGCGCCTTCCGGCGCGTGCAGCAGCACCTCGAAACCGCGCGCGAACGCGCCGCGCACAAACACCGGCGGGTGGAACGCCGCGCAATGGTTCGTGCCCGGTAACTCGCCCGCGCGGACCACGAGTGCGCCACGCCGGTACGCGCCACGCTCGGAGCGGTTCAGCTTCGGGAGCAGCGCGTCGCCGTGGAGCGACAGCACCAGCGCGCCACCGGGCCGCAGCACGCGGTGCAGTTCGCTCATCCAGTGCGTTTGCAGCGCCGCCGTCAGGTGCGTGAACACCGAGAAGGCGTAGACGGCGTCGAACGTTTCGCAGCCGTATTCGAGCGGCGCGTCGAGTTCGTTCACCGCGAAGCGCGCGAACGGGAGGTGATCGGCGCACCAGTCCACCGCGACCGGGTTCGTGTCGCAGCCGTGCAACTCGGCGCTCAGGTGCCGCAAGTGGCGAATCACGCGCCCGCACCCGCAGCCGAAATCGAGGACGCGCGAACACGCTTCGAGCGGGGTTCCGGCTCGCGCGAGGAGCGAGGCGAGGGCGTCCGCGCCGCACTTCCCGGCGGCGCGGAACCACGCGGCATCGTCGGTGCCCGCGACCATCAGGCGCAGCACATCGGGCGGCAGCGGCGGTTCCTCGCCCGGCGCGAGCGCGCGCGCGGCGCGGGGGCGGTGCGCTTTGAGGCGGAAGTTCTCGGCGGCGAGCCGGTGGCACTCTTCGGTGAGCAACCGGGATTCGCGGTCGCGGCGCTCGAGCGCGCGGACCACGCGGTTCACACCGGGAACGTAGCGGAGGAGGTCTTTCATGGTAGGAGGCACACTCCGTGTGCCGTGTGTTCGGGCCGCTTCAGCGAAGCGATTGTTCGCACAGCTCACAGCGCTCCGCAGCAACGGCACGCGGAGCGTGCCTACTACTCTGGTGGGTCACGCCTTCCAGAAGCGCCACAGTTCGCGGCGCAGGAAGGCCCACAGCCCGCGGGCCGCGATCAGGCTCTTCTCGGCTTCGGCCTTGCGCCCGACGGCGCGCCGCAGCCCGCTCTCGATCAGCTTCAGGCCGAGTTGCAGCGGCGCGTCGAGGGTGACGAGCGCCTTGTACGCGAGCAAGTTCGCCCGGCTCGCGCCGGCCTTGCGGAAGTAGTGGACGTAGCCGATAGCGACGTTCGGGGCGGCGAAGTGAATGTTCTGCCGTCCGGCGACGCGGCCGTAGTGAACGATCTCCACGTCCGACACGAACCAGATCGGCCCGCGGCGCGCGACCTGCGTACTCAGGTCGATGTCTTCGACGCCGAACCCGTAGCTCTCGTCCCAGCGCCCGCACGCCTCGAAGGTGGCGCGCGAGAGGAACACCGCCGCGCCCATCAGCACTTCGACCGGCCGCGCCTCGTTGGGATCGAACGTTTCGCGGCGGTACTCGCGGTACGCGCCGCGGAACAGGCGCGTCCACCGCAGCAGGCTCGTTTTGTGAAGCAGCGCGCCCATCGTCGGCCGGCGGCGGTACGAAATCTGGAACGCGCCGTCGGTACCGCGGAGCCGCGGGCCGAACATGCCCACTTCGGGGTGCGCTTCGGCGTGCGCGACCAGCTTGCCCAGCGCGCCCGGGGGCACGACCGTGTCGTTGTTCAGGAAGAAGACGTATTTGCCGAGGCTGCCGGCGGCGGCTTGGTTGCTCGCGCGCGCGAACCCGCGGTTGTCGGCGTTGCGAATGAGTACGGCTTGCGGGAACTCGGCCGCCACCATGTCGGCCGCGCCGTCGGTGCTGGCGTTGTCCGCGATCACCACTTCGAACGAGCAGCCCTGATCGTGTTCGTAGAGCGATTTCAGGCAGTCGCGCAGGAGCGCCGCGCAGTTCCAGTTGGCGATGCACACCGACACCGCCGGCGCGGCCACCGGTGCGGGCGGCGCGGGGGTCGGTGCGGGCGGTGCGGCGAGCACCTGTGGCATGAGGTCGCATCCTGCGAAGGCGCTGCACGTCCGAGCAGCGCGTGTGGGCGAACTGTAACAGCGGGGCCGCGCGCGGGTCAACCCCGATGCGCGCCGCGGGCGTACCATATCGGAGTAACGAGTTCGGAGTGCCGAGTGACGAGTTCGGACCGATGACTGACAACTGACGACTAAGGACCACAAGATGGCGATCGAGTTCGAGTGTCCGGCGTGCGGGGGCGTGCTGCACGTGGCCGACGACTACGTTGGGCGCACGATCCGCTGCGGCGGGTGCTTGGCCGCACTGGTGGTGCCGGAAGGTTCGCCCGCGCGCCGCGCCAGCCGCGCCACTCCGCCCGACGCGCCGCCGGGTGCCGAAC
>JALHNS010000592.1 GCA_022843445.1 Gemmata sp.
CGCGCGCCCCAAGCCGCGCCCCGCGGTGAGCGCGCCGCGCACCGACCTGCCGGCGCGGTCGCCGAGCTTGGCGCGCGCGAAAGACGTGCCCGTGCCGCCGTTCCTCGGCTCGCGGGTGCGCACCGATTTCGACATGCACGCGATCTTCGAGTTCATCAACGAGCTAACGCTGTTCAGCACGCAGTGGCAGTTCAAGAAGGGCGGCGTGAAGCCGGCCGAACACGCGCGCCAAATCGACGAGGTCGCGAAGCCGGCACTCGCGCGCCTCAAGGAGTTCTGCCTGAAGGAGAACGTGCTGCGGCCCGCCGTCACCTACGGCTTCTTCCCCGCGGCGAGCGATGGCACGAAACTCACCGTGTACGCGGACGACCGTCGCACCCCGCGGCAGGTGTTCGACTTCCCGCGACAAGATCACGGCGACTTCCTCTGCCTCAGCGATTACGTTGAGCCGCTGAAGGACGGGGAAGCGGTGGATTACGTCGCGTTCTCGGCCGTGACGATGGGCCGCGAGGTGACGCGCGTGGCGCACGAGTGGTACACCGCGGGCAAGTACCAAGACTACCTGTACCTGCACGGTCTGGGCGTGGAGTGCGCCGAAGCGCTCGCCGAATACTTCCACCGCGAACTGCGCCGCGAGTGGGGCATCGCCGGCGACGACGCGACCGAAGTGCGCAAGCTGTTCAAGGGCCACTATCGCGGCAACCGCTACTCGTTCGGCTACCCGGCGTGCCCGAACCTCGAAGACCAGAAGCAACTCTTTGAGTTGATCGACCCGACCCGCATCGGGGTGACGCTGAGCGAGCAGTTCCAATTGGAGCCGGAGCAGAGCACGACCGCGATCGTACTGCACCACCCGGACGCGAAGTACTTCAACGTGACGAAGTTGGGGTGCAACGCGGAGTGAGCGCGAGCGCTGGTTGGTTTTGAACCCGACGCGCGAGCGAGGGTCTTCAGCCCCGAAGGGGCGCTCTTCCTCAGCCCCGGCCACCGGCCGGGGAACGCACCCGGCGCGCGAATGCGTCCTGAAGGGACGCGCTTCGGAAGCGCGTCCCTTCAGGACGCAATACCTACAAACGCAATCACCCCGGCCGGTGCGGGGCTGAGGAAGAGCGCCCCTTCGGGGCTAGAAAACAAAGCCCGTCTCACCGCTTCAGTTCGGCGATCGTGAACGCGTCCGCGGCGAACGGCGGGTTCAGTTGCACGTCGCGGAAGTAGTACGCGCCCAGCAGCACCCGCGTGCCGTTCGCTTCGGTGCGCACCAGTTCCGTGCCCACCTGCAACCGGCGCTCGGCGTCGACGTAGATCGTCACCTCTGTGAAGCCCTCCAGTTCCGGCTTCCCGGTCGGCACGCCGCCCACCTCGAACGCGTCCACTTCCACGCGCTTGCACTTGCGGCGGATCACGAGGCACTCGCGGCCGATGTGTTCCGGGGTCCGCTTGCCGAGGTACTCGAATTCGAACTCGTTGGCCTCTTGGCGGGCTTTCCATGCCGCGTGGGTGCGGAGCATCGAGCGGTACAGCCCGGCGTCGCGGATGCAGTACCGCGACTGGCCCTTGGCGAGGTCGTTGTTCGGCGGCACCGCGAAGCTCTCCTTCTGGAACCGCGCGTCCGGTCGCCACGTGACCACTTTGCCGTCTAGCCCGCCCGCGGCCTTCGGCTTCTCGCTGAACAGCGTGCCGCGAATCTCGGAACCGAGGAACGATTTCGCCCCGCTCTTCCACTTCATCAGCACTTCGATGGCGGTCTTCTGCGTGTCCGGGTGCGGCACGTCGCCGCGCACGAACAGGTCGATCACCTCTACCGGCGGCAGTTCGGGGTGAACCGGCTTGCCCTGCACGCGCTCCTGCTTCTGCACGGTGGCGCGCAGACCCGTCACCTCGCGCTGGTACCGCGAGAGGCACTGCGCGAGCAGTTCCACCGGGTTCGCGCGCGCGAGTTCCTCGAACTCGTCGGCCGCGACCGGCGGCTTCTGCTCGACGAACTGGGGCGCGTCCGGCGCGGCGTCGGCGCGCTCCACCTTCCACCAGTACGCGGCGTACCCGGCCGCGCCGAGCAGCAACAGGAGAGCGGCGACCGCGAGCGCGCGACGGTTCATGCGGCTCGTTGTAGCCGAATCCCGACGCGCGAACACCGCACGGGCGAGGTGCCGAAGGGCGCGAAGCATGGCGAGTTGCCCCGGTTGCGAGAACGGCGCGACCCGCGCCACTTCTGTGTTCGACCCGCCGTTGCGCCGAACTCCAGTCGTTCCCAGATTCGCGCCGATACAGTGCGCGGCGCACTTCGCAGGGTGCGCAGACACAGGAGAACGCCGTGACCGCTCTCGTTCTCGCGCTGCTGTTGCCCGGAACGCCCGACGCGCGCCCGCTGGTGTGGGTCGCGGACGGGGCCGGCGGCCTCGGCGGCTGTTCCGGTTCGCTCGCCAAAGCCGCCGCGCTGTGCGCCAATTCTGTGGAAGTGCGGCAGTTTTACTGGTCGCACGGCTCGTACCGCGTGATCCGCGACCAGACCGACCGTCCGCATTCCGTGGCCCAAGGCGCGAAGCTGGCCGAGGAAATCTTGGCGCGCCGGACGTGCGAGCCGGGGCGGCGGGTGGTGCTGGTGGCGCACAGCGCCGGCAGTATGGTGGCGCTGGCGGCCGCGGAGAAGCTGCCGGCCGGCACGCTGGACCGCCTAGTTCTACTTGCACCGAGCGTGTCGTCCGGGTACGACCTCGCGCCGGCGCTGGCCGCGACGCGCGAGGGCATCGACGTGTTTTGCAGTCACAAGGACCGCGCGGCACTGGGCGTCGGCGTGCGCATCGTGGGTACGGCGGACCGCGGGTCCGGGCGCGCCGCGGGGCGGTTCGGGTTCTGTGTGGCCGATCGCGCGCGGGTGCGGCACCACTGGTGGACGCCGGACCTGCGCGCGACCGGGCACACCGGCGGGCACACCGGGGCGTACGCGCCGGCGTTCGCGGTCGCGCACCTGTTCCCGCTGATCGGGGCGAAGTGACTTCAAGTGCAGGTCGCTCGCTCCGCGAGCGACCATTGCGGTGCGAACCGCGCATCGGTGCTTGCGAGCGCCAATGGCAACTCGCGGAGCGAGTTGCCTACTCTTGAAGATCGCGGAGGGGGCCATGCGGAA
>JALHNS010000593.1 GCA_022843445.1 Gemmata sp.
CGGCCGACCGCGGCGCGAGCCGGGACGACCTCGCCAAACTGCGCGCGAAAGCCGGCAACTGGCTGGGCGAAGTGCGCAAGGCCGCGACCGTGGCCGGGCTGTACCGCGCGGCCGGCAGCGACGACGCCAGTTCCGAGCGCACCGTGGCCGCCGCGGTCGCCGCCGCCTCGGACCGCGCCAAGAACCTGCTCGACGTGGACAAGTTCCTGTCGAACGCCCCGGACCCGCAGTTCGGCGGCAAACTCGCGGCCGCGCTGGACAAGTGGCACGCCGGGCGCGCCCAACTGGTGCCGGCCGAGCGCGCGGTCGTGCAGTGGCTCGACTCGCCGCCGCCGGTCACCTCGGCGGCCACCGCGAAAGAGGCGATGGACCGCGCGCTCGAGCTGATCGCGCAGTACGCCCAAAGCTCCCCGCAGTTCGCCAACGGCGCGCGGGCCGCCGTGTGGCGCGCGCAAGCGCGGCTGCGGGTGGTTCGGCAGTTGGCGGCGGTCGCGGACGAACAGTACCAGAAGGCGGTGCAACCCAAGCCGCCGGATGGCCCCGCGCCCGACGGGCCCAAGGGCCTGCTGAACGGGCCCGCGACCGAGACGCTCCGGTCCCTCGAAGAGCTCGGCAAGCAGGTGAGGGAACTCGCGACCGATGTGGAACGGGCCGCCGAGGCGCTCCCCGCCGAGGCGCGCAAGGAAGCCGACGCGCTGAAGGCGCTGGCCGAAGACGCCGCGGCCCGCAAGGCCCTGCTCGGCCTGTTCGCCCAAGAGGGCCTCTTCGTCGCGCCCGGCGGCGCGGCCGCGTGGCTCAAGGGCGTGGGCGAGCAGTACCGGCGCACCACCGACCCGCGCACCCGCGCGCTGATCCGCGACAAGGTGCAAGAGTTCTGCGCGCAGTTCCTCGCGCCGGCCGCCCTGCTGGACGACGTCGTACTGCTGAACAACAAGCCGGTGGCGCGGAGCGCGGTGCGCGTGGGCTACGAGCCGCGGGCCGGCGCGGACACCGTGTTCCAGAACCTGTCGCCCGCGGCCGACGGGCTGAACGAACTGACGCTGCCCGTGAAGCCGCCCGGCGTGAACGTGTACCTCGCCTACGACATGTCCACGTGGGACGTGAAGAAGTTGGGGCCCACCGACCTGAGCAAAGCGGCGGTCGAGTACAACGCGGCCCGCGCGAAAGTGGACGCCGCGCCGGGCCGCACGAAGTGGACGCCGAATTCGCTCGCGGAACTGAAAAAAGCGTGCGAGGCGAAAAAAGATTCGGTAGACCAGTTGAAAGTGCCCGGCGGCGGGGCGGTCCCGCGGTTGGCGGTTCGGGTGGCGAGCGCGGCCGAGGGCGCGAGCGCGAACCCGGACCTGTTCGGCGACCAGTGACGCCGCCGGAAAGCACGACGGGCGCGAAAGGGCGCGCCGCGGGGCGCACATAGGTTCCTAGCGCGCGGCGCGCGCACACGGGGTTCCCGGGGCGGTCCATGAACCTGTCCGCGGCGTTCAAGAAGGTGCTGCTGTTCGGCCTGTTCGGGGTCGCGGGGGCGCTCGCGGGCTGGCTCGTCGCCGAACCGGTACTCTGGGCCGCGAACCAACTCGCGTCCGCCGCGGGCGCGGGGCAAGGGCCGTCGCTCATCGCCAAACCGACCGACCCCGCACCGCCCCCGCTGCCCAACGAGTTCCGCGAGCGCGTCGACCGGGAGAAGGGGCAGTCCGGCGACGTGCAGGTGTCGCTCATCTGGTACAACGTCAACGACCTCGACCTGCACGTCGTCGCGCCCAACGGCGACCGCATCTACTACAAGAACCTAACTGGCGGCAACGGTGGCCAGTTAGACGTAGATGCCAACGCCGAGCGCGACAGAATTGGCCGACCGGTGCCACCCACTCGCGAACCGGTCGAGAACATCTACTGGCCGAAGGGCGGCGCGCCCGCGGGCACCTACCGTGTGCAGGTCAACTACTTCCACCATCGGGCCGAGGCACCCAACGAGTGCAGTTACAAGGTGAACGTGCTGCACAACGGCAAGCGGCACGAGTTCGAGGGCACGATTAGTCACAACGGCAGCACAGACAACTTGCGCACCATCTACGAATTCGAGCTGAAGCCGCGGCTCGGCCTCGCGGCCCCCAAGGACATCGAACTGACCGCGGGGCAGTCGGTGCGCGTGCCGGTTGCGGTCGAGCGGCGCAACACCACCGGCGCGGTCGAAGTGACGGTCGAGAACTTGCCGGACGGCGTACTGTTCGAGCCGGGCGCACTCGCCGCCGGTACCGACAAGGGCGAAGTGTTGCTGCTGGCAACGAGCGGCGCGGGCCGCGCGAAGAAGCTCGTCAAGTTCGTCGCCACCGGCGGCGGGCTGACCGGGTCCGCGGATTCGGACCTCGCGGTGGTGCCCCCGCAGTTCTCGCTGTGGGCCGTGTGCGCCATCGGGCTGTGGACCGCCCTGCTCGCGGTCGGGCTGTGCCTCGCGCTGCTCGCGGGGCAGAACCGCTACGTCGGCAAGCGCCCGTTCGCGCAGGGCGGCGCGGCGCTGGTGCTGGTCGCACTCGGCGCGGCCGCGGCCGGGTTCGTGTCCGGGTCGCTCGGCCAAGTGCTGTACTTCTTGTTCCTCGCCGTCGGGGTCGGCAAACTCGGGTTCGTCATCGGCTGGCTGCTGCTCGGCGTGCTGCTCGGCTGGGGCGTGAGCTTCTTCGTGCCGAACCTCGACGCGAAGAAGGCGGCGCTGGCCGGCGCGGGCGGCGGGTTCCTCGGCGCGGTCGCGTTCGCCGTACTGTCGCTCGCCGCAGACCTCGTCGGCCGGTTCGGTGGCGCGGCGGTGCTCGGCTTCTGCATCGGCCTCATGGTGGCCGTGGTGGAAGCGGCGTTCCGGCGGGCGTGGCTCGAAGTGCGGTTCGGCGAGCGCGAGGTGATAACGGTGAACCTCGGCCCGGAACCGGTGAAGGTGGGCGGCGACGCCCGCGCGTGCGCCGTGTGGGCGCGCGGCGCGCCCGAAGTCGCGCTCAAGTATTGGGTGCGCGACGGCAAGGTGCGGTGCGAAGAGGTGCCGGCGCGCCGCGAGTCGGAAGTGGGCGAGGGCGACACGCGCACCGCGGGCGGCGTGACGGTGGTGGTGCGCACCGGCGGCGCGCCGGCCCCCGCGCCCGC
>JALHNS010000594.1 GCA_022843445.1 Gemmata sp.
ACTTTGGCTCGTTGGATTTGTGGCACCGGCCTCGGGCCGGTGCAAATTCAAGGCATTTTGACACCGGCCCGAGGCCGGTGCCACAAGCATAAAGCCACAAAGTAAGTGCCATTGGGCCTCTGGCCGGTGTTAATTCAAGGCATTTTTGCACCGGCCAGAGGCCGGTGCCACAAAGACAATCCGTCAAAGTATGTGCCATTGGGCCAGAGGCCGGTGCCACAAGAAACACTCCCCAGAAACATCATTTCAACTGAGCACCGCGGTCCCAGAGAGGTCACTTCTTCGCGGCCTTGTACTCGATCACCGTTTCGCCGGTTTCGGCGTTCTTCGGCAGCTTCTCGGTCGCGACCTTGTCCGCGCACTCGATCTTGCCGCTCTGCCGCAAGTGCTCGCCGAACTCGCGGTGAACTTCCACGCGCACCGTGTAGGTGCCCTGCCCGAGCGCGGTGCCCTTGTCATCTTTGCCGTCCCACACGAGGTCGTACTTGCCCGGGCCGCGGGTCGCGCGCGTCACGGCCTTAATCAGGTCGTTGTTGCCCTTGCCGATCTTCCACCAGTCGTTCAAGTCTTTCAGGTACTTCGGCGAGTTGCCCCACACCGCGAGCGTCCGCACCGCCTTGCCCTTGTCGTCTTCCACCCACACCGCGGTGTACGGCTTGCGGTACCGCTTCGCGTCGATCTTCGGTAGTTCCACTGCCACCGTGACGCGGAAGCCGGCCGGCCACGCTTCGCCCTTCGCGGGTACGTCCTTCTTGTCTTGCGTCGCGCGCGCGTTGAACACGTCGAACACCGTGAGGCCCGCGGTGTGCGCTTTGCCCGCGGCGTCGATGACGTAACAGCCCGTGCCGCTCGTGTTGGCAATCAGCTTCAGCCCGTCGGCGACCGGCATCACGCAGAGCGCGGTCGCGAGCGCGTTCGCGGTCTCGTTGTCGTTCGCCACCACGGTCGCGCTCTGCACGCCTTCCGCCGGCTTCCCGGTGCGCGGGTCGAAAATGTGCGAGTACCGCTTGCCGTTGATCGTGTAATACCGTTGGTACGCGCCGCTCGTGGCGACCGCCTTGTTGCTGAGTTTCAGCCCGGCGACCGGCGGGGAGTTGTCGAAGGTGTCAACCGGGTCTTGCACGCCGACGGCCCAACTGCGGTCGCCGAGCGCGAGGATGTCGCCACCGAGGTTCACGAGCATCGCGCCGATCTTCGGGTGCGCTTTGCGAACCGCGAGAGCGGCTTTGCGCACGATGTAGCCTTTCGCGATAGCGTTCAGGTTCAGCGGTTGGTCGGTGAGGCGCTGCACGGTGTTCGTGTTCGCGTCGAGCTTCCAGCCCGGTTTCGCGAGGTCGGCAACGATGCGGTTCAGCACTACCGCGTCCGGCTCGCGGTTCGCCTTCTCGCCCTCCTTCCACACGCTCACCAACTCGCCCACCTGTGGGCTGAGCGCGCCGTTCGTCGCCTTGTGCCACACGCCGTAGCGCTCGATCACCTCCGCGAGGTCGGCCGACACCGCCATCGGTTCCCGCGTGCGGTTCAGTGCGCTCAGCTCGCTGTTCGCGTCGTAGGTGCTGAACACCATCCGCAGGCGCTCGATCTCGTCGAGCGCCGTGAGTTCCGCGGCTTCGGCCGTTGCTTCGTCCGGCGCGACGAAGGTGAGATCGAGTGACGTCCCGAGGACGTGGTCGCAGTGGAACGCGAACTCTTGGTGCGCGACGGGCGGCGCGGCGAGCGCGAGCGCGCCGACAAGCGCGATCGGGAGCGCGAAGCGGGTCATGAGAGTTCCGGCAGAATGAGCGGGAGGTACGAATAGGGTAAACGCGGCGCGGGCCGATGAGAAGACGCGGGCGCGGCACGGTTCGTGTGGCCGGGGTTTCAACCCCGGCCGCGAAGCGCGATCCCGGTCAGTCGCGCCGGTAACTTTTACAACCCATTTCCCCGCGCTTCCGATTGTACTTCTTACACCGGCGGCACCGCGGCGCGCCACACCCGCTACAGCCGCGCGAATCCCGAAACGCTTCCCACCGTGTACGTTGCGCGCGCACTTTCGCGCCGCGGTGTGCCACTCCGCACTCGCGGCACACCGCTTGCGGTTACACTTCCTGACGCCCTTGCACGCTGCACGGCCGCACCCGGCACGGCGTCTCACTCCACGGAGGTCAAGGGAATGACGCTTCGTCGGCAACTCGGCGCGCTCGTCGCGGTGCTGTTCGCACCCGCGCTCGCGAGCGCCGCGACCTACACCACCGACAACTTCACCGTCGACGCGCCGACGGCCGAACTCGCCAAGCAGTTCGGCGACATGGCCGAGTTCTACCGCAAAGAAAAGGCGCTCGAGTGGCTCGGCCGCGAGATGCCCGCGTGGAACCGCCGGTGCCCGCTCACCGTGCAACTCACGCAGGGCGGCGCGGGCGGCGCGACCACCTTCACCTTCGGCTCCAGCGGCGGGCGCTCGGTCGTCAGCTCGCAGCAGATGGAAATTCGCGGCGACAAGAAGCAGATGCTCTACAGCGTGCTGCCGCACGAAGTCACGCACACCGTACTCGCGCACCACTTCGGCCGCCCGGTGCCGCGGTGGGCCGACGAGGGCGGCAGCGTGCTGAGCGAGAACGACGACGAGCGGTTCAACCACGACGTGCGGTGCCGCGAACTGCTGAACCAAGGGCGCGGCATCCGCCTGCGGGTGCTGTTCCGCATGACCGAGTACCCGAAAGACATCATGGTGCTCTACGCGCAAGGGTTCTCGGTGTCATCGTACCTCGTGAAGAAGGGCGGCGACGGGCGCGAGGGCCGGGGGCGGTTGCTCCAGTTCCTCGGCACCGGGATGGCCGGCAACAGCGTCGAGACGTGGAACAGCGCCGCGAAGACCGTGTACGGGTTCGACACCGTGGACGCGCTCGAAGAGTCGTGGCTCGAAGCGCTCAAGACGCCGCCGGCGCGGGTCGCGGCGCGCGACAGCAACCCCGGTAGCTTGGCGAGCGCGCGAACGGAACTGCGCACGAGCGGCGGGCCGGGCGCGCCGCTGCTCGAACCGCCGGTGGGCATCGTGCGCGGGACGGCCCCGGACCGCGAGGCGCCGCGCCCCGCGTACCTGCCCCCCGCGGACGCCGCGAAGACCGGCAGCAGCCCGGTGCC
>JALHNS010000595.1 GCA_022843445.1 Gemmata sp.
GTTCGCGCTCGTCGCGGTTCGCGCTCGTCGCGGTTCGCGTTGGGTTGCGCACAGAACGACGCGGAGCGTGGTGCCACTATCGTGGCGCGACGCTCCGCGTCGCATGCGCGACACCCAATCGAGAACCGCTCGAACCACCAGCCACTCATACCAGCCACTTCTCAGTCCACATACGGGTCCGCGCCCAAGTCCTTCAGCATCTCTTGGCGCTGCTTGTCGTAGTGCATCAGGTCCAAGCGCTGGCGGTAGTGGCGCGCCTCCACCTTGCGCTGCGCCAAGCGGAACAGCGGGGCGAAGGCGTTCCAATCGCGCGAGCCGCCGGCGCGGCCCAGTTCGGCCAGTTCGCGGGCCTTCTTCGCGCCCAAACCCTCCAACAGGCCGTCTTCCAGCGACAGCATGAACTGCGCGCTGCCGGGGTCGCCCTGCCGCCCGGCGCGGCCGATGAGCTGCCGGTCGATGCGCTCGGCCTCGTGCCGCTCCGTGCAGATCACGTGCAACCCGCCGGCCGCGAGCACCTTCTCGTTGTCCTTCTGCCACGCCGCGCGCAGCGCCGCGATTTGCGCCGCCTTCTCTTCTTCCGACAGGCGCGTGTCGGCGCGGATCGCGTCGATGTCCTTGCTGATGGTGCCGCCCAAGATGATGTCGGTGCCGCGCCCGGCCATGTTCGTCGCCACGGTCACGGTGCCCGGCTTGCCGGCCTGCGACACCACCTCCGCCTCGCGCGCGTTCTGCTCCGCGTTCAGCACCTGATGCGCCACGCCCGCGGCCGTCAGTTTCGCGCTGATCTTCTTGGACGCATCGACGGTGCGCGTGCCGATCAGGACCGGGCGACCGCGGGCGAGCATCTCTTGGGTTTTCGCCACCACCGCGTCGAACTTGGCGCCCTCGGTGGGGAACACCGCGTCCGGCAGCGTCTCGCGCTTACCGGGCTTGTTGGTGGGCACCTTGGTCGTCCACCGGCGGTACACCTTGCGCATCTCCCAGAAGTTCGGCATCAGCGTACCGGACATGCCCGCGAGCTTCTCGTACAGCCGGTAGAAGTTCTGGAACGTGATCTGCGCCGCGTGCGAACTGGGCATGTTGATCGCGACGCCCTCTTTCGCCTCGACCGCTTGGTGCAGCCCGTCGCGCCAGTGCCGGTCGGGCATGGGCCGCCCGGTGCCCTCGTCGATGATGACGATCTTGCCCTCGCCGCTCACCATGTAGTGGTGGTCGCGGGTGAACTTGTAGTGCGCTTGCAGCGCGCGCTCCACCGCTTCGTGCATCTTGTCCATCGCCTTCGCGTGCTTGCCGGTGGGCGGGTTCGAGTACCGCACCAACTGCTTGCCCGCGTCGGTCAGCTCGGCCTTCTCCTTCTTCACGTCCAACCGGAAGTGCTCGTCGCGCCTCATCTGGCGCGCGAGGCCGTCGGCCCACTTGAACACCACCTGCTCTTCGGGTTCGGCGAGCCGCGTGGGGTTGGCGATGATGAGCGGGGTCTTCGCCTCGTCCACGAAGATGCTGTCGGCCTCGTCCACGATGGCGTAGTGCAACTCGCGCTGCACCCGCGGGTCGGCGCGCCCGCCGCCGCCGGTCCACGCGCTCCAGAACGGCGCGGTGGCGGCCTGCCCGCCGCGCACCTTCAGCCGGTCGCGCAGGAAGTCGAACCCGAACTCGGCCGCGGTGCCGTAGGTCACGTCGGCCTTGTACGCGACCAGCCGCGCCGCTTCGTCCATCTTCTGCTGAATCACGCCCACGGTGAACCCGAGCTTCTGGTACACCGGGCCGATCCACTCCGCGTCCCGCTTGGCGAGGTAGTCGTTCACGGTGGTCACGTGAACGCCCTTGCCGGAGAGGGCGTTCAGGTACGCGGGCGCGCTGGCGCTCACGGTTTTGCCCTCGCCGGTGGCGAGTTCTACGAGGCCCCCGAAGTGCATGACCGCGCCGGCCGCGAGTTGCACGTCGTAGGGGCGGATGCCGAGCACCCGCTGAATGGCGACCGACACGAGGCCGAACGCTTCGGGCAGCATCGCGTCCAGATCGTACTTCCCGCGGGCCTTGCCGCGCAGGAGCATGCTGCGGGTGAGCAGTTCGTCGTCGGTGAACGAGCCGAACGTGCGCTCGAAGTGGCGGATCTGGGGGACGAGCAGCGCGGCGCGCGACAGCCGCCGCTTCCACGGCAGCCCGACGCGCGCGACGGCGGCGTTCGCGGGCCACGAGCCGAGTCGCCCTTCGACGTTCTGACTGGCGCGTGCCGGTTCGGGGGCGAGTGCGGTCGCGGTACCCATGTGTGGCCCTCCGGGCGTGCCCTACAACCATAGCGGCGCGCGCGGCAGAATGCCACCACAACGGGGCGCGTAGGACAGGCTCCCAGCCTGTCCCGTGTCGCGGTCGCGGACAGTCGGGACAGGCTGGAAGCCTGTCCTACGAGGGGGCGGCGCGCGGCAGAATGCCACCACAACGGGCGCTTCGAGCCACAATCAGTCCATCAGGTCCGGGTCGGCCTTCGCGATGAACTCCGCGAGCATCTCCGGGTCGGCGAGCGCCTCGCGGATCAGCGCCGCCACTTGCTTCAGCGCGTCGCGGTCTTTGCCGTAGGCCGCGAACGTGCTGGCTTCCGGGTCGTACTTCACCAGCTTTTTGATCTTCGGCGCGCGGGCGCGGACCATCGCTTCCACAACGCCGTGCCACGCGTACCCGCCGGCGTCGTAGCCGTGTTCCTCGAACGCCTAGGCCGTGCCCCCGAACGCGTCGAAGGTGATGCTGAACGTGCCGTCGTCGTGTTCGACGAGTCGGCACGGGGCGAACTCGTCGGCCGGTTGTTTCGTTTTCGCCACGCGTGCGCCCTCCTCACTTCACCAGCGCCTTGAAGCCCGCGGGCACCACCGTGCCGGGCAGCGTGCCGGGTTGCGCCCGCGGGGGCGGTGCGCCGGGTTGCGCGCGGGGCGGCATCACCACCGGGCCGGCGATCTTCGGCGGCGGCATCGGCGTCGGCATCGTCGGGCCGGGCGGGGTGATAGCGGGCGGCGCGTACACCGGGGCCGCGCCGGCCGCGCACGGCGCGCAGCCCGCGGGGGTCGAACAGTAGAACATACCCTGTAGCGGCGTCACGTAGGGCGTCGGGCGC
>JALHNS010000596.1 GCA_022843445.1 Gemmata sp.
GCGCAGCAGCGCTTCGGCGCGCGCCGCGGTCGGGCGCGCGTTGGGGTCTTTCGACATGAACCGGTGAATCAGCTTCTTGAGGGCCGGCGGCACACCGGGCACAGGCGGCGGCGGGTCGGTGCGGTGCCGGCGGATCTTCGCTTTCGCGTCGTCCGCGGGGAACGGCACGCGCCCCGTGAGGGCCGCGAACAGCGCGCACCCCAACCCGTACACGTCCGCTTTCGGCCCGACCGCGGCGGAATCGCGGCCCTGTTCCGGCGCGAGGTAGTCCATCGTGCCGACGACGTACCCCTTGCCGCCGGCAACGGCGGGGTTCTCCGGGCGCGGCTCCGCGGGCGCGATGGCGAGACCGAGGTCGAGCAGCACCGCGCGGCCGTCCGGCCGCACGATCACGTTCGCGAGCTTCACGTCGCGGTGAACGAGGCCCGTCGCGTGAACGTGCGCGAGGCCCGCGGCGACGTCGGCGAACACGGCCGCGGCTTCGCCCGCGGGCATCGGGCCGTGCTTTTTCACCCAGTCGCGGATCGTTAGACCCGGCACGTACTCGAGCGCGAGATAGTGCACGTCGTCGGTGTCGCCGGAGGTGAACGTGCGCACCACATTCGGGTGCCGCACCCGCTTGCCCAGCTCCATTTCGCGGCGGAACCGCGCGAGCGTGATCGGCTGTTCCGCGCCGACGCGCACCGGGAGCAGTTTGAGAGCGACGAGTACCGAATCGCCGAACTCCTCGGCCACCCGCCGGTCGCGCGCGAGGTAAACGACGGTGCCCATGCCGCCGCGGCCGAGCGGCGCGAGCACCGCGTACGGGCCTATGACGAGGCCCGCGGTGCGGCCGCGCATCAGTTTGTCGGCTTGGTAGTGGGTGAGCGCGCCGAACCGCACGAGCGCGTCGGCGAGCGCGCGCGCCGAATCGGCCCTCGCGCGGGCCACGAATCGCTCCAAGTCCGGCGGTTCGAACAGGCGGCTGCGCCTGAGCGCGCCGAGAAACGCTTCCCGCGTCGGCTCCGACATGCCGGTCATGTTACGAAGGCGCGCGCACCGGACTCGGTGAGCGCGGAGAAGTCGCGCGAAAAACCGAACCCGTGAAGCGCGCAGTGGCTCGCGCGACGCGCGGGCAAGACGCACCGCTTCCTTGCCTTCCCTTCTCGCCCTTGGATAATGGGTGCGTGCGTTCCTCCCACACGAGCCTCCCATGCGTCACGGGTCAACGTTCCAGTTGCGCGGCATCGCTCTTGCGGTCGGCCTCGCGCTTCTGCCCGCCTGTTCGGCCATGCCGGACGGCGAGGGCGGTCAACCCACCACACCCCAAAGAGGACCTGACGTGCCAGTCGCATACAAGCCGTTCCACGCCGTGAACCCGAAGAACCCCAAGGTGTTCTTCGACATGACCATCGACGGCAAAGCCGCCGGGCGGATCGAGTTGGAACTGTTCGCGGACACGTGCCCCAAGACCGCGGAGAACTTCCTGCAACTGTGCATCGGCACCAAGTGCAAAACGGGCACGCCGCTGGCGTTCAAAGGCTCGGCGTTCCACCGCGTGATCCCGGGGTTCATGTGCCAAGGGGGCGACTTCACCCGCGGCGACGGTCGCGGCGGTGAGTCCATCTACGGCGGGCGGTTCGACGACGAGACGTTCGAGGGCAAAGCGGGCAAGCACTTCGGCCCGGGTTGCCTGTCGATGGCGAACGCCGGCCCGAACACGAACGGCTCGCAGTTCTTCCTCTGCACCGCCGACACCCCGCACCTCGACGGCAAGCACGTGGTGTTCGGGCAGGTCGTGTCGGGCTACGACGTGGTTCAGAAGATTGAAGCGGTCGGCTCGCGCAGCGGGCAGACGTCGGTGAAAGTGGTCATCAGCGACTGCGGCAAGGTGGAGTAGCGCCGCGGGCGCACGTGCGCGGTTTTGGGCGCGGCCGGGGTTGAAACCCCGGCCTAAGCAAGGTGACGCCGTTGGCGTCCAAAACGCGCGCTGTCTTCATGGTCCCAACGGGACCACCTTGCGTAGGCCGGGGTTTCAACCCCGGCCGTTCTCGATGCCGCGCTACAGATTCGCACGGGCGGGTTGGACGCGGGCGCGGCGTTCACTTATAGTAATAGCTTCCGGCAGAACGTCGGCCGCGCCACAGGTGCGCGCCGCAGCCGGACACCGGGCCGCCCCAGAAACCGTGTTGGGGGCGAATCTTCACTTGTCGGAGGATGTGCCACATCATGCGCCACTACAGCGTGATTCGTGCCGAGTCCTCGAAGGAGTTGCCGTGGCTCTCGTAGACGTGAAAGTCCTGCTCGACGCGGGCGTGCATTACGGCCACCGGGCCAGCCGGTGGAACCCGAAGATGCGGCCGTACATCTACGGCAAGCGGAACCTGATTCACATCATCGACCTGCGAGAGACCGTTCGCGGCCTGCTGCGCGCGTACCGCTACCTGTCGCAGGTGGTGGCCCGCGGGGGCCTCGTCATGTTCGTCGGCACCAAGCGGCAAGCCAAAGAGATCGTCGAGCGCGAGGCGCGTCGGTGCGGCATGCCCTACGTCAGCGAGCGCTGGCTGGGCGGCACCCTCACGAACTACCGCACGATTCGCAACCGGTTGAAGCGGCTCCAAGAGCTGGAAGCCATGTGGCTCCCGGTGGGCGAAAACGTGAACAAGGTGGACCTGAACACCTACATCGCCGGCCTCATGACCGACGCGGGCAAACTGGACCCCGCCAAGGCCCCGGACACGTCCGACATTCGCACGCACTCCAAGAAGATGATTTCGACCCTCAGCCGCGAACTCATTAAGATTCGCCGGAACCTGATGGGCATCCGCGACATGATCAAGCCGCCGGACGCGCTGGTCATCGTCGGGCCGAACAAGGAGCACATCGCCGTTAAAGAGGCGAAGCGCATGGGCGTGACCACGATCGCGCTCATCGACACCGACTCCGACCCGGACCTCGTGGACCTGCCGATCCCCGGCAACGACGACAGCATCCGCTCGATCGAAGTGGTGCTGGCGAAGCTGGCCGACGCGTGCCTCGAAGGGCGCGCGGCGCTGCCGCCGGAACAGCAGGGGCAAGGGCGCGGCCGCGCCCCGCGCCCCGCGCAACCGCCGCAGGGCGCG
>JALHNS010000597.1 GCA_022843445.1 Gemmata sp.
CGCGACCGCGAGCAGCGCGCGCGCCGCCGCGCGCCACCTCGGCTTGCGCGCCGGGGGCGCGTACGCGACCGTTTCGGTCGGCTCCGGCGGCGTCACCGTCGGGAACCCGCGCGGGTCGGTGGTGGATTTGAGCCGCTCCTCGCACGCGGCCAGCACGTCGGCCACCTCGCGCGCGGTTTGGAACCGCCGGTCGGGGTCCTTCGCGTGCAGTTTGGCGACGATGTCGCACAGCCACTTGGGCGCTTCCGGGATCAGCTCGCGGATCGGCCGCGGGTCGTCTTCGCACACGCGCTTCAGCACCGCGAGCGTGTTGCTGGCTCGGAACGGCGGCCGGCCCGACAGCATCTGATACAGCACGCTGCCGAGGCTGAACAGGTCGGCGCGGTGGTCGATGTGGTCGCCCTTCGCCTGCTCCGGGGCCATGTAGAGCGGCGTGCCGGCAATGAGGCCGCTCTGCGAGATGCTGGCGTCGTCCGCGGCGCGCGCGAGGCCGAAGTCGGTGATCTTCACGCGCAGTTGCGGGCCTTCGAGCAGCACGTTGCCGGGCTTGATGTCGCGGTGAACGAGGCCGGTGGCGTGCGCGGCGGCCAGCCCCTCGGCAATCTGCCGGCCGATGCGCACCACCTCCGCGGGTTCCACCGGGCCGACGCGGTCGAGCCGCGCTTGCAACGTTTCGCCGGGCACGAATTCCATCACGAGGTACGGGAGCGGCGCTTCGCCCACCTCGTACACCTGCACCACGTTCTCGTGCCGCACCTGCGCGAGTGTGCGCGCTTCGCGCAAGAACCGCTTGCGCGCCGGCGACGTGGCCGCGATGTGCCGCAGGAGCACCTTCACGGCGACCACGCGGTGCAGCACCTCGTCGAACGCGCGGTACACCGCGCCGAACCCGCCGCGGCCGAGCACTTGGAGCACCTCGTAGTGCCCGATGCGGCCCTTCGAGTCCGGGCGGCCGGGCGGCGCGAGCAGCAGCAGCGGGTCGTTTTCGTCCGCGCCTTCGCCCGGCGCGTCGGCGCTGAAGGTGCGCGTGTTGCTGCCCACTTCGGCGCGCCCCGCGGCCGGCGCTTCCAAGAACGAGTTGGCCTCGTCGTGCGCCGCGAGCAGCGCTTCCACGCGCGCGCGCTGCACCGGGTCCGGGCACGCGGCGGCGAGGTACGCGGCCCGCTGGGCCGGGTCGGTGAGGGGCAGGGCGGCGGTGAACGCGGCTTCGTCGGTCATTGGGTCGCTCCGCTGGGGCACACCCGCAATGCGCAGTCCGCGCGCGAACCGGCTCACGAATCCGCTCACTTTTTGCTTCCGCGCACGGTCGCGAACAGCCACGCCTTGCTGTACGCCCAGTGCCGCTTCGCCGTGGCGGGAGAAACCCCGAGCGCGTCCGCGGCTTCGTCGATGGTGAGGCCCACGAAGTAGCGGAGTTTCACCAACTCGGCCTTCTGGGGCTCGAGTTGGGCGAACAGGTCGAGCGCCTCGTTGAGCGCGAGCAAGTCGTCGTCGGGTTCCGGGGCCGCGAGGGGCAGTTCGTGTGCGTCGTGCCGGTGGAGCGCGCCGCCGCGCTTGTCGGCGCGCTTGGCCCGCGCGCGATCGACCAGCACGCGACGGATGGCTTCGGCGCACGCGGCGAAGAAGTGCCCGCGGGTGTCGAACGTTTGGTCCCCGCCGATACGCAGGAACGCTTCGTGCACGAGTGCGGTGGGCTGGAGCGTCTGGCCGGGCGGCTCGTGCGCGAGCTTCGCGGCCGCGAGCCGGCGCAGCTCGTCGTACACGAGCGGCAGCAGCTCGGCCGGGGCCGCGCGGCCGGCCCGCACCGCGTCCAGCATTTGCGACACGTCGGACATGCGCCTTACAGTAGTTCCAAGTTCCAAGTTCCAGAAGTTCCAAGCTGAAGAACCGTTGGCTCGGAACTTCTGGAACTTGGAACTCCCCACTCACTTCAACTTACCGTCGAGTTCCAAGCGGCGGCGGGCTTGCATCAGTGCGCTCAGCATGAAGCGGCCGATGTCGTCGCGGCGCTCCGCGTACTTCGCGCTCTCGAACGGCGCGCCGTCGAACGCCTTCGGGTCGAGGTACGGCACCGAGACGCGCGCACTCGCACCCGGCACCACCGGGCACGCGTCGTCGGCCTCGCTACACACCAGTATGGAAGCGAACCCGGTGCGCGGGTTGTGCGGGTCGGTGTACTTCTTCGAGAACTCCAGCGCCTCAAGTCCCTTGCCCCAACTGACGCGGTAGATCGGGTTCGGGGTGTCGGCCTTGCCGCGCGCCGCCTCCTTCCCGGTCGGCTCGACCTCCACGCCGATCTCTTTCAGCGCAGCGATGGTGCGCGGGTTGAAGGCGTCCGGGTTCGTGCCGCCGCTGTAGAACCGCACGCCCGGCAGTCCGTAATACGCCGCGGCCACGTTGCCCATCGTCGCCCCGAGCATGCTGCGCCGCGTGTTGCCCGTACACATCACGATCGCGCTCAGTTCCTTGCCCGGCTCGTAGTGCTTCACGATCCACTTCACCAACTCGTCGTTCGGTTTGTGGTGCAACGCGCCGATGGCGTCGAACTGAGTGGCGAGCAGGTCCGCGTGCGCGCGCACCTTCGCGTGCATGTCGGCGCGCGCCTTGGGCACCCGCGCGCGGAGCAGTTCGCCCATCTTCGTTACGGTGAGCGGCCCGTCGCCCGCGAGCGCGCGGAAGGCGGCGCGGCCCACGAACGCGCCCGCGTCTTCGGCGGTCAGTTCTGGGGCCTTGCCCAGCGCGGAGATGAGGCGCACCTTCAGGTCGCGATCGTTCGCGGGCGCGAGCGCGTCGGGCGTGCCGTACTCGTGTGCGAACGCGAGCGCCGTTGCCACCCGGTTCGCTTCGACCGGCTTCGGCGGCTCGGCGCGAACCGCAACGAGCGCGCCCGCGCACAAGCTCACAACGGCCAACGGTCGGAACATGTCGGGCACTCCGAAGCGGCGCGGCGCGCCATCGAACCGTCTACGATAAGCCGCCGCGCCGGGCGGTGCAATCGGCCCAATGGCACTTACTTTGGCTCGTTGGATTTGTGGCACCGGCCTCTGGCCGGTGCAAATTCAAGGCATTTTGACACCGGCCAGA
>JALHNS010000598.1 GCA_022843445.1 Gemmata sp.
CCTCGAACCGCTGCTGCGCGGCGCGGCCGGGCACCGCGTCGCGCTGGTGCTGGACGTGGCCGAGCGCCTGCCGCTCGTGAGCGCCGACCCGGTGCAGTTCGACCGCGTGCTGCTGAACCTCGTGCAGAACGCGTGCGACGCGACCGCCGCGGGCACGGTGAACGTGCGGGCCGCCGCGGAAGGCGAATGCGTGGTGCTGACGGTGAGCGACACCGGCCCCGGCATCCCGCCGGAGGTGCGCGCACGCATGTTCGACGCGTATTTCACCACGAAGGGCGCGAGCGGCACCGGCATGGGGCTGGCGATCGTGCGCGACGCGGTGCGCGCCGCGGGCGGGCGCGTGGACGTGACCTCGGACCCCGGTTGGGGCACGCAGGTGCGCGTGTTCTGGCCGGTGCTGCGGACGTAGCACCGCGTTCCGACTGATTGATCGTGGCACGGCGCTCCGCGTCGTTCTTCCCGACCCGTACCACGAGAAGCGCGACGAACGCGACGCGGAGCGTCGCACCACGATAAGCCGCTCCGCGTCGTGCCGTTCGCCTTCGCGCGCGTCACGGCGTCGCGCTGGCAAGTACCGGGCCGGTCGCGGTGCGGCGCAGCACGTCGGCCTTCTCCTGCTCCGACAGCGGCTTGAGCGCCGAGAGCGGTTGGCCCACCACCCAGCGGTAGTACTTGGGCAACTGCACCGCGACGGCCACGTTGCCGCCGAACGCCGCGAGCGGATCGCCCGGGCCTTGCTTCGGCGGCGGCGGCGGGCCGAAGCCCGGGCGCGCGCCCTTGCCGGTCGGCGGCTTCGGGGCCGACTTGGGCGGCCCCTTCGGTTGCAGATCGGCCACGATCAGCGAGTTGCCCTCCACCGCCACCACCTTCAACAGGCGGTCGGTGGTGCTGAACTTGTCCGAGATGTGCATGGTGCTCGGCGGGGCCTCGTGGTCGAGGTCCTGCCGCCAGCCGCGCCCGCCGACGAACCACTCCTTCACCACTTCGAGTTCGCTCTTGCCCTTCTTCACGTTCACGTCGTAGCGGGTGCGGTTGGCGTTGTCCGAGACGCGCGCCCACGCGGTGCCGTCGGACCCTTGCACCACGGCGACGAGCAGGATCACGCCGGAAATGTCTTCGGTCGGCTTCGGGGCCTGCGGCTCTTCGTCCACCTTCGGCAGGTCGGCGACCGACACCTTGAACGAAATCGTCTCGGTCTTGCCCTCGGTGTTGGTGGCGCTCACGCGCACGGTGGAACTGAGCTTCGCGAGTTCCTCGGTCATCGTGGGGAGGGCCGGCAGTTCGATGGCGTTGGTCTTCGGGTCCACTTTCACCTTCGCGTCCGCGGGGAACAGCTTGCCCTCGACGCTGGCCGACACCTTCGCGCCGGTCGCGCCGTCGCCGCTGAGGGCCACTTTCACCGGTTTGGGCTTCTCGTCGAGCTTCAGTTTCACGTCGTCGATCTTGGCGATCTTGAACGGGGGCGGCGGCGGGAGCGGGCCGCTGAACGGGTCCTTGAGCACCATGAGGCTCAGGTCGCGGGGCGGGGCCGACTCGGGCGTCGGGGCGGCGCGCAGGGTGCGGGCGATTTCCGGCCCGGTGCCCAGCGCCTTGTGCAGCACCCCGCCGCCCAGCGCGGCGAGCGCGGCGGGCACCGGCAGCAGCGACGCACGGTTCTCCGCGCCGTCGAGGATCAGCGACTCGGTGGTGATGGTGACGGTGAGGTCGTTGCGGCGCTGCACCTTCGCGCCCGGCTCGTCCTCTTTCTTGATGGTCAGCGCGGTGATCTGGTGCATCAGGCCGAACTCGTAGTACGCCTTGAGGAAGTCCTTCAAGGCCCACATGTCGGTCTTCTTGAAGATCAGTTCGTAGGCCACGCGGGTGTAGGCGGGCTTGTCTTTGGCGATCTGCGGCACGGTCCGCGCGCCGTTGTCCACGGGCTTCTTGTTGATGGAGTGGTCCTTGATGCCCGCGGCGGCGATCATGCGGTCGAGGGCGACCGTGTACTCGCGCCCCGAGAGCGCCTCGTCGGCCGGGAGGGTGCGGGCGCGCGCCGCGGCGAGGTTCTTCGCGTTCTTCTGCATCTCGGCGGCCTTGCGGGTCAGGTCGTCGATTTCGGTGCCCAGCGCGTCTTCGGCGGCGCGCGCCTCTTCGTAGGGCTGGTACAGGAAGAAGTAGCCCAGCGCGGCGCCGCCGCCGAGGACGAGCAGGCCGGCGAGGACGCTGGCGAGGGTCTGTTCGCGGGAGTTCATCGGGGTCGGTGTCCGGAGCGTGTGTGCGGGGCGAAAGAACCGGGGGCGGAGCGAACGGAGGCGCGGCGCTCAGTCGCCCTTGTCGGCGGGCGCGGGGGCCGGCTCCGGCTCTTCTTTCGGTTCGTCCTTGGGTTCCGGCGGCTTCGGTTCGGGTTCGGTCGCCGCGCTGCCGTAGGCGACGCCGGCGGTGCGCTTGGGCGGCTTGAACTTCACCACGTTCGTGTACTGGTTCGGCTCGCGGTGGATCACCTTGGTCCACAGCGTGACGTTCTGGTTGTACTTGCCGGCCTGCGCGCCCCCCGGTTGCAGGATCGTCTGGCCGGTGCCCACGTAGTACTTCGAGCCGGGGCGGTTGTCGTTCTCGAACGCGGACATGAGCGCGGCGGCCGCAGCGGTGCTGGTGGCGTTCACCTTCAGGTTGATGAGCGCCTGCGCCTCCTGTTTGCCGTTCTTGTCCGGGGGGATGGGCGTGGCGGTGAGCTGCGCGACGCGCACGCTGTCGTCCGCGGGCATGCGGCGGGCCAGTTCGTACAGCTCTTGGTCCCAGCGCACCTCGCGCTTCTGCCAGCCGTCGAGCGCGCCGGCCCGTTTCGCGTCCGGCGCGCCGGCGTCGATCCGCTTCTTCAGGTCGTCGCGCTCGGCGGTGCGCTCCGCCACGCGCTCCTGCGCGGCACTCAGTTTCATGTAGCCGACCCCGGCCCCGACCAGCAGCAGCAGGCCCGCAGCCAGCGCGGCCAGTGCCACCTTGCGCTTGGCCGGGTTCCCCTCGAGTTGCGGCTGGCGCGGGGCCGCGAAGTTGATGGGCAGCGCGCCGGCGGCCTGCGCCGCCAGCAG
>JALHNS010000599.1 GCA_022843445.1 Gemmata sp.
GCGGCGCTGAGCCGGTCGCGGAGCGCTTCGCCGAACTGCCGGGCCGTTTCCGGGGTGAGCGCCGGCGGCGCGTCGCGGCCGGTGTCTGCCGCCCACGCGGTCGCGCTGGCGATGCGCACCGCGCCGCGCGCGGTCCCGGCGACCGCGTACAGGCCCTGTGCGTCGAGATCGATCGCGATGAAGTTGGACACGGTAGTAGTGGTTAGTGGTTAGTGGCTAGTGGCTGGTGGAAGAGTCGGTGACCAGAAAGCAGAAGCATTTGGGCAGCGGCGCGGGCGCGCCACGCACTGCCTTTCACTCTGCCCACTGACCCTAACCACTTGTCCGCTAGTTGTCGGTCGCTCCCGGTCGGAACCCGCGGGGGTTCTCCAGTTCGCTCAGGTCGCGCACCATCAGGAACCGCGGCGCGCCTTGGTTCGTATCGATCACCGCTTCCATGCGGGCGACCGGGCCGTTCGGGCGCGTGTACCCGATGCTCTGCACGCGGTACACCATCGAACTGCCGGTGAGGTACCGCTCCACCTGTTTGAACTTTTGGGTGGTGAGCGCGCCGCTGGTCACCAGCCACGCGGTCGAAACGGTGCCCACTTCGGTGAACACTTGGTTCGGCCGCGCGGTCAGCAGCGCGTCCACTTCGGTCTCGGTCAGGTTCGGCACCGCGAGCAGCACCTCGCGGGGCGCGGAGTTCACGTTGATGCGCGGCACCATCTCCACGGCCTGTCGCGTGGTCGTTTTGTCCAAGAGCGCGGGGAGCATCTGGTTCAGCTTGGTCGGGTCGAGCAGCGGCGAGTACGCGACGTAGTCCGGCACGTCGTTGGGCGTGCCCGGCGGGCGCGGCAGCGCGATCTGCGTGTTCGTCAGGTCCATGAGCGAGCGAATGCGCTTCCCGCTGGTACCGGTTGCCGCGATTTGGGCCTGCACCGCGGTCAGCAGTTGCTCGGTGGTCGCGGGCACTTTGGGGCGCTGACCCTGCTGGTTGCCGCCGCCGCCGCTCATGGTGATCGTCATCGAACCGCCGCTCACGTTCAGCGTCGCGGTCGTCGTTTGTGCGCGGGTCGGGCTGAACACCTTTGAGGCGACGATGTACGCGGCCAGTTCGTCGCCTACGGCCTGCTGCAGTTGCTTGAACAGCGTTTCGAGGTCGTCGCCGTTCAGGTAGATGCGCACCGTGCCGCTCATGTCCACGTTAATCTCGCGGCCGTAGACGGTGAGGTAATCGGACCAGCCGCGGGTGTTGTCCGTTTCGTCGCCGTCCACGATACCGTTGCGGTTGCGGTCGCCGCCGTAGAGCAGTTCGGGCGTCACGCCCCGCACGAACAGCAGTTCGTCGAGCGAGTTCAGCGGGCCGTTCTTGGTGCGGTACGGGTTCGGCAGCGACTGGTAGAAGGCCGACTCCGCGCCGTTGGCGCGCTCGGTGTCGTCGGTGTCCACCCAGTCCACAATGGCGTTCGCCACGTCTTCGGTCATGTTCGGCAACTTCATGAGCGCCGCGTACAACTGCTCGCCGGTGCTGTCGAGCGCGATGAGGCTGTTGATGTTCAGTTTGCCGCCCTCGTCCACCACGCCGAACCGCTGCTCGTAGGTGCCGGCGGCATCGGGCACGACGGCGCGAATGGAGAACTTCGGCGCGCGCGCCCCTTGCTCGGTCAGGGTCACTTCCTCGAAGCGGTCCGCGTTGTCGAACGGGTTGCCCTCGAGGTCGCCGTAGAAGGTTTCGCGGTCGGAGAGCACCGCGGCGGCGTAGTGCAGCCCGGAGACGGCCGCGGCCTTCACCTGCGCGTCTTCGGCGGCGCGCACGCCGGCCCGGTACTCGCCGACCATCGAGTCGGCGAACCGGTACGCGACCAGTGACAGCACCACCACCACAATGAGCACCGCGAAGATGACGTACCCTTCGCGGGGTTGGGCGTTGCGCGTCATCGTCCACCCCCGCCCGTGGTTCCGCCGCCCGTGGTTCCGCCACCGCTGGTGCGCCCGCCGCCGGTCGAACCGCCTTCGCCGGTCGCACCGCCGCCACTCGGCCGCGTGCCCGTGCTTCCGCCGCCGGTTGCGCCTCCGCCCGTCACGCCGCCGCCGGTCGGGCGCGTGCCACCGGTGTTTCCGCCACCGGCCATCCCGCCGCCCATCGGCGCGCCACCGGTCATTCCGCCGCCCGTCGCGCCGCCGGTTGTGCTCCCGCCCGTCGTCGCGCCGCCGGTTGTTCCCCCGCCGGTTGTTCCCCCGCCTTCGGTCGCGCCGTCGGTGGGCGCTTCGAGTAGCGGCGGCGTGTAGGAACCGGGGGCGGCGCGAATCACGATCACCTGCGACACCGTGCGATCGACCGTCTTCCCGCGGCCCACCGGCACTTGGTAGGTCAGCGTAATTTTGACCGCGCGGGGCGGGCCCATCGGGGTCACGCCGTCCGGGCCGGGCGTGGTGCCGTCCCACGTCCCGACGAATCCGGTCCCCTCCGCGTACTCGAACGTCACCGCCGTCACCTCTTCGGCCAGCAGCACCGAGTCCGGCGCGTCCGGGTCGGTTTCGACGCCGTTGCGCACGCCCTCGGCCGTCACCCACGGGCGCTCGCGGCGGTACAGCCCGCGGCCGTCCTCGAACCAGTAAATCACCTGTCGCAGGTCGGCTCGCACCTGTTCGCCGGGGTTCCCGTACCGCCCGAACACTTCGGGCGTGCGGCCCACGAACAGCGTGAACTTCGTGTTGTCGCCGATCAAGCCGCCCTGAAACGCGAGGTCCGCGGCGACCGCGGTGGAGTTATCGGTTGCGCCGGGCGTCGCGGGTTCGGCGGTTGCCGCGTTCGGGTCGGGCGCGGGCGCGGTGCCGGTCGCACCGGCGGCAGGATCGGCAGGCGCGGCGGCGGCGTTAGGATCGGTGCCCGGCGTACCGCCGGTAACGGTGCCCCCGCTGGCGGCGGCGTTCCCGCCGGACTTGGGCGGCAGCGGCGCGAGCGTGCCGTTCAGGTCGCCGGTCATCTTGGCGAACACGCCGCGGGTCAGGTCGTCGGACTCGACCGCGTCGCGCGCGGTTTGGGCCTGCT
>JALHNS010000600.1 GCA_022843445.1 Gemmata sp.
GCGCCCGCGGCACCGCTCTCAGCGCCCCAAGACGAATCGCAGCGCCGGTTCCAGTTCCGCGTGGTCGAAGGTGAAGCCGTCCGCGGTCAGCGCCGCGGGCACCGCTCGCATACTCGCGAGTAGTGCGGCGTCCGCCACTTCGCCGAACAGCACCCGCAGCGCGAACCGCGGCAGCCACAGGAACGCCGGGCGGCGCAGCACGCGGCCGAGCGCCTTCGTGAACTCGCGGTTGGTCGCGGGGCGCGGAGCCACAACGTTCGCCGGACCGCGCAACGTTTCGCTCGCGAGCGCGTGGTGCAGCGCGCCCACCGTGTCGCCGATCGTCACCCACGGCAGCCACTGCTTCCCGGTGCCGAGCACCGCCCCCGCGCCCATCTTGAACGGGAACAGTTGCTTGCCCAATGCGCCGCCCTTCGGCGACAGTACCACTCCGATGCGCGCGTTCACGACGCGCGCGCCGGCTTCCCGCGCCGGCTCGCACGCGGCCTCCCACTCGCGCGCCACATCGGGGAAGAAACCGGTACCGATGGGCGACGCTTCCGTCAGTTCCTCGTCCCCGCGGTCGCCGTAGAAGCCGACGGCACTCGCGCACACGAACGCGAACGGGCGCTTCTGCGCCGCGACCGCCTCCGCCAGCAGCCGCGTCGGCCCCTTGCGGCTGTCCACGATGCGCGCCTTCTTTGCCGCGCTCCACCGCCCCCGCGCGACGTTGTCGCCCGCGAGGTGAACGAGCGCGTCGGCGCGCGCGAACACGTCCGGGGGCGGCGCGGCGCTCGGGTTCCACCGCACCCATTCGGTGCCGTCGTCGAAGGTCGGGCGCTCGCTGCCGGTCACGAGCCGAACGACGCGGTGCCCGCCGGTGGTGAGGAACGGTACCAGTTCCGAACCCACCAGCCCGCGCGACCCGGTCACGATTACGGTCTTGCGCGGCAGGTGCGCGAACCGCGCGTGGCGCTTCAGGTCGCTAATCGTGAGCGCGTGCCGGTAGGCGAACATCGCTCCGAGGCGCGCGCGCACCGCGCGCGCGCCGAACAACCGGCCGAGCGCGCCGAGCGGCAACCGGTACCGAATGCTCTCTTCGAGAACCGACGCGCTCGGGCCGTCCGGTATGAAGTTGTGCGTGTGCTCCCAGTACGCGAACGGCCCTTTCAGTTGCCGGTCGCGGAACCGCGCGCCGGGCGCGAAGTCGAACGCTTCGGCGAGCCACGTCGCCTTGAACGGGCCGAACAGCCCGGTGCGGATGTGCGCGCGGTAGCCGTCGGTGCCGAACGCGCCCTCTTGGTGCGCGACGGTCGCGGCCTCCCACGGCGGCGCGAGGCGGGTGAACGCGAGCGGCCGGGCGTGCCACGCGTACACGGCCTCGGCCGGCGCGGGCACTCGCGAGCGGAAGGTAAACGTGAGATCGGCCATGCGGGAGGAACCGGGCACCGGGGCGCGGGCGCAACCGGGCGGTCAGTCGAACCAGCGGGACAGGCGGCGGCTGTTGATGTCGAGCGCTTCGAGGATCTCGAACACCGGTTCCAGCGGGGTGCCGTGGGCGATGGCCCACGCGATCACGTCGAGGTTCTCTTTGCCGCCGGCCAGTTGCGAGAGGATTTGGTCGAGCAGTTCGCGCTGGTCGCTGAACCGGCGCTGGAGCAGACCGAAGTCGCCGCGGTCCAGTTCGACCCAGAAGTGTTTGCCCTGAAGGTGCTCCACCCACTTCGCCCGCAGGTACCCGTTCCAGTGGTCCGCGACCCACTGCCGCACGCACTTCTCGCCGAGGTCGTAACCGGCCTTCTCGCTCTCGATCCACTTGTGCCGGTTCTCTTCTTCCACGACCTCGCGGTACACGCTGCGCTTCACCAGCGGTGCGACGGAATTCGGCGAGAGGGCACACGCGGTCATGAGAGCCACCCACGTTCGGTGATCGGTTATTGGTCATTCGTCCTTGGGAAGAGCAACTCGCCAGCGACTAATAACCGCTAACGAATAACCAACTCAACGAGCCAAATACCCGCCGTCCACGAACAGCGTTTGACCGGTCACGTAGCTGCCGGCCTCGCCGCACAGCATCAGCACCGGGCCGACCAGCTCCGCGGGCCGCGCCCAGCGCCCCAGTGCCGTGCGGTCCGCGAACAGTTGCTTCTCGGCGTCCGACAGCACCGACATGGGCATATCGGTCAGGAACGGCCCGGGGGCGATACAGTTTACCGTGATCCCGAACGGACCCAAGTCGAGCGCGCTGGCGCGGGCCAGCCCCATCAGCGCCGACTTCGTGGCGGAGTACACGTTCCGCCGCTCTTTGGACACCTGCCCCATTATAGAGGAGATGTGAACGACGCGCCCCCAGCGCCGGGCCTTCATCTGCGGAACCAGTTCCCGCGTCAGGGCCATGACCGAAGTCAGGTTCACCTCGACCACCCGGTCCCACGTCTCGTCGGTGATCGCGTCGATGGCCTGCGGCGCGTTCATCCCGGCGTTGTTCACCAGAATATCGACGCGGCCCATCTTCTCTACGGCGAAGGCCGCGAGCGCTTTCACCTCGTCGCGCACGGACACGTCGGTGGCGAGGTACGCGCCACTGCGCCCCGTGCCGGCGAGAATCTCGTCGAGGGCGGCCTTCAGTTCGCCCTCGTTGCGGCTCGCAATAACCACGTCGGCCCCGGCTTCGGCGAACCCGCGGGCCATTGCTTTCCCAAGCCCTTTGTTCCCGCCCGTAACGAGCGCGACGCGCCCCGTTAGGTCGAAGAGGTTAGCGGGCATGTGAGAAGTTCCGGTGTGCAGTTCGTGTGCATCCACAATACCAACGTGCCACAAAGTTGGGCAAGTGAAAAGTGTCACAATCTGGGCGCGAATCGCGCCGGCACTCACTTCAGGGGCGGGCCGTACACCACACGGAACCCGACGGCCGGGTCGCGCGTGTCCGGGCGCAGGCCGGCGCGCGCCGCGGAGCGCAGGTTCGTGGCCGGGTCGCGGAACGAGCCGCCGCGCACCACCCGCTTGTCGCCGTCGGCCGGGCCGGTGGGGTTGTCGCGCCCCGGGTCC
>JALHNS010000601.1 GCA_022843445.1 Gemmata sp.
AGCGCGCCGCGCGCGAACGCGACGGCCTCGCGCCACGCGCCCACGGAATTCACCGCGCCCGCGAGCGCGAGGTCCGCGAGTGCGTTGCCCTCGCACAGCGCGCTGAGTACCGCGGCGAGCCGCTCCAAGTGGTGCCGCGCGTCGTCGAGGCCGACCTGCGTGACGGACGCGAGCGCGCAGCCGCGCCACGGGTGCCCACAGGGGTTCGTCAGCACCTCGCGGCATCGCGGGAGCGCCGCGAGCGCGTCGGTAGCGCGGTCGAGGAACGAAGCGTCGCGCGCGAGCGCGTCGGGCACCGCCCACCGCGAGCGCGCCGGCAGGTGCGCGAGACGGGCCAACTCGCCGTGCACGCGAAACGCGCTGAACCCGAGCGGGGGCCGCGGGCGGTGCAGTTCGGCGGCGTAGGCGTTCAGCGCGCGGCGGTCGGCGGCGAGTTGCGCCAGTTCGCTCGCGGTGTCGCGTGGCACCGGGGCGCGCAGCTCCAAGCACCGGCCCAGTTCCTTCGCTACCTCGCGCTTGTTGGCCTTGTGGCTGTGCAGTTCCAAGCAGAAGTCGCCCAGCCCGCAGGCGTCCAGCCGCCGCTTCACCACTTCGAGCGCCGCGGTCTTCTCGCTCACGAACAGCACGGTCTTCCCGGCCGCGAGCAACTCCGCGATGGCGTTCGCGATGGTCTGACTTTTCCCCGTACCGGGCGGGCCGTCGATCACCACGTCGGCCCCGCGCTTCACCGCCTCGATCGCCTCGTGCTGGCTGCTGTCCGCGTCCAGAATGTGCGCGACCGCGTCCGGCGGCACCTTCTCGTCCAGTTCGTGCGCCGCGACCAACCCGGCGGGCGGGCGCAGTTGAACGGCGGTGTCGCCGGCGACGGCGCGACACAGCGCGTGCGCCTTCACGCGCTCGGCGTTGCGCTTGAGGTCCTCCCACATCGCGAGCTTCTGGAAGTTGAACACGCCCAGCGCCGCGGTCGGCACCACCTCCCACCGCGGGTACCCGCGCACCGCGTCCGCAACCAACTTGAGGTACGCGCCGAGCGCGTCGGCGTCGTCTTCGGGTCCGGGCGCGTCGGCCTCGGCCCACGCGGGCAGCTTGAGGCGGAACTCGGCGGCGAGCAGTTCGGCGAGGCAGTGGTTGGCCGCGGGGTCGCCGTCGCCGGGGCACAGCACCCAGTTCGCTTCCACCGACTCGCGGGTGAGCCGCACAGGCAGCAGCGCGAGCGGCGAAAGTAGCTCTTCAGTGCTGTCGGTACTCTCGTACCAGCGCAGGAACCCGAACGCGGCGTACAGCGTCGAGACCCCGTGATCGGTTTCCGATTCGCTCGCGGTACGCGCGAGCCGCAACAGGGCGGTCGCGAGTTTCTTGTCGGACAGGTCGGTGAGCAGGTGTTCGGGCGCGAGCCGGGGCGACGCGGCGCACTCGGCGGTCAGTTCCGCGAGTGTCTTCGCGCGGGGCGGCGGTGGCGCGTCGGTGCTCGCGGGAGCCGGCGCGTTCGCTTCTGGTGCGGGCGGAACGACCGGTTCATCGCGGTCGATCGCTTCGGCCGGAAGCCGCAGCACGTCGCGCTTCCACGGGAACGTGAGCGCGCGCTCGGCGACGAGCAGCCGCCACAGGTCGTCGGCGGTGGGGCGCAACAGGTTCAACCCGCCGCCGCGCCCGGTGGCGAACTTCACCAGCCGGTTGCGCCGCGTGGTGTCGAGCAGGCGCGCCTGCCAGTCGCGGATGCGGGCGTCGATGTCGAACGGCATGCGGCGTATCCAATCGAATCGTGTGAGGCACTCAGTTCCCAGCGGCAGCGGCGACTTCGGTAGCCACGCGCTCCGGGGACCACGCGCCGCCGTGCGCGGTCAGCAGCGAGCGACTGCGGAAGCTCGCGCCGTCCGTGTCGGTCGGGAGGCCCGGCCAGCGGCCCACGAACGAGCCGGCGGTCGCGCCCACGCGCCCGGCCAGCCACGCGGGCGGCGGGCCTTGTGGCGCGAACCACTCGCGCACGCGGTCCACGTCTTGCGCGCTTTCCAACCGGCCGATCAACTTGGTGCTGCAGTTGCTGAACACGTTGTAATCCACCGACCGCGGGCTTTGCGTACACACGAGACACGCCACGCCGTACTTGCGGCCCTGTGCGAACAGTCGCAGCAGCGGGCGCTTCGCGGGCGGCTGCGCGGTGCCGGCCGGCAGGAAGTCGCGGGCCTCGTCGAGGTAGAACAAGAGCTTCGGTTTGCCCGCCGCGCCGCCGGTCGCGATCATCCAGCGGTACACTTCTACCGCCAGCGCTGCGACGAACCCCTGCTTCTCGTCGTCGTCGGCGAGCGCGTTCAGGTACACCACGTTCAGGGGCACGCGGTCGGGCGCGGGCGGCGCGACCAGCCAGCCGAGGTCGAGTGCGCGCCCGCCGGTGAACAGCCGGGCCGCGGGCCCGTGTTCGAGGTTGTTCAGTTGGCGCGCGAGCTTCTCGCGCTCGCCCTTCTTCACGAACCGCTCGGGCTCCTCCAACCCGTGCGCGGGCGGGTCGCGGAGCGCCGCGGCCACTTCGCCCAGCGTCAGTTCGCGCGCCGGCCCGCGGGCCAGCACTTTGAGCATTTGGAACACGAACGTCTTCTGCGATTCGACTTCGCCGGTGGCCTTCGCCAGCGTGACCAAGTGCGCGGCAGCGGTGGCGAGCAGGTCGTCGGCGTCGCCACCGCTGCCCGCGGCGAACTTGAGCGGGTTCAGCGACACGCGCGTGCCGTGATCGGTGCCCGGCGTGAGCACCCGCACGGCCGCGGTGCGCCGGAACCGCGCGGCGCGCGCGGCTTCCGCAGGGTTCAGACGCGTCGAATCGGCCGGGGCGAGGAACTGCACGAGGTCGCCCTGCGGATCGACCGCGAGCACCGCGACGCCCGCGAGCAGCGCCTCTTCGACGACCGCTTTTGCGAGCCACGTCTTCCCGCTGCCGGCGGCTCCAACCACCGCGACGTGCGTGGGCAGCGCCGCGAGCGGAACCGCGACCGGCGCGCCGCCGTCGGCGCTGCCGAGCCACAGCGCGCCGTCGG
>JALHNS010000602.1 GCA_022843445.1 Gemmata sp.
CGCCGCGGCGCTGGCCCGCGCGCCGTCCGAGTCGGACGCGGTGCGGCTGCTCGAGCACGACCGCGAGCAACTGCGGGCCATGCTCTCCGGCATGGTCGAGGGCGTGGTCGCCATCGACGACCGGCGCCGCGTGGTGTTCGCCAACGAGAGCGCCGGCCGGTTGCTCGAGTTCGAGCCGAGTACCGCCGTAAACGGGGAGCTGTGCGCGATCTCGCGGCTGTCCGCGTTCCGCGCCGCGGTCGAAAAGGGGCTGGCCGGCACCGAACCGTACCGCGAAGAGTTCGAGGTGAGGGGCGCGGCCCCGCGGTTCTTCGCGGTGTACGTGTCGCGGTTCCCCGGGCACGGCATGCCGGGCGCGGTCATCGTCGTGGACGACATGACCGACGTGAAGCTCGCCGAGCGCGCGCGCCAAGACTTCGTCGCGAACGCGTCGCACGAGCTGAAGACGCCGCTGGCGGTGATCCGCTCCAGCGTGGAAACGCTGCAAGAGGGGGCCGCCGAAGACCCGGCCGCCCGCGCGTTCTTCCTCGAGCAGATCGTGCGCGAGGTGGACCGGCTCACGGCCATGATTAAAGACATGCTCTCGCTGGCGCGCATCGAGTCCGGCGAGTTGGGGTTGGAGCCGCACCCGGTGCCGCTGGGCCGCGCGATTTCCGACTGCATGGAGCGGCACCAGCCGCGCGCCGAAACCAAAACGCTCACGCTGGTGGAGCGGCCGCCGACCGACGTGCACGCCGACGTGCCCGCGTGGGCCGACCCGGACGCGCTGCGCCAAGTGCTCGACAACTTGGTGGACAACGCGATCAAGTACACCCCCAACGGCGGCCGCGTCGCGGTGCGCTGGGGCGCGACCGCCGACACCGTGTTCTTCGAGGTCGAAGACACCGGCGTGGGGATCCCGGAGGCCGACGTGAACCGCGTGTTCGAGCGGTTCTACCGCGTGGACAAGGCCCGCGGCCGCGCCGACGGCAGCACCGGCTTGGGCCTGTCGATCGTGAAGCACTTGGTGCAGGCGATGCGCGGGCAGGTGCGGGTGAACAGCAAGATCGGCAGGGGCACGACGTTCCGCGTGTCGCTGCCGCGCGCCGGCACCGCGTGAGGCGAGATGGACGAGCCGGAAGCGCGACCGCCGGTCCTTCTCTTCGAGCGCGAAGGACGGCCGGCGCTTACTCTTCGGCGTCGCCTTCTTCCCCTTCACTTGGCGGGGCCGGGTCGCCCTTTACGCGGATCAGCAACAGGTTGCGGCTGTACTCGCGCACGTCCCACTTGTCCGGGTCCGGCAGCCGCTCGATCGGGAACCCGACTTCGGCCTGAATCGTCAGCACCGAGTCGTTCGCGGCCTTCTCCCACAGGTGCCCGACGAGCGCGAGGAACTCGTCGGCCTTCTCGCTCAGGTCCGGGAACGGCGGGCTGAGGAACAGGTTCACCGGGTCCGCGGGCGCGATCCACCGCTCGCCCCACCGGTACGCGTCGGCCTTGAGCACCTGCGCCTTCGCCGCCACGCCGAACCGCTCCGCGTGCTTCTGCACGTCCGCGGCCTGCTTCGCGTCTTTCTCGATGAACCGCGCCGAACTCGCGCCGCGGCTGAGCGCTTCGAGGCCCACCACGCCGGTGCCCGCGAAGATATCGAAGAACAGTCGGTCCGGGATCGCGTTGCCGAGGATGCTGAAAAACGCCTCGCGCACCATTTGGGGCGTCGGCCGCAGCCCCTCGTGAACGAAGGCGGTGATTTTGCGCCCGCGCAGCGCGCCGGCCACGATCCGCAGTTCCGTTTTCGTGCTCATAGCTCTCAAGACCGGTTCGCGGGCGCGCGGGTTCGCAGCGCCGCACGGTTCACTATCGGACTCGGAGGCGCACGCCACAAGTCCCCTTGATTGATATTGAACGTGCGTATACAATACAAGCACCGGCGAAATCGTGCGTCGGCGCAGGGCCGTTCGTGCGCAGGCGCGAACGCGAACCGGGCAGCGGAGGGCGTCGAAATGGGGACCGAACGTCGAGGCGGGTGTGGCGCGAAGGAGTTGGCCCCCTTTGGCCCTCTTTGGCCGACACACTGGGATTCCTAGTGTTTTCTCAAAGGCGGCCCGCTGGCCCCCTTCGGCGGCCTTCTTCGGCCCGCTTTGGCACTTGGCCCCATTCGGCGCGCGTGCGGCGTTCGCATTGACGCGCCGAAACGCGGTGTGCGATAACCGTTCGCCCTTTCGGAGGCGGACGGATGGCCGAGGCCGAAGCACGCACCCCGCTCGCGTGGTGCCGCGCGCTGTTCACCGGTGTGCTGTTCAGCGGCGCGCGCGACACCGATTCGCGCGTGCGCCCCCTCGCGCTGCTGTTGCTCTTGGTGCTGCCGGGCGCGCTGCTGTACCCCACTCGCGGGTTCCACCTGCTGGAACCGGACGAGGGGCGGTACGCGCAGATTCCGAAGGAGATGCTCGAAACCGGCTCGTGGGTGGTGCCGACGCTGCAAGGCGAACCGTACCTCGACAAGCCGCCGCTCATGTACTGGCTCACGGCGCTCAGCTACAAGGCGTTCGGTGTGACGCCCGAAGCCGCGCGGCTGGTGCCGGCGCTGTGCGTTCACCTCACGATTCTGAGCGTGTACCTGCTGGGCCGGCTCAGCATCGGGCACCGGGCCGCGTTCTGGGCGGCGCTGTTGCTGGCGCTCGCGCCGGGCTTCGTGAGCGTCGCGCGCCTCCTGCTGCTCGACGGTTTGCTCACGCTCTGCGTGACAGTATCGGTGCTGTGCGGCTACGAAGCGGTGCGCACGGGCGAATTCCGGCGCGGGTGGTGGCTGGCGTCGGCGGTCGCGTCCGGCTTCGGGTTCCTCACGAAAGGCCCGATCTCCGAAGTGCTGCTGTTCATTCCGCTGTGGGCCTACGCGATTCTGAACCGGCAACCTACCCCCCCGGCCCCCCTCCCTGAAGGGAAGGGGGAGAGTCGTCTCGCTGCGCTCGACGATTCAGGCCCTGCTCCGCAAGCGTCACGAAGTGACGCGCTCTCCCCCCTTCC
>JALHNS010000603.1 GCA_022843445.1 Gemmata sp.
CGCGCCCGGTTGCCGCCGGTGATGTCGTCGTCGTGTTCGGTCTCGGCATGCTCGGCCTCACGGCGTGCGCGTGGCTGGATGCGCTCGGCACGGTGCCGGTCGCGTGCGACGTGAGCGAAGCGCGGCTCGCGCACGCGACGCGCTTCGGCGCGCAGTTCGTTGCCCAACCGCACGAACTCGCCGACGTGGTCGCCGGGGCGACCGTCGGCCGCGGCGCGGACGCCGCACTCGAACTGAGTGGCGCGCCGTCCGCGTGCGCCGCGTCACTGAACGCGCTCCGAGTCGGCGGAACGGCGGTATGGGTCGGCGCGGTGTCGCCGACGGAGCCGGTGCCGGTGCCGCCCGAAGTGCTCGTGCGCCGGTGCCTCGCGCTCACCGGCGTTCACAACTACGCGCCGACCGATCTGCTCGCCGCGGTGCAGTTCCTCGAAGCCCATCACGCCCGTTACCCGTTCGCGGAGCTGGTGTCGCGCACGTTCCCGCTGAGCGCGGTGAACGACGCGCTCGCGTTCGCGGAAGCCGAGAAGCCGGTGCGCGTCGCCGTCGATTGCGGTTGACCGGCGCCCCGCTACAATACGCGAACGTTCTCCCCAACGAAAGTTCCCCCCATGTTCCGCTTCTCCCATGCGGTTCTGGCCGTTGGTCTGTTCGCGCTCGCACAGCCGAGCGCGCCGGCCGCGCCGCAATTCGCCCCGCCCCCGGTACCGGTCGCGTACCGCGAACCGCCGAAGTCCAGCGCCGCGGACCAAATCCTGCTCGACCTCGTGGGCACCGATAAGGCGTTCACGAAGGGCGAATACAAGCACGTCCGCGCCACCTTCGCCAAATACTTTGAGGCGCAACACGGCAAATTCGTTCGGGACAATCTCGGCGAAAGCGCGGACGAGTTGTTCGCGTGGCTCGAGAAGAACGCCGAAGTGCGCGATACGCTGTTCACGGCGATTGACCCGGTTCACGAAGACCCGGTGAAGGTGCTGCGCGTGTTCCGCGAGCTGTGGAAGCACGACCCCGCGACCGTTGCCAAGAACGACGAACTCGCGGTCGCGGTCAGCGTGGTGTGGGACGACCCGAAGGGCGTCTACGACTACCGCGGGCACCAGATTCGCACGAAAAGCCTCCTCCCGGCGGGCGTGGCGAAGGTCGGCGCGCTCGACAACTTCAAGTACGTGCTGGAGCGCCAATCGAAGCTGAAAGGCCCGCAGTTGCAGTTGCCGTGGGAGTTCCTCGTTCACGTCGTGAACCACCGCACCCCGGACGACGAGCGCGATTGGGCCGTCACCAACTACCTCAAGCGCCGGCCCGGCATCGGTTCGATTTACAAAGACATCGTGTACGACACGGTGATGCTGCAAACGCAATCGAAGGTGTGCAAGTTGAACGACAAACCGTACACGCTGCCGAGCATCCGCGAGCACGGGGGCGTGTGCGCGATGCAGGCCGACTTCGCGGCGCGCGTGGCGAAGAGCGTCGGCGTGCCGGCGGAATACGTGGGCGGCGAGGCCAACAGCGGCGCGCTTCACGCGTGGGTGATGTGGGTAGAAGTGAAAGCGGTGAACAAGGACGCGGTCACGTTCACGCTCGAATCGTACGGGCGCTACAACATCGACCACTACTACGTCGGCACGCTCCGCGACCCGCACACCGGGAAGGAAACGACCGACCGCGAACTGGAACGCGCGCTCACCGCGGCCGGGAACGCGCCGTACTACTCGCGCCAAGCGAACCTCCTCATGCGCGCGTTCCCGATCGCGCGCGACCACAAGGAAATGACGACGAAGCAGCAGCTCGCGTACCTGAACAAGGTGCTGGCGCTGTACCCGATGTGCGGGGAGGCGTGGCTCGAACTCGGGGCGCTGCACCGCGACGGCAAACTCACCGACGCGCCCGAGGCGACGCGCCTCACCGACCGCGCGGTGAACGTGTTCGCCAAGTTTCCGGACTTCTCGTGGAAGGTGGTGCCGGACCTGCTGACCGCGCAGAAGGACAAGCAGTACCGCACGCGCACCTTCGAGAAACTGGCGACCTCTTACGAAACGCTCGGTCGCCCGGACTTGGCGTGCGAGGCGCGCCTGAAACTGGTGGAGTACCAGACCGAGGCGAAGGACTACAAGAAGGCGTTCGACGGGTTGGCGTTCACGGTCCGCAAGTTCCCGGACGAGGGCCGCTACGTGCCGAAGATGGTAACGGCGATGCAGGACGTGTCGAAGGACATCAAGGGCGGCGACGCGCTGATGGCGAAGTTCTGGCTGGAGCTACTGCCGAAGGTGCCGGCGCGCCGCGGGAACGAGGTGAGCGAGTATTGTGTGAAGCTGCACCAACAAGCCGTGACCTACCTGAAGGGCGCGAACAAACCGAAGGAACTCGCGCTCGCCGAACAGAGCTTGGCCCGTGTGAAGGGCGGGAAGTGAGGTCGCGACCTACCAAGTCGGCCTTGCGGCGCGCGCGCGGGACGCGGTAGGGTTTGCCCTTCCCCGTTCCCTAAGGGCCCGATTCATGTCTCGTACTGCGCTGCTCTGTGCCGCCGCCGCCGCTTGCGGCTTCGCTCTCCTGTTACGAGCCGAACCCGCGGCCCAGCCACCCCAACCGGCGGCGCAACCCGCGCCGGCCGCGGAGAGTCTCGACGGCACGTGGGAACTGGTGTCGGCCATCGACGACGGCAAGTTGGTGCCGCTCGAAGTCGTGCGGCAGACCATGATCCGCGACGCCCGCGTCACGATCGCGGGGCCGGTCGTCACCTTCGCGCGGCCGGACGGCACCGCCCGCACGCTCGCGTTCGTCACCGATACGAAGGCCAGTCCGAAGGCCCTCGATTTGGCCGGAGTCACGCGCACCGGCGGCAAGGGCGTGTACGTGCGCGACGGCGACACCCTGATGGTGTGCGTCGCCGGGTCCGACACGGCCCCGCGCCCCACGGTGGTCGCCTCGCTGCCCGGGAGCGACACGTTCTTGCTCACCTTCCGCAAGGCCGCGGCCCGGCCGGCCCAACCGGCCCCG
>JALHNS010000604.1 GCA_022843445.1 Gemmata sp.
GGGCGGCAGCGCGGCGTCGTCGCGCAGCGCGAGTGTCAGCGCCGCGTTCGGCGCTTGCGCCTGAACCGACGCCGACACCGGCTTGCCCTCGAAGGTGCCCTCGGCGGTAATGTCGTAGGCTTTGCCGGCCTTCAGCCCGCGCGCGAGGAAGTAACCGTCGGCCCCGGTGTAGCTGCCGATCGCGGTCGGGCCGGTGGGCGCGGTGCCGACCGGCACGATGCGCACCAGCACGTTGCGCGCGGGCCGGCCGAACGGGTCGAGCACCCGACCGCCGATGGCGTCTTGCGCCGCGGCCTTCGGGTCGTCGGCCCACGAACCGGCCTTCGGCACCCCGGTGTTGGTGCCGGGCAGTTTGTCGTAGCCCTTCAGCCACTCCTGTTTCAGCGGGTCGGCGTCTTTGTCCTTCGGCTTGTCGTCTTTGTCTTTGGGACGGCCCTTGAACAGTCCGGTGAGGCCGCCCGGCCGCTCCTCGCCGGTCTTCGGGTCGGTGGTGCGGCACCCCGCGGCGGCGAGAAGCAGCGCGACGGCGATCGTCGTGTGTGCGGCCCGCCTCATGGTACCCCTTCGCCCCGCGGCGCGAGCGCGCGCGGTGCGTAAAATTTACAACGTCCGGCGCATCATTCCCGCGCATCGGGATGCGGTCAAGTCCGACCGGGGCGCGAACCGACACGCGCACGCCTTGAGCGCACCGGCGGGCGCGGGTATAGCAGCTGGCGCGACTGTGCCGGTTGCTTGACGCGCCCGCGCGACCGGCCTATCGTGAACATTCGCCGAGTTCCACGTTCCAGAGTTCCAGAAGTTCCGAGTCGCAGAGCGAACGGTCAATTGGAACTTCTGGAACTTGGAACTCTTGACTTCCCGAACGGAACGCACCGCGATGCCCGAACGCACCTACCGCTGGCTCTTCGCGCTGCTCGCGGTCGCGGGCCTCACGGCCGACCTCGCCACCAAGTACGGCGTGTTCCGCTGGCTGCACCGCGACGGCGCGTTCGCGGACGCCAGCGGCACCGGCAACGAAGTGGACGTGGTGCCCGGGTGGTTCAAGCTGATCGCGCAGTTTGACAAGAGCGTGCCGCCGAACGGGGGCGCGCTGGGCGCGCTGCAAACGTGGAGCGCCCCGGACATGCCGCGGGTGAACCACGGCGCGCTGTTCGGCATCGGCGGGTCGAAGAAGGGCACCGCCAACGGCGGGTTCGCGGTGGTCAGCGTGCTGGCCGCGGTCGCCATCGTGGTGTGGGGCACCCGGGCGCACACGGCCCGCGAGCGCGGCCTGATGGTGGCGCTGGGCCTGATCCTCGGCGGCACCGTCGGCAACCTGTTCGACCGGCTCGTGTTCGGCGGCGTCCGCGACTTCTTGTACTTCTACAAGATCGACTGGCCCGTGTTCAACGTGGCCGACTGCGGCCTCGTGGTGGGCGCGGGCATTTTGTTGGTGCAGGCGATCCTGTTCGCGCCGACCGACGAACCGGAGCCGGGTGCCGCACCGCCTGCCCCTGCCGAAGCGCCGAAAGCGTAGCGCAAGCCGCCCGCGCTCCCGCGTTCCCCCACACCCCGCTGCGTTCCCAGTTGCCCGCGCGCCAACGGCGCGGGTATGCTGGCGGTACAACGTTGCGGCACCTCCGCTTCCCGAGGGCACCCCGATGTCGTTCCCCACTCGCGCGCCGTTCGCGGCGCTGCTCGCACTGGCCTTCGCCGCGCTCGCCGCCGCGCAAGACAAAAAGGACCCGGACCCGAAAGACCAGCCGAAGGTGCCCGAGATCAAGTGGCCCACCGACATCAACGGCAAAGACATCTACACCGTGATGAAGGACATGGAGAGCACCGACCCGCTGATCCGCGAGTTCGCGGCGAGCACGCTCCCCCTGTTCGGCCCGCCGGCCCAAAAGGGCGAGGTGAGCAAACTGCTCCTCAAGCGCATGAGCGCCGAAAAGGACCCCGGCGTGCGCGCCGCGGTGTACGCCGCGGTGGGCCAAATCTCCTTCGACGCCGAGGCCGACAACAAAGAGGCGCTGCGGCTGCTGGTGCAAGCGGTGGACCTCGGGCAGGCCGGCGGCATCACGCGGCTGAACGCGGTGCAAACGATCGCCACGTTCGGGCCGCGGGGCGAATCGGCAATCACGGTGCTGACCGGGGCCGTGGTGAACGACATCTCGTACACCACGCGGCAGAGCGTGGCCCGCACGCTCGCGCACATCGGGTTCAACGAAACCACCGGGCCGAACATGAAGGCGCTCACCGCGCTGGCCGACCGGCTCGCGCGCGACGAGTGCGCCGCGGTCCGCATGGAGGCGCTGCAAGGGCTGGTGAAACTCGGCCCGCCGTGGGCCGAGGTGCGCAAGAAGGACGCGAAGGGGCCGGTGGCCATCAAGACCGCGGACGCGGCGGTTATCTGCAAGTACATGCGCGCTCGCATCGGCGACCCGAAGGCCAAACTGCAACCGCTCGAAAAGGACAAGCAGGTCGAAATCTGGGCGCGCCTCGTGCTCATGGCGTTCGACCCCAAGGAGGTGAACGACGAGAACTTGGACGCCTTCGCCAAGTACCTCAGCGGGGCCGAGGTGGGCGTGAAGGCCCAAGCGCTGAACGCGCTCGCGATGATCGGCGAAGGGGCGTCCAAGAAGGTGCTGGACATCATGCGGTTGGTCGAGAGCAAGGACGAAAACATCCAAGTGCAGATCGCGGCCGTCAACGCGCTGGGGGCGATCGGGGCGGGCGCGAAAGAGGCGCTCCCGCCGCTGCGCAAGTTGCTCGCGGACACGAAGGCCGAACTGCCCAAGAAGAAGGACGACGACAAGAAGGTGGCGGAGGAGATGATCAAACTGCTCGAGCGCGTCATTAAGCACATCGACGAGGCGAAGCCGCGCAGCCCGGCCGGCGCGGACCAGCCGAAGAAGCCGTAGCGCGGGAACTCCCGGCGCGGCGTCGGCCCGCGCAACCGCACCCGGCTTCGACGCGGGGCGGGCGGGCTGTACCGGCCGGCTGA
>JALHNS010000605.1 GCA_022843445.1 Gemmata sp.
GTTCGCCCTGGTGAGACGACCGACGGCGACCCAGAGCCATGATTACGACCTCGGCCGGTGATACCCCTTCGACGCGCACCAGCACCAAAGAGTTGCGCGTTTTTCAACGGGCTGCTAGCGACCCAGCATGTAGGCGAGCAGGTCCAGGACGTCGTCCTCTGTGAGGGTGTTGAGCAAGCCGTCCGGCATCGACGAGACGCGGGACGGCCTGATGTTGGTCACGTCCTTCTTGCTGATGCGAACGTGGTCCGCGAGCGGGTTGGTGGGGTTCGTTGCAACAACGTGCGTGTCGCCGGAGGTTTCCACCAGGCGGCCAATGACCTGCTTGCCGTTCGTCAGCTCGTAAACGAGTTGCCCGTACTGCTCGTTGATCACCTTGCTGGGGTTCAGAATGTTGTCGAGCAGGTCGCGTGGGGTGTAGCGCCCGCCGACGTTGGAAAGGTCGGGCCCGGCGAGGCCTCCCTCGCCTTGAAAACTGTGACACGCGACGCACGTCGTAGCGGTGTACAGCACGCGCCCGTTTTCGAGGTTGCGTTTTTGCTTCAGGCCGGCGTCGAGCTTGGGCGCAAGGTCTTCGAGCTTCCACTCCTTCACCAATGGACGTTTCGCCTCGGGTGCTTTGGCGGGCGGCGCGAGTGCGGCGGCGATCTGCTCCGCGAACTTCGCCCGCTGCTCGTCGTTGAGCATGGCGACGACCGCTTTCATCGCACTTTCGGCCTTCGGCTTGACCTGCGATCCCCCTTTCCAGCGCGGCACGCGCGCGGCGAGGATCTTGAAGAATCGCTCGCGCAAGGCCGGCGTCCAGGCGTCGCTCTTGGCGGAACTGAGGAGGGCATCCGCGTAGAGGATCTGCTCCTCCTGGGTCCTGCTCTGCTCCAATAAATCGAGCGTCGGCAGGATGAACCCGTCACTCCGAAACGCGGCGAACATGGCCACCAGCTCTTCGTTCACCCGCCGGTCGGGCGAGGGGAGCGCCGGCTGCAACTTCTTCACCAACTTCGCGACCACGTCGGCGGGGCACATCCCGTGACGACTCGCCGAGACGGTCAGGACCCGCAGATACCAGCACTGCTCGTCCGCCGGGAGCCTGGCGAAGTCGAATCGCTCGAGAGCAGCAAGCAGTACCGGCTGCACGGCCTTGTCGCCGTCCGTCGAGCGGGCCAGCGCGAGCAGTGATTGCAACGCGATCCGGGGGTTCTTCTCCTGGAGCGCACGCTCTTTCCATTCGGCAACCGGCTTCCACTCCAGCGCCGCCCGGGCGGCACCGCGGATCGCGCGATCCTCGTGGGCGAGCAGCGGCCAGGCCACGGCGAGCGCCTTGGGATTCGCCTCGCCGTGAAACGACTCCAGTTCACGACGCAACTTGTGCAGCGCGGCCGTGGCCGGATCGGGCGCCTTGCTGACAGAAGGGGCCGTGCTTTCTTTCCCGCGATAGGTTACGCGGTACAGGGCGGACCCCGCGCCGCGCCCGCCGACAGTGAAGTACAGGGCGCCGTCCCTGGGTGAGACCGCGAGGTCGGTCACCGGCAGGCCCTTGGCGCTGAGGAACAGTTCCACATCGGCCTGATAGGTCGCCCCCCTGGGCGCGAGGTGGACGGCAAAGATGCGCCCGAAGGTCCAGTCGCAGGCGAAGAACGCCTCCTGATAGACGGCGGGGAACTTGGCCCCGTAACCGAAGCAGACGCCGGTCGGTGAGCCCGGACCGATGTTCTTGATCGGCGGTTGAACCTCCTCCCATTTCGGCGTCCAGCTCCATTTCATTTCCGGTCCGCGCCCGGCCCAACCGCTGTCGGTGCCGCTGAGGATCTGCCGAATGGCCGTGGGGCGGTAGTTCGGCATACCCACATCGAACTCGAGATCGCTGTCGAACGTGAACAGGTCGCCGTGCCGGTTGAAGGCGATGTCGTAACAGTTGCGCAAGCCCATGCAGAGCCATTCGGCGTTCTTGCCGTCGAGGTCAAGTTTCAACACGTAGCCGCCCGAGTGCGGCTGTGGGATCGACTTGAAGTCCCAGCTGTCGCGGTTCCAGTGCTTCGGTGTGCGCCCCTTCTCACACGGCAGCCCGTCGCGGTCGCCACCCACGATGTAAAGAGACTTCCCGTCCGGGCCGGGCACGATGCCGTGAACGTGGTGCTCCCACCACGGCTTCCGACCGTCGGTGAGGGCCGGGAAAGTAAAGAGCGTTTCCGCCGTGTCGAGTCTGTCGTCCCCGTCCGTATCCTTCAGGCGCAGGATGGTACTCGGCAGCGATTCTTTTTGCGGGAAGCTGCCGTGTTGAACGACGTAGAGTGAACCGTTGATGAAGGTCATCCCCTGGCAATGGCCCCACTTGTCGGAAACCAACTCCACCTTGCACTCGTCTTTGCTATCCAGCGGCGGCGGCGTGACGCGGAACAGCCCTTGCGTTCCCTCCGCGGACGCGTAGATCCGCCCCTTGTCGTCGAAACACATGGCGACCCACGAGCCCTGGCCTTTGGGCACGTAAACCCGCTCCACCGCGAACCCCGCGCGGATTTGAATCTGCGAGACAGAGGGTTGCGCGCGAGACGTGCCGAGCGACACGAACAACACGAGGAACGAAGCCAGTAGCGGCAGCGGTGCTTTGTTCATCATCGGGTGGGGCTCCAACGAAAGCGAATCCGAGGGGCGTGGAGACGAAACCGGCGGGTGCCCGCGAACTCTGCCGACCCGCCGGGCGTGCGAATCGGTACTGAACCTACCGCTCCCGCCAGCCGTAGGCGGCTTGAGAGTTCCCGTTGAAAAACTTGGCCGCGGCCTTCTCCCCCCTGGCACTGAAGTAATCCTTCACGATCCCGACAACGGTCTCGTAGCACTACAGCGCGGCTTTAGATGACGGATCTATGCCGCCGTTTCTTGTGCGACTTCGTGGCCTGTTCGTTCCGCCGTTGGTGGTAGCGGATCACGCTTCCGACATGGAGTAGTTC
>JALHNS010000606.1 GCA_022843445.1 Gemmata sp.
CACGGCGCACCGTCGGGCGCGAGCGATTCCGGCGCGCCGAGCACCAGCACGCGCTCGGTGCCAGCTTCGCGCACCCGCACCGCGCTGAACCGCGTGCGCGAACTGAACGGAAGGCGGTCCACCACTTCCGCGGGCGCTTCGCCGACGTCCGCGCGTATCGCGACAACGTTCTTGTTGTCTCGATCCAGCGTCGCGCCGGCGAAGAGCGCGAGGCGGTGCCGCACGTCGGCGTCGCTCAGGTCCGCGACCGGGTGCACGCGCTCGAGCCGCAACCGGTTCGTTGTGAGCGTGCCGGTTTTGTCGGTGCAGATCACATCGACTGCGGCCATCGCTTCCACCGCGTTCAGCCGCTGCACGAGCGCCCCGCGGCGGCCGATGACGACCGCGCCGACCGTGAACGCGACCGTGGCCGTCAGCACCAGCCCTTGCGGAATCATCGAAACGACCGTGGCCGCGACCATGAGGAGCGCGGCCTCTGCGGTGACGTAGTTCAGCGCGTACAGCGCCGCGTAGAACGCGCACAGCACGAACGCGACCGCGCTGAGCGCGGTAACCAGCGCGTTCAGCGCGCGGGTCATGGGGCTGGTGGTGTAGCTGTAGCGCCGCGCGTCGGCGGTCACGCTCTGGGCGAACGCGGCGCGGCCCACTTTGTCGGCGCGGTACCGGCCCTCGCCGGTCACGCACGCGCTCCCCGACAGCACGCGGTCGCCGGGCTTGCGGCGCACCGGGTCCGATTCGCCGGTGAGCAGCGCTTCGTCCACTTCGAGATGGTCCGCGCCGATCACGGTGCCGTCGGCGACGACCGTATCCCCCGCACGCAGGAGCAGCACGTCGCCGCGCACCACGTCTTCCGCCGGCACTTCGGTCGGCGCGCCGTCGCGCACTACCGTGGCCTTTTGTGCCGTGAGGATGGCGAGCCGGTCGAGCTGCCACTTCGCGCGCAGTTCTTGGAGCAGGCCGATGAGCGTGTTCGCGAGCGCGGTGAGCGAAACCGACACCGCCGCCCGCCACTCGTTGTAGGCGAACAGCAGGATCGCGGTGGGCACCACGACCACGTTGAACACGGTGAACAGGTGCCGCCGCGCGATGGCGAGGTAATCCGCCGCGGCGGTGCCGCGGGTGCGGTTGCTCTCGCCCCGCGCGGCCCGCGCCGCGGCTTCTGCCGATGTGAGGCCCGCCGAATCTGGAGTCGTCATGCGCGATCCGGTTGCAGTGTGGCCCCGCGCACCCGAGCGCGGGTTCCTCTCGTGGCGCGCCGCCCGGGTGCCGCTGGTACCCACACACCGTTCTATCCGGCCGGGGTGCGCCGGTCGGGGTACGGCACCCGGGGCGGCTCCGGCGCTCCCGCTCGTGATCTTACCGCGCCCGCGCGCGCCTTCGCCTAGACAACCGGGCGGCGCGCGCGTTAGCTTACTTTCACTAGAATGGCGTTGCGCGGCACCGCGCCGCGCCACCGTACACGCACTTGGAGCCTCTGTTGAACCCCCCAACCGACGGGGACGAACGCACGGGACCGGAACCCGATCTTTCGCACGTCCCCACCGAATCGGAACCCGACGCCGAACCTTTCCCCGACGAAGTGCCCGAAGTCGAAGCCGACGCGGACCCGGACCACGAGACGCCGCCGCCCCCGGAAATCGACCCGGCGATGGTGTTCGCGGACCTGAAACTCATGCGCCCGCTGCTCGACGCGCTCAACGTCGCGGGCTACACGCACCCGACGCCCATTCAGGAGCACGTCGTTCCGCCGGCGCTCCGCGGGCGCGACGTGATCGGCCAAGCGCAAACCGGCACCGGCAAAACGGCCGCGTTCCTGCTGCCGTTCCTCAACCGCTGGCGGCCGCACACGCTCAAAGGCCCCATTGGCGTTGTGATGACGCCGACGCGCGAACTCGCGCTGCAAATTGCCACCGAGGCCGAGAAACTCGCGCCGAGCCGGAAGTTCCGGTGCGTCGCGGTCTACGGCGGCACCGGGATGCAGCGCCAGTTGGACGGCCTGAAGCGCGGCTGCGACCTCGTGGTGGGCACCCCGGGCCGCATGCTCGACCACTTGCAGCGCGGCAGCATGTCGCTGGGGCAAGTGCGCTACGCGGTGCTCGACGAAGCCGACCGCATGCTCGACATCGGGTTCCGCGACGACATCGAGCGCATCCTGCGCCGGTGCCCCACGGAGCGCCAGACGCTGCTCATGTCCGCGACCGTGCCCGACTCGATCAAAAAACTCGTGAACCGGTACATGAAGGACCCGGTTCACCTCAACATGACGCCCGAGAAGCCGACCGTCGATAAGATTCGCCAGTCGTACTTCGTGGTGGACGTCGAGCGCAAGTTCGACCTGCTGAAGCGAGTGATCGAGCGCGAGCAACCGCGCCAGTGCCTCATCTTCGTGGAACGCAAGCGCTGGGCGGACAACCTGTATCGCGACCTCAAGCGCGTGGTGGCGAAGAGCGCGGTGATTCACGGCGACCTGCCGCAATCGCAGCGCGAACGGATCATGGCCGCGTTCCGCACCGGCGAGATCAAGTACCTCATCGCGACCGACGTGATGAGCCGCGGGATCGACGTCTCGGACCTGTCGCACGTCATCAACTACGACCTGCCGGGCGACATCGAGAACTACGTCCACCGCATCGGGCGCACCGGGCGCATCGGGAAGGACGGCATCGCGATCTCGTTCGCCACGCCGGAGCAGGGCGACCACCTCACGAACATCGAGGTGATGATTAACCGCATGATCGAGTGCGACTCGATCGAGGGGTTCACCGCGAGCGAGCGCCGCCCGATTCAAAAGGCCGAAGTGAAGGTGCTGTTCAGCGGCCCGGAGAGCCTGAAACCGGTCCCGCAGTCGGCGAACACCGACGCCGAAGACGGCTGGTGGGCCGACGACGACGCGCCCGCCGCGCCGCCCGCGCCCGCCGCGCCAGAGGGCGAGGGGC
>JALHNS010000607.1 GCA_022843445.1 Gemmata sp.
GGCGCGACGTCAGTCCGCCGGTGCCTTCACCACAAGAAACCAACCGGCGGACTGACGTCGCGCCGCTCGCCGTGCGCCCGCTCACACGATGATGCGGTGAACTTCCGTCTGCGGGTCTCCGCCGGTCACGTGGACCGCGCCCGCGGCGTCGATGTACACGTCCACTTCGCTCCGCGCGCCGAACTCCGGCAGGTAGATGCCCGGTTCGATGCTGAAGCAGGTGCGGCGGATGATGCGGCGGTCCTCGCGCGTCTCAAGCCCGTCGATGTGCGCGCCGTTCCCGTGAACTTCCTGCCCGATGTTGTGCCCGGTGCGGTGCGTGTAGAACTCGCCGTACCCGGCCGCTTCGATCACGGCCCGCGTCGCGTTGTCGATCTCCCACCCCTGTAACGGGCGCTGTACCGCGAACGCGGCCTTCGCGCAGTTGATCCCCGCGTCGCGCGCCGCCGCGACGATCGTGAACACCTTCGCGTACTGCTCCGGCACCGTGTCGCCGATGTACGCGCAGCGGGTGTAGTCCGCGTACACCGCACGCGGGCGGTTCATCTTCGCCCACAGGTCGATCAGCACCCACGAGCCGGGCTGAATCGGGGCGTCGGTCGCCACGTTCGTGTCGAAGTGCGGGTCGCCGCTGTGCGGGCCGACGCCCACAATCGGCGGGCTGTACGTCGTCATGCCGTTGTCGGCGAAGTGCTTCATGATCCGCGCTTGCACCGCAGTCTCCATCACCTTGCCGTTCGCGCGAATCTCGGACGCGATGAAGTCGAACGCGACATCGTAGGCGGCGCGGCACAGCTTCGCGGCCTCGAAGTGCGACTTCTCTTGGTCGTCGTCCCACACGGCCTCGAACTGCTGAATCAGGTCGCCGGACCCGACCACTTCGGGGCCGAACGACCGCACCAGTTCCACAGTGCCGGCGTCCACGCGCGAGATGTACGGGTTCGCGTTGCGCTCGCTGTACTCCATCGCCACGCGCTTCGCCCCGACCACGAGCGCGCACACCCCGGCTTCGAGGTCTTGCCAGCGGCGGTACACGATCTTCTGACTGCCGGGCAGGTGGTCGAGCGCGGCCGGTTCGATGGCGTGAACGAGCTTTTTCGGCTCGCCGGTCGCGGGGACGAAGTAGAACCAGCGCCGCGACAGTTTCTTCTCGGCCAGCCCCACAACGCGCTGCGCGAGCACGTTCTGCCCGCGGAAGTCGTACATGAGCCAGCCGTCTACGCCGGCTTGGCGGATCGCGGCCTGCACCGCGGTGAGATCGAACATGGTGTGTCCCTCGTGTGCCCGCCCTGTGGGGCCACGACTACACTAGCGAACCCCGTGTGCGCTTGCGAGCCACAACGCGACAGGCCGCATACCGGATAGAATGAAGCCCAATGTTCGCGGAGAGCCCTGAACCCCGCCCTCCAGAGCCGTGTCTCTTCCGTTACGAGTCACCCCTCAACGGGAGAAGTTATGCTGGACCTGTTCAAGCCGATCGTCACGCCGGACAAGTTCCACCCAAACTTTGCGAACTGCATCGCAAACCCTAATCCGTACGCCCACGCAGTGCTAGCGAAGTGGGCAGAAGGCTTCGTCGACAGAGATGGAAAGTTTGTCGCGGAGTTCCAGACCACTTTCAACAGTTGCTTCTGGGAACTGTATCTTCACGCTGCCCTAAAGGAAGCAGGGTGCAAGATCGACTTCTCCCACTACGCGCCTGACTTTGTCGTCACTGAACCGATGCCGTTTGTGTTGGAAGCAACTGTCGCGCAAAATGCGAATGGCACGCTGCCGGAATGGTCACCGCTGGACTTGAACAATCACCCGCGCAACTTGAACGAGTTTAATCGCTTGGCGATGATTCGCCTGCTGAACAGTATTTCTGAGAAATCGAAGAAGTACGATAAACACTACAAGAAATTGCCACATGTCGCCGGCAAACCATTCGTGCTGGCGCTGTCGCCTTTCGACCGCCCGTTCTTTTATCTTCAGGTGAGCCGCGCGATCGAAGCTGCCTTTACGATCACTACGTTGATGAGCAAGAAGCCCTCGACAACCCGTCGAAGTTTTCCGAGATTAAATCGCAACAGTTAGGGTTCGTTCGGAAAGACAACGGCGCTGAGTTGAAGCTTGGTATCTTTAACGACGACTCTCACGCCCACATCAGCGCTGTGGTCTTCAACTCGTCAGCCACTTGGGGCAAGCTCAAAGCACTGTGTGACGATCCTTATCCGTTCGTCGTCTTCTCGGCCTGTCGCTTCGACCCCTTGACGGGAGATACGTTCATCTTCCGTGGACCGAAAGCGGACTACTTTGAGACCCTTTTCGATGGTTTGCGCGTCTACCACAACCCTCACGCAACGTACCCTCTTGACTGGCGTGTATTTCAGGAACCCGGTGAGTTCCAAGCCGTCTGCCTCAACCCGGCAACCTGTGAGTGGGAATACCAGATGACTTGGCCGCCGCTCGTCGCACGGAACCTCATTACATTAAATGACCCAGACGCGACAGCCGCAGAGATGGCTGAACTGTTGAAGACACCAGCAAACCTGCCGAAAGGCGGGTGGCGCAGGGTACCGTTCTCGCAGGAGTTGCTTTCGCATCTGGCACGTTCACAGGCGAGGGTTGTAGCTTCCGGACCGGAGACTCCGTCCTGACTGCAGCGAGGGCTTCGCAATTCTGATAGCGATCGAGCCGGGCAAGCGGAGCGAGCAGCCGTGCATTCGCGGGCCGCGCATGACAGTTCGCGATGTCCTCGAATGCCTCGCAGCCGGCATGACGGCGGACGAGATCATCTCCGACTTCCCCGACCTGACCGCGGAAGTCATTCGGGCGTGTTTGGCGTTCGCCCACTCAGCTCGACTGATGCCGATTCTGGGTGACCGCCCGTGGTGAGGTAGCATGAGGGTTCCTGAAGCTCCCATGCCACTCGCCCACGGACGGCCGCCATGA
>JALHNS010000608.1 GCA_022843445.1 Gemmata sp.
CGCCTTCGACCGCGCGCTTTCCGCCGCGATGACCGACGTGCCGATCCCCGCGGGCCTGCACGCGCGGCTGTTGGCGAACACCGCCGCGAAGACCGCGACCGTGTGGCGCGCCCGCGTCACGCGCGCCGGCGTGCTCGCGCTTGCCGCGAGCGTGCTGGTGCTGATCGGCCTCGGCGCGTACGGGCTGGCGCGCCCCGTGGTTGATACCGACGCCCTCGCGGAAACCGCCGACCAGCAGGCCCGCGACCCCGAGACCGCGACCCGCGCGTTCCTCGAAGCGCACGGCCGTCCGCCGGCGCTGCCGCTCCCGTTCGATTACGGCCTGCACGCGTTCAACGGGCACAGGTCCGTTGGCGGGCGCGCGGTGCCGGTGGTGGTGTTTTGCGGCCCGGTGCCCGCGGGCACGGGCACCGCGACCGTGTACGTGTTCGCCCCGGACGGCCGCTTCAACCTGAACCACCTGCGCGACGCGCAAGTGTCGGGCAGTCGCGTGCAAGTGATCCCGGGCGCGGGCGCGCTGAAGGGCTACACCTACGTCGTGCTCACCACGAACGCGGACGTGGACCGGTTCCTGCGCGCCCCTTCCCAGCGCGGGTAGAATGCCCCCGCACCCACCGGAGGCCCGCGCGTGAATCTCGAACTGCGCTACTGCTCGCTTTGAGGCTACGAACCGAAGGCCGTCAGTTTGGCGGCGAAGTTGCTGACCGCACACAAGCAGAAGATCAAATCGCTGGTACTGGTGCCCGCCGGCGGCGGGTGCTTCGAACTGACCGCCAACGGCGAGTTGCTGTACTCGAAGCTGAACACCGGCACCTTCCCCGACGAATCCGCGGTGGTGGAGAGCGTGCGCGCGAAACTCGGCGCGTAACGCGCTCGCGGTGCGGCGCTCCGCGCCGTTGTTTTCTCTGTGCCGCGATCACATCGCGGCGCGTTTCTCGTTGCCCGCGGGTCGCGGGCCGCTTACACTTCACCCCGACCCCCGCTTCCACACCGGAGCCTCCCCCATGCCTCGTATTTCGCGCCGCCAAGCGCTCGTTTCCTCCTCCTCCGCCCTCGGCTACCTGCACCTCGCGCCCGCGGTGTCCGCGGCCCGCGTGTACCGCGCCAACGAGAAACTCCGCTGCGGCGGCATCGGCGTCGGCGGCAAGGGCAGCTCGGACATCGACAACGCCGGCGCGCTCATGGACGTGATCGCCCTGTGCGACATCGACGAGAAGCCCCTCGCGGCTAAGGCCAAGAAGTGGCCGTCCGCGAAGACGTTTTCCGACTTCCGCAAGCTGTTCGACGATTCGGCCCTGATGAAGAGCGTGGACGCCTTCACCATCAGCACGCCGGACCACACGCACGCGCTGGCCGCGGTGCTCGCCATGCGGGCCGGCAAGCACGTGTACGTGCAGAAGCCGCTCACCCACGACGTGTACGAAGCGCACCTGCTGATGAAGGAAGCGAAGAAGAACAAGGTGTGTACGCAGATGGGCAACCAAGGCACGGCCGCCAACGGGCTGCGCCGCGCCGCGGAGCTGGTGCGCGGCGGCGAACTGGGCGGCGTGACCGAGGTTCACGTGTGGACCAACCGCCCGATCTGGCCGCAGGCCCCGAAGGTGAGCGACAAGAACCCCCCGAAGAAGGCCGACGCGCCCAAGGGCGTGGACTGGGAAGCGTTCCTCGGGCCCGCGCCGCTGCGGGAGTACGCCGCGGGCATTCACCCGTTCGCGTGGCGCGGGTTCTGGGACTACGGCACCGGCGCGATCGGCGACATGGCGTGCCACACCGCGAACATGGCGTTCATGGGCCTGAAGCTGGGCCACCCGACGCGCGTGAGCGCCGAGGCCGGCGACGTGAACCCGCTGTCGTGCCCGAGTTTCGCCCGCGCGGTCATCGAGTTCCCGAAGCGCGAGGGCATGGTGCCCGTGAAACTGTACTGGTACGAGGGCCAAGTCGACGGCAAGAAGGTGCTGCCGCCGGAAGCGCTCGTGAAGAAGGCCACCGACCTGAGCGGGAAGGCGCTGGTCGCCAGCGGTTCGATCCTCGTCGGCTCGAAGGGCTACGCGTACTCGCCGGACGACTACGGCGCGAACGTGTTCTTCAGCACCGGGAAGAAGGCCGACGGCGGCACCAAGCCCGAAACGATGCCGATCAACAACAAGGGCGATCAGGGGCAGAAGGACGAGTGGGTCGAGGCGATCAAGGCCGGGAAGCCGGAACTGGCGCTCTCGAACTTCGATTACGCGAGCCTGCTGACCGCCGCGTTCCTGCTGGGCAACGTGGCGATCCGCACGGGCAAGGCGTTCAACTTCGACGGCGAGAAGTGCGCCGCGGACATCAAGGAAGCGGCCCCGCTGATCCGCCGCGAGTACCGCAAGGGCTGGGATCTGATCGGCTACAACGGCTAACGCAGCGCGCGGCGAGCGGCCGGTGCCCGCCGATCGCGGTCGCGCTGTGGCGCACCGGTCGGCTCGCGCCGGCCGTTGGCCTTCGGGCGGCGATTCTACAGAATGAGTTGCTCGCGGGGCGCGCCGCGGTTACACTTCAGTTACCCCCACCGCCCCGCCCTTCGCCCGCGCTTGCCGATGCCCGAACTGAAGCCGCAACCCGACGCCGCGTTCGACCACGGCTTGCGCCGCCAAGCCATCGTGCGCGCGATCCTCACGGACATCTTCCACGGGAAGTACCGGGCCGGGCAGCGGCTCGTGACCGAAGCGCTCGCCTCGCGGTTCGGCGTCAGCCACACGCCGATCCGCGAGGCGCTCATCGAACTCGGCGGCAGCGGCGTGGTCGACCTGCTGCCCAACCGCGGCGCGGTGGTGCGGCAGCTCACCGCGCGCGACGTGCGCGAGGTGTTGCAGGTGCGCAAGGTGCTGGAGTGCGAGGCCGTTCGCGGGGCCGCGCGGCGCGCCGACCTGAGCAAGGTGCG
>JALHNS010000609.1 GCA_022843445.1 Gemmata sp.
GCGCCGAGCGCCACCGCGCGCTGTCCGGCGCGAAGCCGTAGTCAGTCGGCTGCCAGTTCCAGCGTCCAGCCGGTTGCGCCGCGCCGCAGGTCCGCGATTCCCGCCAGTCGCGCGCCCCGCAGGCGCACGCGCGCGCGGTCGGGGCCGTCTTCGAGCCAGTCGCAGGTGCCGGCGTCGTAGCGCGTCACGGTGCCGCGGCTCCCGCTCACCGGGCCTTCGTAATCCAAGTACAGTACCCGGTGGTCCGCGCTCGGTTCGGCGCGCGCCGGCGCGCCGGCGCGCGGCAGTTCGAGCAGCCGCCACGCGCGCAGCACCGCCCCGGCCTCAACCAGAAAGTCCCAGTGCGCACAAGGCCAATCGTGCGCGAGAACCACGAACCGCGGCATGGCGAGCAATTCGGGCTAGGGGGGAACCGGCGCGCGTGCTAAGATGCCGAACACGACCGCACGCGCCCGAGATGCTGCATCATGGCGAAGGCCGGCAAGAAAGACAAGAACGCGCCCGACGGCACGGTAAACATCTGCCGCAACCGCCGCGCACTGCACGACTACGAAATCCTCGAAGCCCTCGAGTGCGGAATCGTACTCGTGGGCACCGAGGTGAAGAGCCTGCGCGACGGGCACGCGACCCTCGAAGACGCCTACGGGCGCATCGACGGCCGCGAGGTGTGGCTGATCGGCGCGGAGATCCCGGAGTACCTGTACGGCAACCGGCTGAACCACAAACCCAAGCGCGCCCGCAAGTTGCTGTTGCACCGCCGCGAGATCGCCAAGTTCGCGCTGAAAGCGGACGAGAAAGGGCTTACACTCGTCCCGCTGCGCATGTACTTCAAAGACGGCAAAGCGAAAGTGGAACTCGCGGTCGCCCGCGGCAAGCAGGCGCACGACAAGCGCGAGAGCCTGAAAAAGGCCGACGCCAAGCGCGACATCGACCGCGCGCTGGCGGCCCGCCGACGAAAGTAGCGTGGGGTGGAAAGCGGGTGGTGAGCAGTCGAGTAACGGACCAACAGAACTGCCCACGGTCCACTTTCACTGACAACTGTTCCCGGCCACGGAGGGCCACCGGTGCGCGTAGTTGCGCTTGCCGATAGCGTCGAGCACGTGTGCTGCCGGTACCGGTTGGCCGCGTTCGCGCCCGCGCTCGCCGCGCGCGGGCACGCGCTCGAACTGCGCGCGCTACCCACTTCGCTGTTCGGTCGCCTCGCTATCGGCCGCGACCTGTCCCCCTTCGACGCGGTCATCGTTCAGCGCAAGTTGCTGCCCCGGTGGGCGTTCGCCCTGCTCCGCCGGCGCGCCAAGCGCCTCATCTTCGACTTCGACGACGCCGTTTGGCTCCGCGACAGCTACTCCGCGAAAGGGCCGCACGACCCGAAGCGCGCCGCGCGGTTCCGCGCGACCGTGCGCGCCTGCGACGCGGTGATCGCGGGCAACGAGTTCCTCGCGGCCGAGGCGCGCGAGTTCGCGCCGGCCGACCGCGTGCGGGTGATCCCGACGTGTGTGGAACCGGCCCGCTACCCGGTCGCGGCGCACGCGCCGCGCGACGCGTTCCGCATGGTGTGGGTGGGTTCGAGCAGCACGCTGCAAGGGCTGGAGCGGTTCGGCGAAACGCTGAGCGCCATCGGGCGCGCGGTACCCGGCGCGCGGCTGAAGCTGGTGTGCGATCGGTTCGCGGAGTTCCCGCCGCTACCGGTCGAGCGCGTGCCGTGGGGCGAAGCGACCGAGGCCGCGGAAATCGCCGCGTGCGACGCGGGCATCGGCTGGGTGCCGAACGACGACTGGAGCCGGGGCAAGTGCGGGCTGAAGGTGCTGCAGTACCAAGCGGCCGGGCTGCCGGTGATCGCCAACCCGGTCGGCGTGCAGTCCGAGTTCGTGCGGCCCGGCGCGACCGGGTTCCTCGCGCGGACGACCGAAGAGTGGGTAACCGCGGCGCGCGCGTTGGCGTCTGACGCCGCGCTGCGCGCGCGGCTAGGTGCCGCCGGGCGCGCGCAGGCGGAAGCGAAGTACAGCGTGACCGCGGGGGCGCGGTTGTGGCTCGCGGCGCTCGGCGCGCTGGCGGGCGATCACCGAATGGCGAGTTAGGAGCGGGATGCTCACGGACGTGCTGCGCAAGATCGGCGGTTGGGTCGCGGGCGCGACCGGCACCGTCGCGCGCGCCGCGGGCCGCGTGTGGCACCTGTCGGCGGAGGGGGAAGCGCTGTTCGGGAGCGCCGCGCCGGAGTTCGACGCGTGGCTCGCCTCCGGGCTGGCGGTGCCGGTGAAGAGCGGCCCGCACCGCACGGTGTACCGCGTGGCGCTGCCCGGCGGCGCGGTGTACGTGAAGCACTGCCGCGTGAGCGGGCCGCGGTCGTGGGCGCGCGAGCTGTTGCGCCCGCCCAAAGCGCGCATGGAGTTCGAGAACGCGGCGCGGCTGGGCGCGCTGGGCGTGAGCGCGGCGGTCCCGTTGGCGTGGGGCGCGCCCGAATCCGCGTGGCCCGGCGAGAGCTTCCTGATCACCCGCGACCTCGCGCCGGCCGTTCCGCTCACCGACTACCTCGAAGGCCCGTTCGGCGCGCTGCCGCCCGCGGAACTGCGGCGGGTGCGGCGCGAGCTGGCGCGGGCGCTGGGCCGGTTCCTCGCACGGCTGCACGACCGGGGTGTCACCCACCCGGACCCGCACCCGGGCAACTTGGTGCTCGACCTCGCTCCCGACCGCGGCCCGCAGTTCAGCCTGTTGGACGTGCACGCGGTGCGGTTCGGCGCGCCGCTGGATTGGAAGGCGAGCCGCGCGAACCTCGTCCTGTACAACCGGTGGTTCGCGCTGCGCGCGTCGCGCGCCGACCGCGCGCGGTTCCTGCGCGCCTACGCCCACGC
>JALHNS010000610.1 GCA_022843445.1 Gemmata sp.
CGTGTGCTCTTCCGATCTCCGTATCACATACGGTTGCCGCTGCGCCCCGAAGGACCAATCCCGTGGCCGATCTCGTCACCCCGCGCACCCTCTCCGGGTTCCGCGACTACCTCCCGTCCGTCATGCTCGCGCGCGAAGAGGTGCTGCGCCGCGCGCGCGAAGTCTACCGCTCCTACGGCTTCACCCCCATCGACACGCCCGCGTGCGAGTCGCTCGACGTACTGCTCGGGAAGGGCGGCGACGAGTCCGACAAGCTCGTCTATCGCGTGCTGAGCGCCCGCGGCGACAAAGCCGAGATGGGCCTGCGGTTCGACCTGACGGTCCCGTTCGCGCGGTTCAGCGCGCAGTACATCAACGAACTCGGCACGCCGTTCAAGCGGTACGCGATGGGCCCGGTGTGGCGCGGCGAGCGCCCCGGGCAGGGCCGCTACCGCGAGTTCTGGCAGTGCGACTTCGACACCATCGGCACCACCTCCAACGCCGCCGACGCCGAAACCGCACTCGTCATCAACGACCTCTTCACCGCCATCGGCTTCGACAAGTTCGAGATCCGCATCAACAACCGCATGGTGCTGAACGGGTTTCTTGAAGCGTTTGGCTGTTCCGAACAGAGTGTCGTCATCCTTCGCGCTCTTGATAAGCTCCCCAAGATCGGAGAAGCCGCCGTACTCCAAGAGATGGTCGCGCAGGGAGTTCTCGAGGGGCTTGGAACCCTCGTGCTCAAGATCGCGGCGACAAGTGGAACGAACGATGCCATTCTGAAGATGCTTGATGAGTCCTTGGATGCTTCGGGACTAGAACTTCAGGCTCTCAAGAACGAGCAAATCAGCGCGGGGAAGCTATTGCTTGAAGCAGGAACGAAGCGCCTGCGCGAGCTGCTCGCCATCGCGAAGACCGCGGGCGTTCCCGACGGGCGCATCAAGATCGACCTCAGCATCTGCCGCGGTCTCGATTACTACACCGGCACGATTTACGAAACGTTCCTCACCGACCTGCCCGGCATCGGCAGCGTGTGCAGCGGCGGGCGGTACGACAACCTCGCCAGCAAGTACACGAAGCAGGTGCTGCCGGGCGTCGGGGCGTCGCTGGGCGTGGACCGCCTCATCGCGGCGATGGAGGAACTGAAGCATCCGCTCATCACCAAACAGAGCACGCCGGCTTCGGTGCTCGTGGTGAACTTCGATCCCGCGCGGCTCGGCGACTACCAGCGCGTGGCGCGCCTGTTGCGGGCCGCGGGCGTGAACGTGGAAGTGTACCCGGACGCGAAGAAGGTGGGTCAGCAGTTGGGGTACGCGGAGAAGCGCGGGTTCGCGTTCGCGGTAATCGCCGGCCCCGCCGAGTTCGAAGCCGGTGTGTGGAAGGTGAAAGACTTGGCGAAGCGCGAGGAAAAGGCGGTTCCCGAGAGCGAACTGGTGGCCACGGTCAAACCCGCGGCGTAGTCGCCCCGAGGGCACGACCGCGGCGCGGATCGCGCACTATAGTTGGGCGCTTACTCCCACTGGAACGCCCGATGAACTACCCGCCCACTTCCGGCGGCGGCTGGAAGCCGTCCGCCCCCGCCCCCCCCCCCGCGCCCGTTGCGACCGACTCGACCCCGCCCCCGATCGCCCTCGCCCCGGTTCCGGCCCTCGACCGGTACAAGGCCGCGGCGCGCAAGACGCTCGTTCACGCGGCCGACATGCGCCGGCTCGACGCGCTGCCGTCCGACCGCCAGCGGGCCGAGATCCGCGACCTGATTACCAAGTTGTTCGAGGCCGACCCGCCCCCGGTGCCGCCGGCGCAGCACGAGCGCGTGGCGCGCGAGCTGCTCGACGACATGCTCGGGTACGGCCCGCTCGAACCGCTGCTCACCGACCCCGGCATCACCGACATTCTGGTGAACGGCCCGGGCGAGGTGTACGTCGAGCGGGGCGGCGTGCTCGAACTCACCGAGGTGCGGTTCCGCGACGACGAGCACGTGCGCCAAGTGATCGATCGCATCGTCTCCCGCGTCGGCCGCCGCGTGGACGAGTCGTCGCCCATGGTGGACGCGCGGCTCCCGGACGGCTCGCGGGTGAACGCCATCGTCCCGCCGCTCAGCCTGCGCGGGCCGGCGATCAGCATTCGCCGGTTCAGCGGCGGCGCGCGCACGCTCGACGACCTGACCCGCCTCGGCATGCTCACGCCGGAAATCGCGGCCGTGCTCCAAGCCGCCGTGCGGGCGCGGCTCAACGTCGTCGTCAGCGGCGGCACCGGGTCCGGCAAGACGACGCTCCTGAACGCGCTGTCGCGGTTCATCCCGGCCACCGAGCGGATCGTGACCATCGAGGACTCGGCCGAACTGAAGCTACAGCAGCGGCACGTGCTCCCGCTGGAGGCGCGGCCGCCGAACCTCGAGGGGAAGGGCGCGGTGACGGTGCGCGACCTCGTGCGGAACGCGCTGCGGATGCGCCCGGACCGGATCGTCGTGGGCGAGTGCCGCGGGGCCGAAGCGCTGGACATGCTGCAGGCGATGAACACCGGGCACGACGGCTCGCTCACCACGCTGCACGCGAACGGCCCCCGCGACGCGCTCGGGCGGCTCGAGACGATGGTGCTGATGGCCGGGTACGACCTGCCGGTGCGGGTGATCCGTCAGCAGATCGCGTCGGCCGTGGACCTGATCGTTCACACCGGGCGGCTGTCCGGCGGGTGCCGCCGCGTGACCGCGGTGACCGAGTTGCTCGGCATGGAGGGGGACACGATCAGCCTGCAAGACCTGTTCGTGTACGAGCAGCACGGGGTCGGCGCGCGGGGCAAGGTGGCCGGGGCGTTCCGCGCCACGGGCGTGCGCCCGGCGTTCGCCGAGCGGTTGGCCGCGGCCGGG
>JALHNS010000611.1 GCA_022843445.1 Gemmata sp.
ACTGGGTCGTCCGGTGAGAGGGACGGTGGGCGAGGTTGCCCTACCGCCCGCGATCTACTCCGCAGACCGAAGGTCACGACGAAACGTCGCCTTTTTCAACGGACTGCTAGGGTCAGCGGCGGACCGTGCACTTCGGCAGGGCCGCGCACAGGTCGTCGACGGCGGCGGCGCTCAACTGCGGGCACTCGGACAGGTCGAGCAGGCGCAGGCGCGGGAGCGCGTGCAGGTGCGCGAGGCCCGCGTCGGTGATCGCGCCCGCGCCGCGCAGGAACAGTTGCCGCACCGAGGGCAGGGCGGGCAGCAGGGCCAGCGCGCGGTCGGTCACGCCGGCGCAGAACGACAGGTTCAGGTACACCACGTTGGGCGCGCCCGCGAGGTCGCCGAGGGCGAGCACCTCGTCTTCGGTGGCGGCCGAGTACACGGAGAACCGGTACACCTCTTCGGGCACCATGTGAACGGTGCCGGGCGTGGCGGACACGAGGTGCCAACCGGCCCGCGGGTCGTTGGCCGGGCGGGCGTACCAGCGCCCGCGGGCGTACAACTCGACCGACCGCGCCGCGCCCACCGTTCCGGATTCGGACTCGCTGAGCGCCTCCATCGGCTCGGTACCGTCGAGCCGCGAGTCGTCGGCGCGGCGCAGGTTCAGCGAGGGCGAACTGCCGCTCGCGGTCTTCTTCTTCACGAGCGCGTCGAGGTCCCGCTCCCACTCGCCGGCGTCGCGCGGGCGGCGGTCCGGGTTCAGGTCGGCGCTGCGCGAAATGAGGTTGGCGAGTTCGGTGGGCACCCGCAGCGCGCGCAGCTCGTCGGCGGTGCCGGCGTTGGGCAGCGCGCTCAGGTCGCCCCGCACCAACTGGTAGGCGATCACCCCCAGCGCGTACACGTCGTCGCGCGGGTTGGGCGGGCTGCCGAACATCTGCTCGGGCGGCGCGTACTTGGAACTGCCGGCGGTCTGGAGCACCGTCGGCATGCGCGCGCCCAGCGCTTGGTGCTCGCCGGTGCCGGTCTCGCCGGTGCCGCCGATGCCGAAGTCGGTGATCCGCGGCACCCGCCCGGCCATGAGCACGTTCTGCGGCTTCAGGTCGCGGTGCACGATCGGCGGGTTCAGCCGGTGCATGGTCGCCAGCGCCGCGGCGATGTCGTGCAGGATGCGCACCGCCCGGCCCAGCCGCCGCGGGGGCGGGAACCGCCGCGCCTCAATGATGGCCTCGGCCAGCGTGCCGCCCTCCACGTACTCGTACATGAGCCACGGCACCGGGCCGCTCAGGTTGCACTCCAAGAGCGGCACGATGTTCGGGTTGTTGTTCGTGTACCGCATGACCCGCACGACGATCTGCTTCTCGTACGTCGTGAGCCGGCTCTGGGCCTCGGGGTCGAAGCAGAACTTGACGGCGCGGCACTCGTCCTTCCACTCGTGCCGCACCAGCCACACCTCGCCGAACCCGCCGCCCCCGAGCTTGCGCTCGAGGATCCAACTGGTCAGGCCGGGGAGCGGGTCGCCGGTGACGATGCGCGCGCGCGGCCCCGCGCCGAGCAGGCGCGCGACGTCGTCGGGCAGTTGGTGTTGCGTGCCGTCGTGCGGCTCGCTCATGGCGGCTCCGGTGCGGGTCTCCCGTTAAGATACCCGAACGCGGGGCCGTTGGGAAATGGAACTGCGCCGGAACCGCGCCAACGGATTCTCCGACACCGGCGTTGTGTGTGGCGGTCACGCTCCCGACGAGGGCTCGCCGTGCGTCCCCGAATCACCGCGCCCGCGTGCGCGCTCCTTCTCGCCGCCACCCTCGCACTGCCCGCGCCCGCCGCGCCGGAGGTGGCGCCGCCGCCGCACCTCTCGGGGCGCGCGTACCACCACAGCGCCATAGGCGCGGTGCTCTGGGCGAACGGCGGGCGGGTTCCCGATACCGGCACGGAACTGCGCGCCGCGCTCGACAAACTTGGCGATTTCGTACAAGTGGCGGTGCCGTTTTCCGGAGTCGATCTGGAGTCCGGGTTGGCGCACCCGCGGGTCGTGATCGCGCCGCGCCCGTCCACGCACCCGCGCCCGGTGCCGCCCGGCGGCGGCTCGTTCGGCGGTTCTTTCGGCGGCTGGGGCGGAGCGCCCGTGCGTCGCACGCAGCCGAAGCCCGAACCGGTACTGCCGCCGCCACAACCCATCGGTTCCACTCCCGAACGCGCACCCCACTTGGACGGTCGCTTGTTCCTCGCGGCCAACACCGCGCGCGCCCCCGGGGGCAAGGTGCGGGTGCGCACCGTCGAATTCATCTCGTGGAACAGCGCCGCGCTCAAATTCGATTTCGGTGTGATCGAAGACATGGGCACCGGTAACCCGCAACTCAAGGTGCTCGACGGCGTGCGGTGCTTTGCTTGCCACAAGAACCGCGGGCCCATCTTCGGGGCGTCGCCGTGGTCGAACACGGTCCACTCGCCCGCCGTGCGCTCCGCTTCAACCGAACTGTTCCGGTTCCCGTTCGTCGCCGACAACGACGGGCGCGAGACCGCAACGCGGGCCGAGTCGATCGACGGGCTGGACCTGCTGCGCCCCCACGCGGCCGAAGTGGACGCCGCGGTGCGGCACGGGGCGGACCTGCTTCGGCACCGCGAATTGGCGAAAGTGCTCGCCCGCTCCGCCGACGGGCGCAAGGCGCTTGTCGCTCTGCTGACGGCCGTCTCCGACGGGCGCGACCTGCGCGACGACCGGGACGTGCGCACCGAACTGAACAAGTTGAACCTCGTGGCGTACCAGCGCGACGCGCACGCCATCAACAAGGCGACGCCGGGCAGCGCACTCGCCGACTTCAGCCCGGCCGCGCCGCCGCGCGGGGCGG
>JALHNS010000612.1 GCA_022843445.1 Gemmata sp.
GTAGTGGCCGGCGGCATCGGGCCGGGCACCGCGGCCGGTGTGGCGAGCGAATCGGGCTGCTGGCACCTGCTCGGCGCGTTCCGCGGCCCGTGCGGGCCGGACGCGCTGTTCGGCCCGCCGGCGCGGGCTCTGAACGTCGGAGCAGTGCGCGAAACGGTCGCGGCCCTCGACCACTGGATCGCGCGGGCGGACCCGTAACCCCGCTCACGGGGCGGCGAACGCGGCGCGCACCGCGGCGTAGGCCCGCCCCAGTTCGGCGTTCGCCCGCGCGTGGGCCTTCTCAGTGTCGCCGGTCAGCAGTTCGTCGCGCACCTCTTCGATTTCTTCGCGCAGCGCGTCGGCCGCTTCCTTCTGTTCCGCGGTGAGCGCGAACCGGCGAATGTATGTACCAACCATGAGTTTGCGAACGGCCAAATCGAGTTGCTCCAACTCGCGCACCGCTTCGGCGCGCTTGCGGGCGCGATCGGCGCTCGCGTTCCGCGCGCCGGCTACCGCGGACGAGACGTCGGCGCGCGTCCGGTACATCTGTTCGAGGGCTTCCGCCGGTTCGGGGTAGTAGATGTACGCGCCCGCCGCGCTGAACGCGACGAGGCCCGCGAGCGCGACCGCCGCCAGCACCGGACCGGGCACGATCAGGTCGTACTTGCCCACCTTCCGTTCGCCCTCCGGCTGCCGCGTGAGCCACGCTTCGAGGTCGTACTTCGCGCGCACCCGGCGGAACGCGAGGCCCAGCAGCCCGAACGCGCCCAACAGCGGTATCGACGCGAGTTCCAGCACTTCGGCCTTCTGCTTGATCTTGTCCCACACCACGCCGGCGGTCGCGTCGGTGCCGACCGGGAACGGGTTGCTGTAGTCGTCGAACGCGTGCGTGTGGTCTTCGAGCCGCGCGGGCGCGGACAGCACCAGTTGCGCGGCGTAGCCCACCAGCACCACCGCCAGCACGCACGTCGCGAACCACGACAGCCCGCGCCGCCCGCCGAACGTGCCCAACACCCACGCGACGAGGCCGAGGTTCACGCCCAACCCCAGCACGAACAGCACGAACGCCGCGCCCACCGAGTTCCCGTGGTCGAACATCAGGCCCAACTTCATCATGCCGTTCAGCGGCGAGTTGAACGCGGGCAGCGCGATGCCGGCCATCTGAAGCGGGGCGGTCTGGTCGGCGTACTTCATGCCGTTCTGAAGGGACCCGAACGGCAGCACCGCCGCCATCAGGCCCGATCCGATCACGCCGACGAGCGCGTACAGCAGCACCGGCCCGGTGGCCTCGCGCGCGGTCGTTTCCGCGACCGCGACGAGCCGCTTCACGCCGTACGCGGGCAGCGGTTCGTCGCCCGGTTGCGGCGCGCCGTCGGGCACCGGTTCCGCGGGGTAGCGGTAGTTCCACAGTTCGCCCAAGAGCAGCGCGAGCACGAGCGAACCGAGCGCGAACACGAGGATCACGACCGGTTCGGACAGCGTGAGGCCGTACAGGAACGAGATTGGGTTCAAGAGCGGCGCGGCGAGCACGAACGCGAGCACGGTGCCGTCCGACACGCCGCACCGGCGCAACTCGCGGGCGACCGGGATGACGCCGAGTGAGCACACCGGCAGCAGCATGCCGAACGCCCACCCGCGGAACACGCCCTTCCACCCGGCCGCGCCGAACGCGCGGCGCACGCCCGGCGCGCCGACCATGCGGCGCAAGACGCCCGCGACCACGATGCCGCACAGCACGGTGGGGGTCGCTTCGATCAGCGCTTGACCGGTGCGCACGAGCACGCCGGCCACGATCGCGACGAGGTCGAACATGGGGGAACGTCCGAAGGGTTTACACGGGCACCGGGACGCGGTCGAGCAGTTCGCGGATCACGCGCGCGGCGGCGTCCGGGGCGAGCCCGAGCCGCACGCCGAGCACCGGGCCGGCTACGGCCTGAACGTCGTCGGGCGTTACGAAATCGCGGCCCGCGAGCAGCGCCCGCGCCTGCGCCACGCGCTGCCAGATCAAGAGGCCGCGCGGGCTGAGGCCGAGCTGCACCTTCGGGTGCGCCCGCGTCGCGCGGCCCACGTCCACCAAGTATCCGCGCACGTTCGGCTGCACCGCGACGCGCGCCGTTCGCGCTTGCAGGGCGTCGAGGTCGCCCGGTGCGAGCGCGGGCGCGCTGTGCCGCTCGTCGCTCACTTCGCCCACCGCCGCCGCGAGCAACTCCAGTTCGTCGGCGCGCTCCGGGTAGCCCACGCTCAACTTCATCGCGAACCGGTCCAACTGCGCCTCCGGCAGCGGGTACGTGCCGTGGTGCTCCACCGGGTTCTGCGTGGCGATCACGAAGAACCGCGGCGCGAGCGGGTGCCGCACGTTGTCCACCGTCACTTGCCGCTCGGCCATCGCTTCGAGCAGCGCGCTCTGCGTGCGGGGCGTGGTGCGGTTGATCTCGTCGGCCAGCAGCACGTCGGCGAACACCGGGCCGCGGACGAACTCGAACTCGCGGGTCTTCTGGTTGAACACGCTGAACCCGGTCACGTCGCCGGGCAGCAGGTCCGGGGTGCACTGCACGCGCGCGAACGAGCCGCCGGCCGCGGTCGCGAGCGCCTTGGCGAGCGTCGTCTTGCCCAAACCGGGCAGGTCTTCGAGCAGCAGGTGCCCGCGGGCCAAGAGGCACGCGAGCACGAACTCGATCACGTTCGCCTTGCCGCGGAGCGCACCGTTGAGGGCGGCGCGCAGCGCGGTGAGGTGCGGGTCGGCGGTCACGTCGGCTCCTTCGGGGCGCGCGAAAGCGCGCGAACGGTGAACGCGCGGAGCGCCTCAGCGCACGTCGCGCGGGCGTCAGCCGGTTCGGCGCTG
>JALHNS010000613.1 GCA_022843445.1 Gemmata sp.
TCGCGACCGCCGCCCGCAGTTGGTCCAGCAGCGCCACCTGCCCGCCGGCGGCCTTCGCGGCGCTCACCAACTGCGGGCCGATCCAGTCGTCCAACAGGTCGGGCTTGTACGCGGCGGTCGCGGCCCGCGGGTCGCCGGCGTCGAGCGCGTTCTGAAGCGCGTCGCGCGCGGCCACGCGGTCGCGGGCCCGCGCCACGAGCGCCTTCACGTCGGCCGGCAGTTGCGCGGCGGCGAACCGCGCGCCGGTGCCCGCAATCGCGGGCCAGTCCTTCACCGGCGCGGCGCACAGCTCCTTCAGCGCGCCGACCGGGTCCGCTTTGGCGGTCAGGTCCGGCGGCAGTTGCTTGCCGCTCTTGCGCAGGCGCTCCGCCTCGGCCTCGATTGCCGGCCAGTCCTTCGACGCCGCGGTCACCAGTTTGCGCAGCCGGTCGAACGGGTCGAGCGAGAACGGCGGGATGTGCGCGTACGGCTTGTCGAGCGCGGCGCGAAGCGCCTTGGCCCACCCGCTCACGTCCGGGTCGGCGCTCTTGGCGAGCGCCGGCCACAGCTTCGAGCCGGCCGGGTCGGTCATGTCGGTCGGCACGAACAGCAGGTTCTCGTTCTCGGTCTTCAGCACGTATTCGACGTACACCTTCGGGTCGGCGGCGATGGCGCGCAGCGCGACGAGAATCACCCACGCGGCGAAGTTGTCCAAGTGCAGGCCGAGCTTCTCCGCGGCGCGGGCCGGGTGCTGGTACGCGGGCTTCCCGAATTCGAGCTGGTCGAGTTGCTTCTTCGGATCACTCGGCGCGAGCGCCGGCACGCACATGCCGTCGTAGTCCACGAGCACGGGCGCGTCGCCCACCACCATCACGTTGTCGTGTTGCAGGTCGCCGTGCGCGATCTTGCTGTCTTGCAGTTGCGCGACGAGCGCGGCCCACTTGTCGGCCATCGCCTTCACCGCGGCCACGTCCGGGTTCTTCTTCTCGACGGTCTGGCGCACCCACTCGCCGAGGGAAACGCCCTTCACCCACGCCATGGTGAGAGTCGGGTACCACGCTTTGCCGACGCGGATGCCTTCGGCGTGGTACTGGAACTTGACGACCGACGGCGGCTTCTTGGGACCGAGGGCCTTTTCGAGGTAGTCGGAAACGGCCGCGTACCGTTGGGCGCGGTCCTCGTTCGGGAAGTTGAACAGTTTGAGCGCGACGGTGCCCTTCGGCCCGGTCATCTTGTAGACGCTGGCGAACGCGCCGGACCGCGCGCGCGGCACGCCCATGGGGCTGCGCTCGGCCTGACTCGCACACAGGTCCGGGTCGCGAAACGCGGTGTCCGGGTTCTGGAGCGCGTCCTTGTAGTCGGATTGGGTCGGCCAGCTCGGCATGGGTGGTTTGGGGTTGTCGGAACTCCGTCGTCTCGGCGATTTTCACCCCGAAGGGGTGGGACAACTTAGCCCGGTGCAACGCACCGGGTGGCGGATCGCTCACGCGCACCCCGAAGGGGTGCGACACGATTCCCGTTCGCGGCTCGTGTCTCAGGCCTTCGGCCTGAAGTGTTTTCCACTTGCGAACCCGGTGCGTTGCACCGGGCTAAGCTGTTCCACCCCTTCGGGGTGAAAACAGTCGCTCGCCACTGTCACCGCCACCAACCGCTATTCAAACACTTCGTACCCGTGCATGTGCAGCAGCCAGAGGAACGGTTCGGCCACGCCGAACGGGGCGATGGTGCGGCGGCTCAGGTCCTTCACGCCCAGCTCGTTCTCGAACAGGCTCACCGACGACACCGGGAAGAACATCACCTGCGGGCCGAAGTAGCTCTCCACCAGCGCGCGCACGTCCACGCCGGGGAACATCAGCTCCAGCATCTGCTCCACGATCCCGCTGCGCCCCTGAACGGTTCCGAGGTCGGTCTGTTTGGGCGGCGGGTTGAAATCCGACAGCAGCCGGCGGATGAACGGCACGCACTGGCCCTGAATCGGGTTCTCGGTGAGCAGCAGGTCGAACTTGGTGACGCACACCGCGACCGGCACCGGGATCACTTGGCCCACCGGCACGCCGCGGGCCTCGCGCATGTCGGCCATGAACTCGTTCAGCGCCGCGAGCTGCCGGTCGAGCGTCACGTTCACGCCGTCGCCGTAGAGCTGCGTGGGGTCGAGGAACAGCATGAAGCCGTCCATGAGCACGGCTTGCTTCTTGAGGCGGTCGCGGTCGATGCTCTGGTTCACCAGCTCGCCGGAGTAGTCGAACAGGTTCACCAGCGCGGTGTTCGCGCCGCTCGGGTCGGCGTCGCGCACGTGGAGCATGACCGGGTCGGGCATGTCGTGGACGGTGCCGCCGGCCTCCTGCTTCATGTTCAAAATGAGGTCGATGTACTGCTCGAAGCGGGCGTCGCCGAGCGACGGCGCGGGCTGCACCACGGCGCAGGTGGGCGCGGTGCGCTTGCGCACGCGGTCGTAGCCGGTGGCGAGCATGTGCGTTTTGCCGCTGGCCCGCACGCCCACCACCGGGAAGCACAGCCGCCGCACCTTCTGGTAGCTGCGCAGGAACCGGAACGCGCACGCCTTGCACTCGACGTAGCCGCTCTCCGTCGGGGCGTCGTCTGTGGGCTTCGCGGCGGGCGCGCCCTTCTTGCCCTTCGGCTTGTAGCCGGTCCCGCGCTCCTCCCCCTCGCCGGTCCCGGGCGCGGCCGCGCTCTTCTCCACGATCAGCTTGGTGCTGAAGCACCGCGGGCACTTCTGCGCGTCGGCGCGGATGGCCGAGGCCTCGGCCCGGCGCGCGCGGACGAACGGCCACACCGCCGCGGCGAACAGCGCCGCGGCCCC
>JALHNS010000614.1 GCA_022843445.1 Gemmata sp.
AACGCGCCGCCGTACAGGTACAGGTGCGCCGGGTTGCCCTGTTCCTTGTCGAGGCGCGAGTCGAGCTCAGCGGGCTTCTGCTTGTACCGCCAGTGCGAGTGGTTGCCGTGGTCGAGGTGGCCGACGCCGGTGTGAACGAGCACCCAGCCGCTCTCGTGCGCGCCGTCCGCGTCGTCGCGCACGCCGACGCACACCAACCCGCCGGCCGCGCGCATCTGCACGAGTTTCTGCTTCGCCGGGTCGAGCTTCTTGAACCCCGGCACCGGCGCGAGCGGGTCGAGCGCGAGCTTGCCGCCCGCCCCGACGCGCACATCGGCCCAATTAACGGTCGCGGTCTTCAGGTCTTGGACGAACAGGCGCGTGAGCGGCGGGGCCGTTTCGACCTTCGGATCGGCGGCGACGGCGAGCACCGCAGCCAGAACGCACGTCACACCAAGGGAACCGATTGTGGAGCGCATGGCACCTCCAAACACAAAGAATGGGCGGCGCAGTTTTACAAATTAAAACCGCGTCGCCCACTGTCGTGATTCAGGTGTCCGCGCTACTTGCCGAGGCACCACAGGTGTTTGTCGCCGCGCACGAAGATGTGCCCGCCACTGAGTGCGAGCGACGCGGCCACGTCTTCGCCCAACGGGTTCTTCGCCACCGGTTCGAACTCGTCGGTCGCCTTCACCACGGTCGTGGTGCCGTCGAGCGCGGTGAAGTACACCAGCCCGCCCGCGGCCACCGGCGACGGGCGCATGCGACCGGAACCCACCCGCTCGCGCCACTTCTCCGCACCGGTTTTCAGGTCCAAGCAGGTGCCGGTGCCCTGATCGTCCGTCATGAAGTGGAACCCGCCGACGACGAGCGCCGAGGGCACGAACGGGCCCACCTTCTTCGACCGCCAGAGCACTTTCGGTTCGGCCGCGGACAGATCGATGGCGAGGACCGCCCCGGCCGGGCCGCTCACCGCGTACAGCGTTGAGCCGCGCACGATCGGCGTACACGAGCACAGCCGCTCCAGCCCCTCGACGCGCCACCGCTCCGCGCCGGTGGCGAGGTCGTAGCCGGTCGCGTACTTGGTGCCCAAGCAGATCGCCTGCTTTTCGCCGCCCACTTGCGCGAGCACCGGCGTGGCCCAGTTGTCGTAGGCGAACCTGCGCGCGGTCTTCCAGCGGTTCTTACCGGTTTTCAGATCGACCGCGAGCAGGTACGAGCCTTCGAGGTGGTCCATTTGCACGAGGACCGTGTCGCCCGCGATCACCGGCGACGCGGCGATGCCGTAGTCGTTGCGGATGACGCCGTACTCCTTCGCCAGCGCGCGGGCCCAGAGCGGTTTGCCGCCGCGGTCCACGCACACGAGGTCGCCGGTGCCGAACAGCGCGACCGCGGCCCTCTCGGTAACGGCCGCGGTGCTCGCCGCGTGCCCGCGCTCCGGCGGGAACATGCTGAACGGCGCGTCGGCCGGCGTCGCGGTGAGGTCCGTGCGCCACTTCTCTTTACCGGTGCCGCGGTCGTAGCACAGGACGTGCAGGTCGCCGTGCGCGCGCCCGGACGACGCGGTGAGGATCACGTCGTCGCCGGCGACCGCGGGGCTGCTGTTGCCCGCGCCGGGCAGCTTCACCTTCCACCGCACGTTCTTGCCGGTCTTCCCGTCCCACTCGGTGGGGAACCCGGTTTCGGTCGAAACGCCGTCGGCGGTCGGGCCGCGCCACTGCGGCCAATCGGCGGCGCACAGCAGCGGCACCGCCAGAGCGCACACGAACGTGAGGCGGCGCATCACTTGCCCTCCGGTTGGGTGAACGGGACCGCGCGCCCGGTGGCGGGCGACACGAACCGCACCAGCGCGTCCCACCGCACCGGCGCGCCGGGTTTACCGCGCACCTCTTCGGCCTTGGTTTTCGTGAGTTTCACCAGTACTACGGATTCGCCCGCGGGCAGGTCCACCGCGGCGCGGTAGCGGTCCGGGCGGAACATGCTGCGGTACTCGCTCGCGCGCTCCAGCACCTTCGCCCGGTTCACCCACACGGTCACGTTGTCCACCGCGGAGGCGCGCACTTCGGCTTTCGTTGCGGCGCTCAGTTTGATGGTAGCGGTGGCGTAGCACACCGCGCCGTCGTCCGGCTTGATGCCGTACTTCGCCACGTCGAGTTTCGCGTCGGCCGGGTCGGCGGTCGCGCGCGCCCACTTGAGTTTCCCGGCTTTCCCGTCGTACTCGGCGGCGAAATCGAGTTTCGATTCCGGCGGGAACGACTTGGTGAGGCCGTCTTCGGTCGACACCGGGAACGGGCCGACCGCGCGCCAGTGGCGCGGCGCGCCGAGGTGCGCGAACAGGTCCGGGGCGTCGCCTGTGCCGGCGAGCCGCTTCGCCAACAGGAGCGACTGTTCGAGATCGGTGGCGGCGGCGAACGTGTCGCGCAGGAGTTTGACTTGTGCGGCAGGGTCGGTGAGCGCGTCGGCCGCGGCGATCCGCTCCGCGACGGCGTCCGGGCCGAATTCGGTGTCGTTCAACCGCTCGGCAATGAACCGGGCCGCGGTGCCGGGGCGCGCGCTCGAGCGCCGCGAGGGCGACCCGCCGCGCCTTCCCATTCGCTTTGTCGTTCGCCGCGAACGCGAGCAGCTCCGCTTCGGGCAGTTTCGTGGGGTGCGCCTTGGCGATGTGGTCGAACGCGGTGCGGAGCCAGTGCCCCGCGACCGGGTTTTCGTCCGGCCACGCCGCGAGGAGCGGGAGCAGCGCGGGGGTGCCGGTCGCGGTCACGCGGTCCCACGCGGCGCGGGTGGCGGCC
>JALHNS010000615.1 GCA_022843445.1 Gemmata sp.
ACCGCGTGCGCGCTGGCGCTGCTCTGCGCCACCGCCGCGGCGCGCGTGCCGCAGGCGCGCCGCGGTCGAACGGTATGTGCTGCACCCGCCCCATGTGCTGATTTTCCGCGCGAGCGAGGCCCGTGCGCTGCGCGCCGCCGCCGGTTCGGACGATGTGGACGTGGCGCTGGCGCACTGGGCCGATAGCCACTTCGCGTGGGCCGAACTGGCCGCGCGCGGCGTGCCGGTGCGGTTCCGCTCGCCCGGCCGGAACGTGTCGGTCGGGGCGTACGCGCCGCCCCATCGCCGCGCCGAACCGACCGACCCGAAGGCGCGACTCGCGCTCGTGGAGCGCGGCGCGTGGGCACCGGGGACCGTGCGCTGGACCGGGAAGCGGCTCAAACTGGTCGAGAACCGCGACGAACTCGCGCTGGTCGGCGGTTCGTGGCCGCTGGCGGCGACGTGGGACGCCGAGTGGCGGCCGGGGCGTGGCTGGGGATCGAGCCGGTCGCGTTTCGCATTCACAACGGCACCGGGGCCGAGCGCGCGGTGCGGTTCGTTGCGGACGCACCGCCCGAACCCGCCCGGACGCTGGTGTACCGAACCGAACGGGGCACCGGCGCGGTTCCGACCTCTTCACCAGTATCCGTCCCGCTGCGCCTCGCACCGGGTTGGAACCGCGTCGAACTCAGCGCCGCACCCGCGCCCGACGCCCCGGGCACGACGGAGCGCCTGCTACACATCACCAACTGGCGCATCGAGTCCGAGCGCCCCTGACAGATTCGCGCGCGCCGGGCCGTATGATTGGCGCACCTTCCGGAGCGCGCGATGAGTACCGGGGTTTCATGGGCGTGCGGCGAAACGGACCTGCGCGTGCGGGCCGGGGCCGACACGCACATCGGCAACTACCGCGAAGAGAACCAAGACCGCGTTCACTTGGACGCGCACATCACGCTCGCCGTCGTGCTCGACGGCATGGGTAGCCAACCGGCCGGCGAGCGCGCCGCGGAACTCGGCGAACGCGCGATCTGCGAATACCTCCACCAACACTACTCTGGCGCGAACGCCGCCGCGACACTCGCCGCTGCCCTTCGCACCGCGAACGACCGCGTGTGTGCGTGGCAGCAGGAAGCCCCCGACTACCGCAATTCCGAGGCGTGCGTGGTCGCGGCGCTGCTGTGCGAAGGGCGCGTTCACATCTCGTGGGCCGGCGATTCGATGGCGTACTTGGTGCGCGCCGGCACCGCGAAGCGCCTCACACACCCGCACAACCTGCGCCGCGCGCTCGTGGAAGCCGGGACGATTACCGAAGTCGAAGCGAACGACATGCGCGGCGGCTATCAGCTCTGGCAGTACTTGGGTTCCTTAGAGACCCGCTACGATCTAGTGTCGTTCGACCCGCGGCCCGGCGACCGGCTCGTTCTCGCCACCGATGGCGTCTGGGCCTTGTTGAGCGAAGACGACCTCGCGGCGGTGTGCGGTGCGGCCCCGGACCCCACTTCCTGCGCCGAAGCGCTGATCGAACTCGCGCTGCAAGCTAATTCGCGCGACAACTGCACCGCGGCGGTGCTGGCGTTCGACCAACTCGCCGACAGCGCATCGGAACCGGAAGCGCCGCCCGCTCCGCGTAAGTGGCGGTGGCAGTTCTGGAAGTGAAGTCTTAGCCCGGCGCGTGACCGTTGCCGTTGCCGTTCTCCTTCTTCAGCCAGCGCGGTTGCAGCGCGCCCGTGCGGTACACGTCGCTCAGCATCTCGCACGCGGTCGCGTCCGGTACCGTTTCGTGAACGCGCTTCACGGTCGCTTCCACGTCGTAACTCACGCGCTTGAGTTGCACCTCGTCGCCGTCGATGAGCGCGTACGAGGCGCGCGGGTCGCCGTCGCGCCCCATGCCCACGCTCCCGGGGTTCACGACTGTGGTGCCGCCGGTGCGCAGCGCGTACGGCATGTGCGTGTGCCCGGCGAGTACGAAGTCCGCTTTCAGCCCGGCGAGCCGCGGCTTCCAGAATTCGAGTTCCGGGGGCGCGTATTCGTCCATCGGGTCGCGCGGCGTGGCGTGAACGAGCAGGAACGTCTTGCCGCCGAGCGCGACCGTGAGCACGGTGGGCAGGTCGGCGAGGTAGCGGCGCTGCGCGGGCGCGAGCGCGGCGACCGAGAGCGGCCTTGTGACGGCGGTGAGGAACCGGAACCCGCCGACGCCTTGCACGTCCACGTTTTGGGCGACGCCGTGATCGTGGTTGCCGCGCACGCAGTGGGCCGCGTTCGCGCGCACCCACTCGACGCACCACGCCGGGTCCGGGCCGTAATCGACGAGGTCGCCGACGCACACGCACACGTCGCACGGCTCGCGGATCGCCTCGAGCGCGGCGCGGTTGCCGTGAATGTCCGCGACGACGAGCACGCGCATGCGGGGCCTCCTTGCCTGCGATTCTAGAACGCCGGGAAGGGGGCGCGACGGGCGAAAGGCGAACGGCCGGCGTGAACCGGCCGGCGCACTGCGTGATGGGACGAACAGCGCTCCGGTCGCTCGCCGACCGTCACTTCACCAGCACCGGATCGACGACCACCAGTTTCACCCCGGGCAGGTCGCGCAGCTTCTCGGCGAGTGTCAGCGCGTGCGCCGGTTCCGCCACCCAACCGGAGACGAACAGCGCGCCGTTGGGCTTCGGTTCCACCGTGGCGCGCGCGAACCGGGCGTCGGCCTTGCGCACCGCGTTCGCCGCCGCGAGCAGGTCGGCGTGCGCGGCGAGCGC
>JALHNS010000616.1 GCA_022843445.1 Gemmata sp.
GGCGCGGCGGCGCGCGGCGCGCGCAACGGTGTGGCGGGCAACACGGGCCTCGGGTTCGTGCGCGCCGGCACCGGCCGGCGGAGTCGCTGTGGCATCCGGGGTGTTCCTCTTCGGGGCGCAACTCGTCTGTCGGAGGTGCGCGTTCCAGAAGTTCCGAGCACGACTTGGAGATCGGGAACTCTGGAACGCGGAACTACTGGTTCGCGAACGCGGCGGCGTACTTGGCCCACGCCGCGTGCGCGAACGCCTTCGTGACCACGTCCTCTTCGGGGCCCGCGCCGCCGTCGGCTTCGGGCAGCAGCGTGACCACGTACACCTTGTAGATGGTCGGCGCGCGGAGCGACTTGGCGAACGCCCACCGCGGGCTGTCCGGGGCCACCCACTCGCCGCTCACGGTCCACGACCAGCGCACGCGCACGCGGTCCACTTTCGTTTGCGACTTCTTTTCGAAGTCCGCGACGTAGGTCTCGCAGGCTTGCCCGTTCGGCAGGGTGAGCACCTCTTTCTTCGGGCCGCGGAGCGTCTTGTAGCCGCTGCCGGGGTAGCACACGTCCGGCGTGTGCGTGGCGACCGAACCGGGAATGCCGCTGATGAAGCTGGCGCTCACCACCCGCCCCCCGGGGCCGATGTACCGGCGGCTGGTCGCGGTGCTGCGCTCGTTCGTGGGCATGTCGGTCGGCACGAGTTCGGAGCGCCACTCGGCGTCGGCGAGGTCCAGCGCGTGCAACTTCGCCGTGAGTTCGCGCTTCTCGCTCGATTCGAGCGCGTCCCAGCGCAGCGTGACCGCGCCGTGAACCAGCGCGCCGCCGGCGATGAGAACCAGAACCGCGGCGAACGGGAGCGGCTTCAACATGGGTGCGAATCCTCAAGTGGCTCGTTCTGTCGTTTCCGTCGCGCTGCGATCTCCGAAGCGCCCCTCACCCGGCCTCGCAAAGCCTCGGCCACCCTCTCCCGCACTGACGTGGGGAGAGGGCCAGAGCCAAGAAAAAACGCGCGCTTCTTCTTGCCCTCCCCTTCCGCGCCCGGCCGCCCACTCGTGTGCGACACGAGCTTCACGGCGGCCGGGCGCGGAAGGGGAGAGGGTGGCCGAGTCGAAACCAGACTGCGGAACAGGCGCAGTCACTCTCAACAAGAGGCCGGGTGAGGGGCGAATCGCAAACGCGACAAACCCGGCCCGTGCGCTCAGCACAGCGCCTCTTGTTCCGTGGAACCGACGTACACCACACCGGCGAACGGGATTTCCATCGCGCCGGTGCGCTCCGCGGCGCTCTTCAGCAGCGGCACCACCGTTTCGCGGTACTTCGCGCACACCAGCACCGCCTCGCACCGGCGGGTCACCTCCACGGTCTCCGCGGCGTTCAGCAGCGCGTGCCCGTGAATCACCACGCAGTCGTAGGGTTCCTTCAGTTTGGCGAGCAGCGCGTCGAGCCGCTCGCCGGTTGCGGCGCGCCGGGCCTCGTCGGACCACTGGCCCGCGGGCAGCAGGTGCAACCCGCTGGGGAGGAGTTGAACGGCCGCGCGCGGGTCGGCGTCGCCCCGCAGCGCTTCGCAGGTGCCAGTGAGGTTCGGCACCGCCGCGAACGTGTGCAGCACCGGTTCGCGCAGGTCGAAATCGACGAGCAGCGTCTTGTAGCCCGATTGCGCGAGGCTGCTGGCGAGGCCGAACGCGACGAACGCCTTGCCCTCGTCGCCCACGGCGCTGGTCACGGCCACGGCGGTCGCGCCGCGGCCGAGCCACGTTTGCGACACGTACGCGCGGAGCTTGTCCACGCTCTCGTTCGCGGCGGCCACCTTCGCGGCGTCGTTCGCCGGCGCGTCGGGGATCACGCCGACCACGGGGCACGGCACCGCGCCCTTTACGTCGGCCAGCCCGCACACGCGGCGCGACACGGTTTCGTAGCCGATGGCGCACAGGCCCACGAGCGCGAAGCCCATGAGTGCAGCGAACGCCGTGCCGATGATCTGTTTCTTCGAGTCGCGCTGCGTGGGCGCGGACGCGCCTTGCAGAATGTGCACGCGGTCCGGCGTCATCATTTCGAGGCTCTTCAGGTGGAACTGCTGCACGAGCTGCCGGTAGATGGAGTCGGTCGCGTCGGTCTCGCTCAGGGCGGGCGTGTAGCCGGGCTTTTCGACGCCGAGCCCCTGCTGCCCCCCGCCCTTTTCGGGCAGCGGCAGCTCCGCGAGTTGCTTCGTGTACTTGTCCAACAGCAGTTTCGCGGCGTCCAACTGTTCTTGGGCGCGCTGCTTCTGCGCCACGAGTTCGGTGCCCTGCGCGGCCAGCGCCCGCGCCGATTCGAGGCGCTTCAGCCCGTCGTACGTTTTCACCTTCTCGTCGCGCAACTCGGCCCAGCGGCGCTCGGCCGCGTCCCAAATGGCCTTCGCGTTCAGCACGTCCGGCGCGTTCGCGTCGCCCGCGTTCTTCTTGAACTCGTAGGCGCTGCGGGCGCCAACCGCGCGGGCCTTCTGCGCGACGACCTCTTGGTCCTTGTCGATGAGGGTGTAAGTTTCTTTCGGGATCGCCATCTCTTGGAGCTTCTTGAGCTGGTCCTTGATCACCTCTTCGCGGCGGTCCAGTTCGTGGAGCGTCAGCGGCAGGCGCTCCACTTCTTGCTGAAGCGTCGCGACCCTGTTGATGAGGACGCGCGGGTCGAGCTTCGCGAGCAGATCGGCGGGGAGCATTGCGGGCGGCGGTACCGGCGCGCCGGCCCCCGGCGGC
>JALHNS010000617.1 GCA_022843445.1 Gemmata sp.
GAAAGCCGACTGGTGAAAGTCTCAGCGAGCGGCGCGAGTCCGCCGGTAGAAGCCCAACTTCAAACGCATCGCGCAGTTGAGGTTGGGCTTCTACCGGCGGATGCTCTGCTGAAATGATGCGGTTTGTTCTTGTGGCACCGGCCTCTGGCCCAGTGGCACTTACTTTGTGGCTTTATGCTTGTGGCACCGGCCTCAGGCCGGTGCCAAAATGCCTCGGATTTACACCGGCCAGAGGCCGGTGCCACAACAATCACCGCCGGGACGCATCATTTCAACAGAGCAACCGGCGGACTGACGTCGCGCCGCTCGCTTCAAGCCCTCGTCACTTCGCGTCCAGATCGACTTGCACCGCGTTCAGGATTTCCTTCGTCGCGTCGTTCTGCACCAGCGCGATCAGCTTCAGGTTGCGCAGCGTTAGCGGGCGATCCGGGCGCGGGAACGGCGCGTCCTTCGCGAAGTCGTCGAGGTACTTGTTCAGCGTGGTGCGAACCGCGTCCGGGTCGACGGTCACGCTCTGTTCGGCGCTCTTCTTCGTGAGCGGCGTCCCCTTCGCGCCGCCGGGCAGCGCGCGAACGACCATGTGGTGATAGCGCAACCCGTTTCCGCCGGCGTACCGCACGCGGTCTTCGGCCAGCACGAACCGCAGCACCACCTTTTCGCCGGGGTTCTCCAAGTCGCTCACGGTGGCCTTCGCGGTGAAGCCGCCCTTCTCCGCCTTGCTCACCGCGACCGCGAGTTTCACCGGCGCGGGCTTTTCCAGTGCTTCGTCCAGCGCGGTGCGGAACTGCTTGTAGAACTTTTCGCTCGCGGGCGCGCCGCCGCCGGAGTCCGAACCGAGTTTGCCGTTGATGAACAGCGTGGGCGTGCCCTCGATCTTGTCGCCGTAGAAGTTCGCGCGCTCGTTGGCGTCCGGGCTGGTGAGCGGGTCCGGCCGCGGGATGTGCAGGTGGTATTGCAGGCAGATCACGTCGGTGGGCTTGTACGTCTTCAGGAGGCCGTCGAACGCGAGATCGACCGCGACGCACGGCGGGCACTCGGCCCCGGTGAACACTTCCACCACGCTCGCGCGGTCGCTCTTGCCCTTGCGCCCGGCGAACGCCTCGGTTTTGAACGGCGGGTGCGTCTTGCTGTACTCCGCGAAGTCGCGCAGTTCGAGCTTCGCCAGTTGCGCCACGTAGGGCTTCGCGTCGTCGGCCTTGCCGGCCTTCGTGAGCGCGCCCACCAGCGCGTTGAGCACCGTCATGCGCGTCGCGGCGGAGTCGTCGTCGGTGAGCAGGCGCTCGGCGCGCTTGGCCTGCGCGATGGCGAGTTCGCCCAGCCCGTTTTGCGCGGCGAGCACGTCCACGAGTTTCAGCGCCACGTCGCGCTCCCACCGCGGGCCGAACGTGGTGGCGGCCTTGTTCACCCGCTCGGCGATGCCGCGGGCCTCGTCCGCGGGCAGCTTCTTCTCCCCGGCTTGGCTCAGCACCGCGAACGCGATCCCGAACACCTCCGCGTCGTCGGTGATCACCGCGAGGGCCTCGCGCGCGAGCGCGAAATCGTCCAGTTTCGCGAGTTTGGTGGGGTACAGCGTGGTGGTGCGGAGCCGGCCGCCGAGCACCGCGAGCGAGCCGTTGAGCTTCTTCTTGTCTTTGCCCAGCGCGCCGTCGAACGAGACCAGTTCGCGGCCCTGAATGGTGACGACGAACTGCACGGCGTCGCCGTCGATCTTGGACGACGCCATCACCGGTTGCACTTTCAGTTCGGCGGAGCACCCGCGGTACTCCGCGGCCCACTTGCCGTCCTTTTCGGCGAACCCGATGAGCAGCACGACCTCTTCGTCGCGGTCGAGGGGCACCACGAGTTTCCAGTTGCCCGCGAGCCCGGCTTTCGCTTCCGGGGCTTTGGGTTCGGGCTGCGCGGCGCGCGCGCGGGCGAGCGGCGCGTCCGGCGGGATGAGCGCACAGGCCGCGAGGAACAGCCCGAAGGCGCAAGCGAAACGGGGCATCGTGTGGTCCCGGTGGGAAGGGTTAGGCGCGGGCGGCGCGGGCGACGGCGTCCCGGTAACGATACACCTTCGCCACGGCTTCCGCCACGTGCCGCGCGTCGGCTTGTGACAACCCCAGCACCGGGTGGTGCAGGACCGCGCACCGCTCGTGGGCGAGTGCGGCGTTCGGCAGCGCGCCGGCCGCGCGGAACCGCGACGGCGACCGCCCCACGTGCAGCGCGCGGAACCCGACATCCAGCGCGACGCCCTCGGCCCGCACGGCTTTCACGAACACCTCGCGCGACAGCCCGAGCGCGGCGGGATCGAAGGCGAACCCGAGTTTGTAGAACGCGGGCGCGCAGTTCGCGTGCGACTGCGCGAAGGCGGCGAGGCCCGGCGGCAAGTTTTCGCTCGCCTCGCGCACGCGCTCGGCGCGCCACGCCGTTCGCTCCGCGAGCGCGCGCAGTTGCGGGCGCAGCGCCGCGGCCTGTAACTCGCTCAGCGGTGCCCACGCTTGCACGCCGCGGTGCAACCACGTCTTCGCGCGCTGATACAGCTGAGCATCTCGAAACAGCAGCGCGCCGCCGCGGCCGGCCGTCAGCAACTTCGAGCCGCCGAAACTGAGCGTGCCGATGTCGCCGAGCGTGCCGGCCGGCGCGCCGAACACGGTCGCGCCCGGGGCTTGCGCCGCGTCTTCCACCACGCCGACCCCGCGCGCGGCGCACAGCGCGCGCGCCGCGG
>JALHNS010000618.1 GCA_022843445.1 Gemmata sp.
TGCGACGGCGGGGGCCGGCGCGGCCGTGGCCGGCGCGGCTGTGGCCGGCGCGGGATAGCCGTACCCGGGCGGCGCGTAGCCCGCGGGCGGGGCCGGATAGCCGGGTGGCAAAGCGTAACCCGGTGGGAGCGCGTAACCCGGTGGGAGCGCGTAGCCGGGCGGCGGGTACGGATAGCCCGGTGGCGGGTAGCCGTACCCGGGGGGCGGTGCGGGGTAGCCGGGCGGAAGCGCGTACCCGGGGGGCGGCCCGGGGTACGTCACCGGGGCGGGCGCGGCCGGCACTGGGGCGGGCGCGGCGGCCGGCGCTTCGAGTTGCCCGAGGCCGAACGGGTCTTCGTCGGCGTGCGCCGCGGGCTTGCTAAAGTCGAAGGCGTTCGCGGGCGGCGGCGCGGTGTCGGCGGGCACGGGCGTGCTGGTCGCGGCTTCCGGCTTCGCTTTCGAGCGGAACTGGGCCGCGCAGTTCTTGCACTTCACGACGCGCCCGACCCAGTCCGACGGGATGCGCAACACGGTTTGGCACTTCGGGCAAGCGGCCCTCACGGTCGCTTCCATTCTGTTCTCCGGATGGCGGGGCGCACGGGCGGGACGAGCGCGGCGGCAGGTTCCTATTGGATTCTAGTTTATCCGATTCAGTTCCGCGAACTTCCGCGCATTCCGGAACCGGCGCGGGGGCCGAACCGGTCACACCATTCTAACCCGGCGCTTGCCGCGGGGGGCCGCGCCCAACATGCTGACACTACCCAACCGCGAGGCGACCGATGCAAATCGTGCTGATCGAGGGCGACGGGATCGGGCCGGAAGTGACCCAAGCCGCGTGTCGCGTGGTCGCCGCGACCGGCGTGAAAATCGACTGGGTCAAAGGCCCGGCCGGCATTCCCGCGGCGGAGCGCTACGGCGATCCGCTACCAGATGAAACGTTGGAAATGATCCGCCGCTACCGCGTGGCGCTAAAAGGCCCGTGTACGACGCCGATCGGCAAGGGTTACAAGTCGATTAACGTGCGATTGCGTCAGGGGTTGGGGCTGTTCGCCAGCGTGCGCCCCGTGAACACGCTTCCGGGCATCCGCACGCCGTATGAGAAGGTCGATCTCATCGTCGTGCGCGAGAACACGGAAGGGCTGTACGCCGGGATGGAGCACGAGGTGGTGCCCGGCGTGGTGGAGAGCGTGCGGCTCATCACTCGCGGTGCGGCCGAGCGCATCGTGCGGTTCGCGTTCGAGCTGGCCCGGCACCACGGCCGCCGCATGGTCACGTTCTGCCACAAGGCCGACGTGATGCGCCTTTCGGACGGGCTGTTCCTCGAAGTCGCGCGAACGGTGGCCGAAGACTACCCGTTCATTCAGTTCGAAGAGAAGCCCATCGACAACGTGTGCTTGGAACTGGCGATGGACCCGTCCGGGTTCGACGTGCTGGTAATGGAGAACCTGTTCGGCGACCTGATTTCAGACTTGGGCGCGGGGCTGATCGGCCCGGCGGGGCCGGGCGGCGGGTTGGGGCTGGTGCCGGGCGCGAACTTCGGGACGCAGTACGCGGTGTTCGAGGCGGTCCACGGCAGCGCGCCGGACATCGCGGGGAAGGGGATCGCGAATCCGATCGCGGTGATTCGCAGCGCCGCGATGCTGTTGGAGTACGTCGGCCGCCCGGAAGCGATGGCTAAGATCGAGCGCGGCGTCGCGGGTGCGCTGCAAGCTGGCGAAGGGCTGACCCGCGACCTCGGCGGCACCGGCACCACGAACAGCATCACGGACCAAATCATCAAGCACATGGGTGCGTGAGCGCGCGTCAGTCGTGCGCGGGAACTTGGCTCATTCGCAACCCGCTGCGCGCTTCGCCAAGCGCTCGTTCACACGGCGCTGGTGCTCGTCCCAGAACGCGGGTGTTACGGGAATCGGCGGGCCGCTGTCGAGGGCCGCTTCGAGTTTGGCTTCCAGTTGCTCCGCGCTGGCGAACCCTAGATCGGCGGGCGTGAGTTCGCCTTCCGTGTCCTCTTCCACCAAGCGGCACAGGTACTCGGCGACGGTGGCGCATCCGGCGGCGCGGGCCTTGCGCTCCAGCGGTTCGCGCAGCTCGTCCGGCAGCGTGATCGTCATCGCACGGTCCTCCTCGCACCATAGTTGCAAACGTGGGGCGCGGTCAACGTTTGGGTATCATTGCTCCCAGATTCAGTCCTCCGAGTTCGGGCAAGATCACCGGTCTAATAAGTTCGGTAGGGCGACGTCGGTTCTCGTAATGGCGCAACAACTGCTCGCCCTCTTCGCCCGAAAGCAATTTGTAGAGTGCGTTTTCGAGTGCCTTCTTGTGCCATTTCACGGCGCTGTCGTAGTCACCGAGTGCCGCGCCGGTGCGTGCGAATGCTGCAAGCGCGAACGGGTTCTTCCATTCCGTCAGGTCGCATACACGTTTCGCGTCTTTCGATGCCTGCACCACGTCGCGCAATTTCGCGTCTGGGCACTGCACAAGGAAGTACGCGCGAGCGAGGTGTGCGTTCTCACTGTTTGGCCCCAACTTTACGGCTTCGTCGAGGTCGGCGCGCGTCCCTGCCCAGTCGCCGCGTTCGATCCGAATCGTCGCGCGCTCTAAACTCGACTGATGCCGATTCTGGGTGACCGCCCGTGGTGAGGTAGCATGAGGGTTCCTGAAGCTCCCATGCCACTCGCCCACGGACGGCCGCCATGATTCTACCCGCCGAAGCGC
>JALHNS010000619.1 GCA_022843445.1 Gemmata sp.
TGCCGGCGCTGCCCGGCGCGCCCGCCGCACCGAGCGCGCCCGCGCTGAGCGGCGTGCCGATGCCGACCGGCGTGGCGCACAGCGTCGAACTGAAGACCGAGTGCCCGGCGAGCGTCGTGTTCGGCGTCGAGTTCTCGTACACGATCGTGGTGCGCAACTCGTCGAACGTCGCGGTGCAGGGCGTGCGCATCGAAGACGAAGTGCCCGCCGGCGCGCGGTACGTGGGCAGCGACCCGCCGGCCGAACTGAACGGCGACCGGCTGGTGTGGGCGGTCGGCGCGCTGGAGCCGCGCGGCGAGAAGCGGGTAACGGTGCGCGTGCGGCCCACCGAAGAGGGCGACCTGCGCAGCCGCGCGACGGTGACGTACTCCGCCGCCGCGGAGGCGCGCACGGTGGTGACGCGGCCCCGCATCGCCGTGACCGCGACGGCGCAGGAAACGGGCCGCGCCGGCGAACCGGCGGTCTTCAAAGTGACGGTCACCAACACCGGCACCGGCCCCGCCGGGAAACTGGCGCTGCGCGCCGAGATGAGCGACGGCCTGTACTACTCGACCGGGGCACCGGCGAACGAAGACCTCGCCAACCGCCGCCCGCTGGAAACGCGGCTCGAGACCCTCGAAGCGGGCAAATCGAAGACCATCGAACTGCCGCTGGTCGCGCTCCGCGCCGGCGTGCAGACGTGCCAGTTCACGGTGTCCGCGGAGGGCACCGCCGACACCACCGCGAAGGCGTCGGTGAACGTGGTGGAACCGAAACTGGACGTGGTTCAAACCGGGCCGGCGAAGTGCCTCGTGCGCGCCGAACCGGTGTACGAAATCGCGCTGAGCAACTCCGGCACCGCGAGCACGGACCCGGTCACCGTTCACACGGTGCTGCCGGACGGGTTCGACTTCGTGCAGGCCAGCGAGGGCGGCACCTACACCGCTGCGACGCGGTCGGTCACGTGGAAGCTTCAGCCACTGCAGTCCGGCGGGTCGAAGGCGGTGGCGCTGAAGCTGCGGGCGGTGGCGGCCGGCGACGGCGCGCTGCGCACGCTCGCGGTGGCGCAACCCGACGCCGGGCCGATCGCTCCGGCGGGCGTGCGGCCGGCCGGGCGCGTGCTCGAGGCGAAGGCCGAAACCGCCATCAAGAGCGAAGGGGTCGCGGCGGTGCGGTTCGAGGTGAAGGACCTCGACGACCCGGTGCTGGTGGGCACCGACGCGGTGTACGAGATCCGCGTGACCAACCAAGGCACCGGCGAGTGCACCAACGTGCAACTGCTCGCGGAGCTGCCGAAGGACTGCACGTTCAGCGGCGCGAACGGCCCGGGCAAGGTGACCGCGCAAGGGCAAACGCTGGTGTTCGACCCGATCGCCAAGCTGCCGGTGAAGGGCGAGAGCGTGTACACGGTGCGCGTGCGGGGCACCGAGGCCGGCGACAAGCGGTTCCGCGTGCAGCTCACCTGCGACCAAGTGAAGCAGCCGGTGGTGAAGGAAGAGAGCACCAGCTTCTACAAGCAGTGAGTGCGGCGAACGGCCGGCGTGAGCCGGCCGGTTCTTCGACTTCGAGGTGTCACACGGCGCACCGGCCGGCTCACGCCGGCCGTTCGCCAAAGCGCGGTCACCGCGCGGGTTCGAGTCGGTGGTTCGCGTCGGTGTCGGTGGCGCGCTGGTGTGGGGGCACGGGCGCGCGGGTGGGGCTTCTGCGTCGGCCCGCGGGCCGACCGGGGGAAGGAGTCCGTATGAACGTGGGGCGACTGCTGCGGCGCGAGCGCGGCGCGGCGAACGATCCGAGCGCGGTCCAGATCCGGTGGATGATCCGCCGCGACCTGCCGGACGTGATGGCGATCGAGACCGCGAGTTTCGAGTACACGTGGACCGAAGACGACTTCCTGCGGTGCCTGCGGCAGCGCAACTGCATCGGCATGGTGGCCGAGCGCGGCACGGAGATCGTCGGGTTCATGGTGTACGAGCTGCACCGCACGCGGCTGCACGTGCTGAACTTCGCGGTTCACCCCGTCAGCCGGCGCACGGGCGTCGGGCGGCACTTGGTCGGCAAACTGGTGTACAAGCTGTGCAGCCACCGGCGGCACAAGATCACCCTCGCGGTGCGCGAGGGGAACACGCCGGCGCACCTGTTCTTCCGGGCGCAGCGGTTCGCCGCGGCGAAGGTGCTGCGCAACTACTACGCGGACAGCGGCGAAGACGCCTACCAGATGGAGTTCCGGCCCACGGAGCGGGATTGGGCCGCGTTCGGCGGCCCGCCGACGAACCGCCTCGCGGTGTACGGCTGAACCGTAAGTTCCACGTTCCAGAGTTCCAGAGTTCCAAGTGGACTCCGAACTTGGAACATCTGGAACTTCTGGAACTTGGAACTACCCGGAGACGCCCGATGACGAGCGAACAGCGCAAGCGGTGGTGGCAGGCGGCAGCGGTCGCGGTGCTCGGCAGCGGCGCGCTCGCCGGCTGGCACGGCTACAAGAGCGCGACCGCGCAACCGGCGGTGGCCGCCGCGGTACCGATCTCGCCACCCGCACCGGCCCCGGTCTACGCCGCGGCGTTCCGGCAACCGGTGGCCGAACCGCCGCGCGTCCAAGAGGTGGTGCGCAACGACGCGGCGGTCGCGCCCGCGAGCGCGGCGCTTCCCGCGCTCCCGCCCGCACCGCTGGTGCCGGCCTCGTCGCCGGCCGCGCTGCCGCCGCTT
>JALHNS010000620.1 GCA_022843445.1 Gemmata sp.
CGCTCAACACTCGAATACCGCCGACTTCCAGAGGCACACCCGCAACAGCGAGCGGCGCGACGTGAGTCCGCCGGTAGAGCAACGCAACACGAGAGCGCAATGCGGACCGGAGTTGTGGGGTTACACCGGGGGACTTCCGTCGCGCCGCTCGCCTTGCGTTCGCCCGCGGCGCGCCTATAACGCCCCGATACGCAGATTTCACGCCACACGCAAGGAGTTGCGCAGTGTCCGCCAGCCGCTACCTGTTCACCAGCGAATCCGTCTCGATGGGCCACCCGGATAAAGTGGCCGACCAAATCTCGGACGCGGTCCTCGACTTCTGTCTCGCCGCCGACCCGATGAGCCGCGTCGCGTGCGAAACGCTCGTGACGACGGACCTCGCGGTCGTGTCCGGCGAAATCACCACCGGGGCGGCGCTCACGCGGCAAGCCGTCGATCGGCTCGTGCGCGACGTGGTCACGGAAATCGGCTACACCGATCCCGGCGTCGGGTTCGCGTCCAGCACCTGCCAAGTGACGAACGTCATTCACGCGCAGAGCCAGCACATCAGCCAAGGCGTCGATACCGGCGGCGCGGGCGACCAAGGCATGATGTTCGGGTTCGCGTGCGACGAAACCAAGAGCCTCATGCCGCTGCCGATCCACCTCGCGCACCGGTTGGTCGAATTTCACGCCGACCTGCGCGGGAGCGGCAAGCTCAAGTGGCTGCGGCCAGACGCGAAGAGCCAAGTGACCGTCGAGTACAACGCCGACGGCACCCCGCACCGCATTCACACCGTCGTTCTCAGCACGCAGCACGACGAAAGCGTGATGACGAAAAAGGGCGACGTCGATTACTTCACCGACGACGCGCGGCAAGCGATCATCGACCAACTGCTGCTCCCGGTGCTGCAGAAAGAGCGGGCCGACCTGATTCGCGGGAAGATGGTGATGGTGGTGCCGGGCACGAACCCGAAGCTCGGCGCGGACGACATCGCGTGCCACATCAACCCCACCGGGTGCTTCCTCGTGGGCGGCCCGCACGGCGACTGCGGCCTCACCGGCCGCAAGATCATCGTGGACACCTACGGCGGCCGCGGGCGGCACGGCGGCGGCGCGTTCAGCGGCAAAGACCCGACCAAGGTGGACCGCAGCGCCGCCTACGTGTGCCGGTACATCGCGAAGAACGTGGTCGCCGCGGGCCTCGCGCGCGAGTGCGAAGTGCAACTCTCTTACGCCATCGGCTACCCGGACCCGCTGAACGTGTGGGTGAACACGTCGGGCACCGCGAAGGTCGCCGAAGCGACCATCATCGACCTGATTAAGGAGCACTTCCGGCTGACGCCGAAGGGTATCATCGAGTCGCTGAACCTGCGCCGCCCGATCTACCGGCAGAGCGCGCGCCACGGGCACTTCGGCCGCGAGTTGCCGGACTTCACGTGGGAGAAGACCGACAAGGCCGAAGCGCTGAAGAAGGCCGCGGGGGTGTAACGCGCCGCGGGGAACGGCCGGCCCGCGCCGGCCGTTCGCGCCCGCCGATCACTCCTTGGGGAACCGCTTGCTCGCGGTCGCAACGGGCTTTTCGTCCTTGTCGAGCACCACCACGTAACACGCCGCGCCCGGCGTGTCTTCGACCAACTTCAGCGCCTTCTCTACCGGCAACACGCTGACGGCTTTCGTCATGCTGTCCGCGGTGGTGCCGTTCGGCGCGATCACCGTCACACTGCGCCGCCCGGTGAGGCCCAAACCCGTCCGCGGGTCGAGGACGTGCGAATACCGCACGCCTTTGATTTCCACGAACTGCTCCAAGTCGCCGCTCGTGCTCACAGCGGCGTTCGCCAACACGAGCGAACACGGCTTCTGGCTCTTGGCGATGGGCGCGATGTCGACCTTCCACCCGGTTTCGTTCGGCGGCGCGTCCCCGCACGCGATATCGCCGCTCGCGGCCACCAGCGCGCTCTTGATGCCGAACTTGGTGCGCAGCAACTTCAGCACTTCGTCGGCGGCGTAGCCTTTGGCGATCCCACCGAGGTCGAGTTGCATTCCCGGTGTGAGGAGCCGCACGGTTTTCTTCTTTGCGTCTAATTCCACGTTCTTCCAGCCCACTTTGGCGCGCGCGTCCGCGAACTCTTTCGCGTCGGGCAGTTCTTGCGTGCGCCGCGCGAGCCGCCACAACTGCACCACCGGGCCGACCGTGACATCGAACGCGCCGTCGCACTTCGCCGAAAGTTCCGCGCCCTTCGCCAGAACAGCAAACAGGTCGTCGCTCGCTTGCACCGCCGGCCCGGTCTCTTTGGCGAACGACTTGCACAACAGCATCAGTTCGCTGTCCTTCTTGTAGTCGCTCATGATCGCGTCGAGCTGCGCGACGCGCTTGAACGCGGCTTCGCTCGCCGCGGTCGCGGTGGGTTTGTCCGGGGCGTACAGCACGATGCGGAACGTCGTGCCCATGTGCTTCGATTCGAATTCGTACCTGTTTGTGGTCGCGTCCGGGGCTGAAGTGGAGGTGGTTCGACCTACCCCCCCCGGCCCCCCCTCCCTAAAGGGAAGGGGGGAGAGTCGTCTCGCTGCGCTCGACGAACCAAAGTCGGTTGCGTCTTCGCAAGCGTCACGAATTGACGCGCGCTCCCCCCCTCCCGGTAGGGGGGGGGGGGCGGGGGGGGTTGGTCGAAAAACA
>JALHNS010000621.1 GCA_022843445.1 Gemmata sp.
GGCGGAAGTGGTCGCGGTGCCACTCGGGCAGGCTGCGGCGGCGGTCGATGCCCGCGACGCCCTCCAGCGCGCGGCGGAACCAGTTGCGCCGCGCGAGCCAGTTGTTCGCCCCCGCGAACCGCGCCGCCCACGGCGCGAGCCGGTGAACGTGCTTGAGCAGCAGGTGTCCCACCGGGCGCGCGCGCTTCGCGTAGTACGCCTGCAGGAACTCGGCCTTCAGTTTCGCCACGTCCACGTTGCTCGGGCACTCGCTCTTGCACGCCTTACAGGACAGGCACAGGTCCATCACCTCGGCGATCCACCGCTGTTCCAGCGGACCGCCGCGCGCCGGTGCGGGTTCGGGGCGCGATTGCGAATCGGCTCCCATCAGCGCCACGCGCAGCGCGTTGGCGCGGGCGCGGGTCGTGTCGCGCTCGTCGAGCGTCGCGCGGTAGCTCGGGCACATCGCGCCGCCCTGCGTTTTGCGGCACACGCCCGCGCCGTTGCACAGTTCGATGCTGCGAAAGAACCCGCCCTGCTTCGAGTAATCGAAGACCGTGGGCGGGTCCGGCGGCGTGCTACCGGGGGGCACGCGCAGGTTCTCTTCCATCGCGGGCGCGTCCACCACCTTGCCCGGGTTCAGCACGTTGCCGGGGTCGAACCCGCGCTTCACGCGGCGGAACGCCTCGTACACCACCGGCCCGAACATCTTCCGGTTCCACTCGCTGCGCACGAGGCCGTCGCCGTGCTCCCCGCTCAAACTGCCGCCGAACTCCAGCACGAGGTCGGTAACGTCCGCCATGATCGCGCGCATGGCGCGGACGCCGCTCACTTCGTGCAGGTTCAGCACCGGGCGGATGTGCAAACAGCCGACGCTCGCGTGCCCGTAGAACGCGCCGTCGGTGCCGTGCTTGTGGAAGATGTCGCGGAACCGCGACGCGAACTCCGGCAGCCGCTCCGGTGCCACCGCGGCGTCTTCGCAGAACGTGACCGGTTTGGCGTCGCCGGGCATGCCGTACAAAAGCGGCACCGCGGAACTGCGCAGCGCCCACAGCGGGTCGCGCAGTTCCGGTTCCAGCGCCGGCACGCTGGCGATCAGACCGTGTACGCCGTTCAGCCGCCGGTCCAGTTCGTGAACGCGGTACGACACTTCGGCCGCGTCGTCGCCACTGAACTCCACCATCAGGAGCGCTTCGGGCCGCCCGCGGACGGCGGCCATCGTGTCTTTGAGCGCGCGCTGCGTGCGCGCGAGGTCGATCAGCATGCGGTCCATGAGTTCGACCGCGGACGGCTGCAGTTCCAAGCACGCTTGCAGCGCGTCGAGCGCGGCGCGCAGCGTGGCGAACTGCGGCACGAGCAGCCCGCGGTGCTTCGGCTTCGGCACCAGCGCCAGTTCCGCCTCCGCGACCACCGCGAGCGTGCCCTCGGAACCGACGAGCAGGGGCACGAGGTTGGGCGAACGGTTGGCGTCAGCCGGCCGGTGTTCTGTGGCGCGTGCGGCACCGACCGGTTCACACCGGCCGTTCGCCACCAAAGACAGCAGGTTGTAACCGCTCACCTTGCGCACGATCTTCGGCGTGCGCGCGACGATCTCGGTTCCGCACTCCGCGGCCACCGCGCGCGCGGCGCGGTAGGCGTCGCCCTCGCGGGTGCGCAGTTCGAGCTTGCGCTCGTACTCGGTCGCACTCAGCGGGGCGAACTCGGCGCGGCTGCCGTCGGAAAGCACCACCGAGAGCGCGCGGACGTGATCGACCGTTTGGCGGTACACCACGGACCGCGCACCGGCAGAGTTGTTGCCGATCATGCCGCCGAGCGTGGCGCGGTTCGCGGTCGCAACGTCCGGGCCGAACGTCAGGCCGTGCGGGGCGAGCGCGCGGTTCAGGTGGTCGAGCACGACGCCCGGTTGCACGCGCACGCGGCGGTTCGTGACGTCCACTTCGCCGATCGCGTTCAGGTACTTCGAGCAGTCGATGACGATGCCCGGGCCGATGCTCTGACCCGACAGACTCGTGCCGCCGCCGCGGGCGGTGATCGGGACGTTCAGGTCGGCCGCGATTTGCACGGTGGCGGTGAGGTCGTCGGCGGTCTTCGGCAGCACGACGCCGAGGGGCCGCACTTGGTAGTGGCTGGCGTCGGTGGCGTACAGGTGCCGCGCGGTGTCGTCGAACCGCACTTCGCCGGAGGTGTGGCGGCGCAGGTAGCGGACGAGCGACTCGAGGCGCGCCGCGGCGAAGTCGTGCATGTGGGAAACGGCGGGGTTTGGGGAACGGTCGGGGCGCGCCGCGGGATTGCCCGCCTTCTCGATATACCCGAATCGCTACGCCCGCGACATCCCGGCCGTGCGGCACAATCGGTTCTGTTGGAAATCGCGCTCAAGGCGGAATGCGGGCCGTGCCGATTGTTTCGCGTAGCAGGACGACACGCGTTGTCCGGGTCGGGGGAATCGTATCGGGGGATACGGTTCCGAAGCGATCCGGACCCCGTATTCCGGGGAGTGCTCGGCCGGCGGCAATCTCGTCGTGCCTTGACTGGCAGAGCAGGAGCGAGCCATGCGAAAGCGTCTACTGGGATCGATCGCGGCCTTGGCCGCCGGGGCCGGCTCGGCGTGGGCCCAGCCGCCCGCCGCTCTGCCCGCGCCGGCGGGCGCTCCGGCCGAGG
>JALHNS010000622.1 GCA_022843445.1 Gemmata sp.
CTCCAGGTACCCGGCCTCCAGCATCGTCCGGATCAGCTTGAGCAGTCGGTCGTCGTGAATCTTCGCTCCAAGGGTTTGCATCAGCACGGCGTGGTCCACCGTGTCGAAGCACTTGGAGAGTACGTACCCGGCGAATCACGTGGTTGTGACGGAACGCGGGTAGCCCGCGGATCCGGGATCAGCGGGTGAGTGCGCGCGGGATGTGTGGGGGTTATTGGGCGGTTGGGGCGCGAGCCGGATGGGCGCGGGGTCGGTTCAGCAGCCAGCGGTCCGGGAGCCAGTCGAGCAACTGTTCGGCGGTCGGGTGCTCGCCTAACGCAAACAGCCCCGGCAGCGCCTCCCGCAGGTACGCGAACGGGTCCACCGACAACTGCTTGCACGTACCCACGACCGAGTACAGCACCGCGGCCGTCCGACCGCCCACTTCGCTGCCCAGCACGCCCCAGTTGTTTCGTCCCAGCGCGACGGCGCGGAGCGTGCGCTCACTCAGGTTGTTGTCCAGTGCCAAGTACCCGGCATCGAGGTACCGCTTCAGAGCCACCAAGTTGTTCGTCGCGTACCCGATGGCGGTCCCCAGCGGTGACTTCGGTAGCGCACCCGACTTCTGTTCGGCCAACCACGTCGACAGCTCGTCCCACACCGGCCCGGCGTCCCGTTGTCGCAGGTGATGGCGTTGCTCTTCGCGGTGCCGGCGCAGTTCCCGTTGCGCCGGGTCGTCCGACGGCGGCAACAGTGGCGGCAGTGCGCGCTCGACGGCGTACAGTTGGCCGAACAGGTCCAGCGGCGTCGCGGCCCGCGGGTCCCCGGCGTCGCTCGCGGCCACGAACTTGCGTCGGGCGTGCGCGCCGCAGCACACGTGTTTGATCCGGTCGTCGCCGTACAGCGCCTCGTACTGGGCCAGCGCGTCGGCCTGCAAGTAGCCCGTGTAATCCGTGAGGAACCGCTTGGGCCCGTCGCCCGTGTAGGCGCGGGTGAAGTCGAACACCACGTACGGGAAGTCCGCGTCCCCGATGTACGCCCACAGGTGCGCCTTGGTCGTGCGGCGCGAGCCGGGTACCCGCAACTTCACCCCGGTGTCGTCGCCGTGAACCACCCGCGATCGCAGCACCCGCGCGTGCATCCGCGCGTACAGCGGACTCAGCAGTTCGGACGCGCGCCTCAGCCAGTCGCCCAGCGTCGCGGATGCGACCGTCACCCCGGACCGCGCCAGTTGGCCGGCCAGTCGGTGCACCGGCGCGTGGTCGGCGAACTTGGCCGTAACGACGTGGGCCAGCAGCCCCGGACCGCACAGCCCCTTGGCGATCGGACCCACCTGCGCCGGCCCGGCGGTGGCGATGCGGCGCTCGGCCGGCACGGTCGCCGGATCGCAGTGCGCGCAGGCGTAACTCTTCTTGCGCGTGCGGAGCACGAAGAACCGGGCCGGTTCCAAGTCCAGTTGCTCGGCGGTTTGCTCGCCGATGTACGCGCGGGGCCGGCCGCAGCACGGGCACACCTTCTCCGCGTCGGTAAGGTCGTGGACCACCTCGCGCCGTTCGAGGTGCTCGGGTAGCGGGGCGCGCCCGTGCTCGTCGCGGCGGCGCGCGGGCGTCTCGGCTGCGGGCACCAGTGGGGGCGCGCGGCGCTCGCTGCGGCGGCCGAACCGGTGCTTCAGGGCCGCGTCCAGTTTGGTCTTCAGTTCGGCGTTCTCGGCGCGCAATCGGGCCACCTCGACCAGCAGCTCGCGCACCAGCGCCTGCAGCGCGGGCACGTCGTCGGGTAGCGGCGCGTCGGGAGCGCGAGCGGGTGCGGTGGCGTCCATGCCACTTCCAACACCGCGGTCGCCGTCAGGTAGCGCGAGATGGGGCCGGCGCGGGGGAAAAGCGCTTGAACCGGCGCACGCGTGCGGTGTCGATGCCGTCGAGGATCATGGCGAACTGGGCGGCGGACAGTTCGATCCCGGTGGCGGTGGGCGCGGGGAAGTGGTACCGCCCGGCTTCGAGTCGCTGGCACCACAGGCACAGCCCGTGCCCGCCCCAGTACAGCACCTTCACCCGGTTGGCCGAGCGATTGGTGAACACGAACAAGTGGCCCGAGAGCGGGTCGGCGGACAGCTGGGTGCGCACGAGGTTGGCGAGCCCGTCGAACCCGAGCCGCAGGTCGACGCCGCCGGCGAACCACAACTTGGTGGTGGGCGGGACACTCAGCACGGGTGCCCCTCCAGCCCGCGCACGACCGCGACGATCAACTCGGGGCGGGTGTCGGCGGGGAACCGCAGGACGGTGCCGGACGGGCGCACCAGCTCGACGCTCCCGAGGCGCGGGGGTTCGGCTTCGGGCGTGAGCCGGATGGGCACCACGGCAGCGGACGGCGGTGCGGCTCGCGGTCGTGGCGCGGTGCCGGCGAGCCGTCGCTTCCAGCGGAAGAAGTTGGACTTGGTGATGCGCTCGGCGTTGCAGAACACGTTGGCGGACAGCCCACTCTGGGCCCACCGCGCGAGCCGCTCGGCCCAGCGCGCGACCGCGCCCGGATCGGTGCCCGAAGGCGCTACTGACAGTTCCGACACGGAGACGTCCTCCACACGGGGAAAGAAACGACTCCCAGACTACCCCACACGTCAACCACGTGATCCGCCGGGCGCGTAC
>JALHNS010000623.1 GCA_022843445.1 Gemmata sp.
GGGCGGGGCCGGCCCCGCGTCGGCGTCCAGTTCGGTACCCTCGTACTCCGCAGAATCGCCGACCGGCACCGCGCGCGAGACCGACTCGTCGATGCCCTCCCACACGTTCTGCGCCCGGGCTTCCACTACCATCGACTGCACGGGAACGATCACCGGCACCGGGCCGCCGGCCCGCGGGTGTTCCACCTCGTGCAGCGCCGCCGCCAATTCCGGCGCGCTCTGGAACCGGCCCTCCGGCTTCTTGGAAAGCAACTTCACGATGATCGCGTCGAGCGCCGGCGGAACTTCCGGGTTGAGGGTCCGCGGCGGGGGCGGCGTGTCGACGGCGAGGCTGGTGAGCACGGCCATGGTGGTCGGCCCGGAGAACGGCATCTTCCCGGTGGCGAGCCGGTACAGCATGACGCCCACGCTGAACAGGTCCGAGCGCTGGTCCACCCTCTCGCCGCGGGCCTGCTCGGGGGCCATGTACGACGGCGTGCCCACCACCGTTCCCGTTCCGGTGAGGTGCGTGTCGTCGTCTTCCCCGCGCGCGAGGCCGAAGTCGAGCAGTTTCACTCGCCCCTTGGGCGCTTCGAGCCACAGGTTCGCGGGCTTGATGTCGCGGTGAACCAGCCCGAGCGCGTGCGCGGCGGCGAGGCCTACCGCGGTCTCACGGCCGACGCGCAGAATCTGGCCGAGCGGGAGTTCGCCCTTTTCCTTCAGGTACGCGTCGAGCGGCGCGCCGAGCAGGTACTCCATTGCGATGAACGGAGTGTCTTGCTCCTCGCCCACGTCGAAAATGGTGACGACGTAATCGCTGCGCACCATCGCGGCGGTGCGGGCCTCGCGCAAGAACCGCTCGCGGGCGTCCCGGTTGGCCGCGTACTGCGGGAGCATCACCTTCAGCGCCACCTTGCGCGCCAGCGCCGTATCGGTGGCGAGGTGCACCGCGCCCATGCCGCCCTGCCCGAGCTTTTTGAGCACCCGGTACCGGCCGAAGGTGCCCAGTTCGACTTCGAATTCCGTGCTGGCGAACTTCGGGGCGTCGGGTTGGGTGGCGGTGCGATCGAGATCGGCCCCCGATGGTGTCGCACCGGGGAGTGCGGTGGGGGCGCGCGAGTCCGGATCGCGGGGCTTCGGCGGCTCGGACATATCGGCCCCGAGGGCGTGTATGATAGTCGGTGAGTGATTATGGTACGCGCCCCGTTCCGGGACAACCATGAGCGAATCCGAAGCCGCCCTCCTCGACGACTACCGGTTCCAGATGGGTCACGACGCGGGCAACCTCGCCCTCGCGCTCGACCAACTCACCGACGCCATCGCCGCGCTGAACCAGCACGCGGTGTACTACCGGCTCGAACAGGGGCAGCGCAGGGCCGCGCCGCCGGACCTCGCGCCGCTCGTCGCGGTGCTCGCGGGTACGAAGGCGCTGGTGCAGGAAACGCTGCTGCGGCTCAAGGCGAACGGCTAACGCAGCGCCGCGCCCAGCGCGAGAACCGCGACGAGCGCGTGAACCGCCGCGCTCACCGCCAGCGCGCCCGCCGACACGGGTCGCGTCCAGTTGGTGGCCCGGTAGTTGGCCCAGAACGCGAGCGCCGCGAACGGCAGCCCTACCACCGGTGCCCAGCAGAACAGCGCGCCGCAGACGGCCAGCACGCGCCCCCAATTCACCTCGCTCGCGGCCGCGTTCCGCCGCGTCTCGATCAGGGCGGCCTCTTGAGGGGAAATGTTGCGCAGCACGTCGCGGGAGTGGCCCTTGCGGTAGCTGGCCGCGAGCAGCACCAGTGCCCACGGGAGCACCAGCACCACCCACAGCAGGTTCGCGGGCACCACGTTCCACGCGGCGCGCTTCGCGATCACCCGCCGCACGCACCGCGGGCACCCGCGGTAGTACGCGGTCGAGTACGTCGCGCCGATCAGGTAGAACACCACCCACGCGACGAACCGGTACTGCTTCAGGTGCTCGGTCGGTTCGCCGCACACCGGGCACGGGAGCGCGCCGGGGGCGTCCAGCCAGCGGCTCTGCCGCGGCTGCTTGTCCCACGGGTGGGTCATTTCACATCACCATGCGGCGCTTCGGGGCGCGCTGGGCGGCGCACGCGGCGCACAGCCCGCTCACCACGAGCGTGTGACCGGTCGCGCGGAACTGGTACGCGCCCGCTACCTTCTCGAGCAGCGCTTCCAACTCGGCGCTCTGGAACTCGGTCATGGAGTTGCACTCCGCGCACACCAAGTGGTCGTGCGCCGGGTAGCCGTAGTCGTGGTCGTACACGGTGCGGGTGCCCAGTTCGATGCGCCGCAGCAGGCCCGCTTCCACCAGCTTCGCCAGCGTGCGGTACACGGTCGCGCGGCTCACCCGCTTCTTCGCGGCCTTCAGGTTCTCGATGAGCTGCTCGGCGTCGAAGTGCGAGTGCCGCTCGAACACGTGCTGCACCAGCTCGCGCTGCTGGTCCGTGAACCGCTGCGGCTTCGGGCGGCTCGCGAGGAACTCGCGGAACTTGTCTTCGGGCGATTGCGACACCGCGACGGCGGGAAGTGGCACGGGCTGCGCCTCCACAGAACTGGCAACCGGTATTATAGCGGCCCGCAAACGGAATCGGCCCGGCGCGCCCCGAAGTGCGCGCCGGGCC
>JALHNS010000624.1 GCA_022843445.1 Gemmata sp.
AGCACCCGCCAGTAGGCGCGCAGCTGCTCGGCGCGCGGCAGGCGGTCGATCATCCGGTCGTTCGGGTCGGTGACCAGCAGCAGTTTCGGTTCGGTGCCGCCCAGCGCGTCGCGGGGGAGCACGTCGGCGGCTTCGAGGTCGGCGCGCGCGAACCAGAACGGCTGTTCGGTGTTCGTGGGCAGCGCGCGGCCGCGCTCGGTGAAGTACCGCACGATCTGCCGCAGGTGCCGCTCGTGAACGAGCCGCGCGGCCGGTTCGACGGCCCGCAGTACCGGTTCGAGGCTCGCATCGTGTGACACGCGGACGGTCCTCGTGGGGGCGGAACACCATCGATCTTCCGGGAACGCGGCCCGCGGTCAAGTGCGCGGGCTATACTGTTCCCACTCGCACGCTCCCGGATGCCACCATGACACCCCGATTTGCCGTTCCCGCCGCGCTCGTGTGCGCGCTGGCCCTCGCTCTCACCGGCGCGGCCGAAGTGCCCGACGACACCGAGTTCCTCGGCGCGTTCCCGCACCCGAAGGGCTACGTGTGCTACCGCGCGCCGGGCGCGATCACGATTGACGGCGACCTGAAAGACGAAGCGTGGGGCGCGGCCCCGTGGAGCGCCGATTTCGTGGACATCGAGGGCGACAAGAAGCCGAAGCCGGCGCTCCGCACGCGGATGAAAATGCTGTGGGACGCGGAGGCGCTCTACATCGCCGCGGAACTCGAAGAGCCGCACGTGTGGGGCACGCTCAAGGAGCACGACAGCGTCATCTTCTTGGACAACGACTTCGAGGCGTTCATCGACCCGGACGGCGACAACCACGACTACGGCGAGTTGGAACTGAACGCGCTGAACACGACGTGGGACCTGCTGCTCACGAAGCCGTACAAGGACGGGGGCCGGGCCGTGAACGCGTGGGAGATCCCGGGGCTGCGCACCGCGGTGAAGGTCAACGGCACCCTCAACGACCCGCGCGACAAGGACACCGGTTGGACGGTCGAAATCCGCTGGCCGTGGAAGGCGTTCGGCGAACTGGTGAACGCGCGCGCGACCCCCGTGCCGCCGAAGGACGGCAACAAGTGGCGCATCAACTTCTCGCGCGTGCAGTGGGACACGGTGGTGAAGAACGGGAAGTACGAGAAGGTGCCGAAGAAGGCGGAGCACAACTGGGTGTGGTCGCCGCAGGGCGCGATCGACATGCACCGGCCGGAGCGCTGGGGCTACGTGCAGTTCAGCGACAAGAAGCCGGGCACGGTCGCGTTCGAGAAGGACGCCGGCTGGGAGGTGTCCGACGCGCTACACCGGGCGTATTACGCGCAGCGCGCGTACCATCGCGCGAACAAGAAGTACGCGCCGAAGATCACCGACTTGAACCTAAAAGGGTTGCCGGCGGGCGGCAATCTGGACACCGACGGCGCGGCGAACGGCCCCGCGGTGTGGTGGACCGACGCGGCGGGCAAGGCCGGGCCGCGGGTCACGTCCGACGGGCGCTTCGTGAAGTAAACTCGGCACAGTCGCTACGCCCGGCGCGCCGCCGCGCGCGCCCCCGCGCGTTCGCCCAAAGTGCGCCGCGCGGAGCGCCGATGCGAAACGGAGCAGGGCCGTTTCGTTTCGGAGTTCCGCATGTCGTTCGCAGTTGTCGCTCTCTGCGCGCTCGGTGCCGAACCGTACCCGTACCCGGATTCCGCGCCGCTCGCGCCGCCGCTGGTCGCGGAGAGGCGACTGCCGTCGGTGCTGCGGCCCCTCGCGCGGATGCGCGCGAACGTGGCCGACCTCGCGGTGCCGGGCGCGGGCAAACCGGCCCCGGCCGGCTCGTTCCTGTGGCAGCCGTCGTACTGCGAAGACCAACTGCTCCGCGGGCCGGCGCGACCGTACGACCTGCAACCGGGCGACATCATCATGAGCGCCGACGGCTCGCGGTTCTGGAAACTGATGCACAACCTCGCGGGCACGAGCCACCCGACGCACTCGATGATTGCGTTCCGCAAGCCGGACGGCACAATCGGCATTCTGGAAGGCGGCCCGCACGACACGCTCAAGTGCCGCGTGCTCGACGCGCTGCCGCACATGGCGAGCTACGAGGCGGAGGGCCGCGTGTGGGTGCGCGCGCGCGCCGTGCCGCTCACGGAGGAGCAGAGCGCGCGGCTCACGGAGTTCGCGCTCGCCACCGACGAGCGCCGGTTCGCGCTGGGCCGGTTGGCGCAGCAGCTCACGGTGTTCCGCACCCGCGGCCCGGTGCGCACGGCGCTGGTGGGGAAGCCGCACGGCCTGTTGCGCGGCAGCTACTTTTGCAGCGAACTGGTGGCGGAAGCGTGCGCCTACGCCGGCCTGCTGGACCCGCGGACGACGCGCCCGAGCGCGACCTACCCGCGCGACCTGTTCATGGACGCGTCGCCGAACCCGTGGCTGAACAAGCACCTCAAGCTCGCCCCGATGTGGGACCCGCCGGCCCGCTGGACTTCGCGCTAGGGGACGGGAGACAGGAGACCGCGTTTTGGTTTTAGCCCCGGAGGGCGGCGGATGTTAGCCCGGGGTGAAGCGCAGCGCAACCCCGGGAACCGCCCCGCCGCGGGTTACGCTCGCAAAGCCTCGCACCACCCACGGC
>JALHNS010000625.1 GCA_022843445.1 Gemmata sp.
CGCACGTCGTCGCTGCGGCCCGCGACCGTTTGCGGCGCGTCCGCGCCGATCAACCGCGGCAGGTTCTGCCGGTCCACGATCTCGACGGGAGCGTCGGTCCACACGTCCGGGCCGCCGGCGGTCGGCTCGCCCTTCTTGGCCTTGTGGTCGCGGTAGAACACCGGCCCCGGCGTGCGGATCGTGAGCTTGCGGTTCGGGTCCGCGGACTTCTGGTTGTTCTCAATGTGGACGGTGCCGCGCCGCGGATCCTCGAACGTCTGTTCGATGTCGCTGACCAGTTCGAAGGCCACCAGATTGGCATTCCGAAACAGGTCGGTCGTACTCACGATGACGCGGTCGAACTCCAGAATCGCTTTGTCGGCGTGAATGGTGGTGATCTCGGGCACCTCGCCGGGCGCGCGCAGGTGCAGCGGCTTGGGCGGCGCGAACCGGGCGAGACTGAACGGCGAAACCGTGACGCGGTTCGAGTTCGGTGCGGTGGGCCACGGCCCGCACGCGATGACTACCGTCGAATCGCCTTTGATCTGGGAAAATTGGTTCTGGTAGAACGCGGTCTGCACTTCGGGCGAGTTCGGGCCGAACGCCTGCGCGAGCCGCTCTTGCGTGGGCGAGACGGTGCGCGGCGGCGGGCGGAACGTGCCGTCGGAGCGCTTGAGCATCGCGGCCGGAAGCTGCGGCAGGCCGTCGATTCCGCCGAGGATGTACGCGTACACCGCGTACGCGCAGCCGAACGCCGCGAACCCGGCGAGCAGCATCAGGGATCGCCGCGGCGTCAGCACCGGTTCCGCACTCCCCGCGTCAGCTCTTCCGTAGCCGGCCTCTGTGAGACCGGAGCTACCTTCCCACGCCCGCACCGGAGTCGCGGACCCCGGCTGCAGTTGTCAGCCCGTGTAACGGGCGGTCAGTTCGTCCCAGCGCCCCGAAGCGCGCAACAGCCACTCAATCGCCTCGCGCACCGCACCGCGCCCGCCGGGCGCGGTCGTGACGAAGTGCGCCGCGGCCCGCGCTTCGACGCACCCATCCGCGACCGAAATCGCCAGCCCGCAGCGGCGGAGCAGCGGCACGTCCGGCAGGTCGTCGCCCATCGCGCACACGCGCTCGGGCGCGACGCCCGTTTGTGCCAGCACGCGCGCGAGGCCCGCGAGCTTGTCGTCGCAGCCCTGAACCACCGGCGCGATTCCCAACTCCGCCGCGCGGCGGTCCACCGCGACCGACCTTCTGCCCGAAAGAATCGCCGCCCGCTTACCCGCGGCGCGCCACAACTTCAACCCCGACCCGTCGCGCACGTGGAACCGCTTGAGTTCCGTGCCGTCGTCCGCGTACAGCACGCTGCCGTCGGTCAACACGCCGTCCACGTCCAGCAGCAGCAGTTCGATGGTCGCGACGCGCGCGACGAGTTCGTCCGGGTGCTTCACTTTACGCGCTCTTGCGGTCCGCGAGGCGCACCCGCGGGTGCGAATCCGCGCCTTCGGGTGCCGGGTCCAGTCCGATCAGATCGGTAATGTCGAGCATGCCGACCGGCTTGCCGTCCGCGTCCACAACCGGCAGTTCGCTGAACTTCCGCGCCCTCATCACGTCCATCGCGACCGGCACTTTCGTTTCGGGCGTCGTGACCGCTGGCGCGCGCGTCATCACTTCGGCAATCGGCCCGTCCAGCGCGCGGTCGTGGCGGTTCTCGAATAGCCGCGCGAGGTCGCTGTCGGTGAACAGCCCGGCGAGCCGACCTTGCGCGTCCACGAGGATAATCGCCCCGGTGCGCCGCCCGGTGTGGCGCACGCGCGCGAACACCTCGCGCACCGTGGCCGATTCGGGGGCGATGCGCAATTCGTCGCCGCGGCGCATGTGGTCGCTCACGAGCGCGAGCCTGCGGCCGAGCGCCCCAGCCGGGTGGAACCGTGCGAACTCGTCCGCGGTGAACTGCCGCCGTTCCAAAAGCGCGAACGCGAGAGCGTCTCCGAGTGCGAGCATCACCGTTGTGCTCGAACTCGGTGCGAGCGCCAGCGGGCAGGCTTCCGTAACGGCCCCGTACACGATGGCGGTGTCGGCGGCGCGCGCGAGGGTGCTGCCGGCGCGCCCGGTGATCGCCACGACCGCGGTGGCGAGTTGCTTCAGCGGAGCGAGCAGCCGCACCAGTTCGTCGGATTCCCCGCTGTGCGAGAGCAGCAGTGCAACATCGTCCGGGTGGATCGCGCCGAGGTCGCCGTGAACGGCGCGGGTGGCGTCGAGCGCGTAGGCCCGTGTGCCGGTGGAGTTGAACGTGCCGACCGTCTTCTGCCCCACATCGGACGACTTACCCACCCCGATGACCGCGACCCGCCCGCGACAGCGGAACAGCACGTCCGCGACCGCCGCGAAGGTGTCGTCGATACGGGAGGCGACCGCCTCCAGCGCCGCGGCCTCGGTGCGCAGCACGCGGCGCGCGAACTCGCGCGGGTCGAAGGTGGGGTGTGACATCGGGGCACGTCCGTGTGCCGAGTATCGGCGAGCGGTGCTAATAGCCGAAGCCGGCGGATCTCACAACCCGAACCCGGTGGTCGCCCAGGGCCGGCTCACGCCGGCGGTTCGACCGAAAAAGCGCTGGCG
>JALHNS010000626.1 GCA_022843445.1 Gemmata sp.
GGCGGCGCCACCGACCGCAACGCGCACCCGCACGCCGACACGCGCGGCGAAATCGCGCTCGTGCACAACGGCGTCATCGAGAACTACGCCGCGCTCAAGCACACGCTTCAAGCACAGGGCGTGCAGTTCCGCTCCGACACCGATACCGAAGTGCTCGCGCACCTCGTCTCGCACTACTACCACGGCGACCTCGTCAGCGCGGTGCGTCAGGCGCTCGCACTGGTGAAGGGCACCTACGGCATCGCGGTGATGGCGAAGGCCGAACCCGGCGTGATCGTCGGCGCGCGGTTGGGTAGCCCGCTGGTGGTCGGTGTGGGGCCGGACGGCATGTACCTCGCCTCCGACGCCAACGCGCTCGCCGGCTTCGCGGATAAAGTGGTGTACCTCTCCGACCGCCAACTGTGCGCGCTCAGCGAAACCGATTGGGAGGTGCGCGATCACGACCTCGCCCCGGTGAGCGTGAACGTCAGCGACATCGGCCGGTTCCTGAGTGACGGCGACGCGGAGAAGGGCGCGTACCCGCACTACATGCTGAAGGAGATTTACGAGCAGCCCGAGGCGCTCGCCAACGCGATGCGCGGGCGGCTCGACGACGCGGACGCCACCGCGCACTTCGGCGGGCTGAACCTGTCGCCGCAACAGTTGCGCCAAGTGGACCGCGTCATCATGACCGCGTGCGGCACCAGCTACCACGCGGCGCTGGTGGGCGAGTACCTGTTCGAGGAGTTCGCGCGCTTGCCGGTGGAAGTGGAGTACGCGAGCGAGTTCCGGTACCGCAACCCGCCGATGGACCGCAACACGGTGGTGCTCGCCATCACGCAGAGCGGCGAGACTGCCGACACGTTGGCGGCGCTGCGCGAGAGCAAGCGCATGGGCCACACCACGCTCGCGGTGTGCAACGCGGTGGGCAGCAGCATCGCGCGGGAGGCGGACGGCGGGGTGTACCTGCACGCGGGTCCGGAGATCGGGGTTGCGAGCACCAAAGCGTTCACGTCGCAGGTGTGTACGCTCGCCATGCTGGCGCTGTACTTCGGCCGCACGCGGCACCTGAGCAGCGTGCAGGGCACTCGCATGATCGAGGAGCTGCGGGCGCTGCCGGACGCGGTGCGCGAGGCGCTCAAGTGCCACGACCGGGTGAGGGAAGTGGCGGCGAAGTACTCGGACGCCAAGAACGTGCTGTATCTGGGCCGTCAGTACCAGTACCCCGGCGCGCTGGAAGGCGCGCTGAAGCTGAAGGAGATCAGCTACATTCACGCGGAGGGGTACCCGGCGGCGGAGATGAAGCACGGGCCGATCGCGCTGGTAGACGCGAACACGCCGAGCGTGTTCTTGGTGCCGCGCGGTGCGGTGTTCGACAAGGTGATGAGCAACATGCAGGAGATCAAGGCGCGTGGCGGCCCGGTGATCGCCGTGTGCAGCGCCGACGACGCCGACGTGGCCGCGCTGGCCGACGACGTGATCGCGGTGCCGGACGTGGCCGAGTACCTGCAACCGATCGTGACCGCGATTCCCTTGCAGTTGCTGGCCTACGAAATCGCGCTCTTGTGCGGGTGCGACGTGGACAAGCCCCGCAACCTCGCCAAGAGCGTCACCGTGGAGTGACCGAGGTACGCGCTCAGTTGTCGAAGTGGATCGACCTGTTTGCTTGCTCGGCTTTCATCAACCTCATGAAGGAAAAGGCAAGGAAACAGGGGAAACTGCCACAATAGGCTCGGAGTCGAGCAACTGTGCGCCGATCCGTCCCACTTCCGCACTACTGCTTCGGCGCGGGTCGCGGTACACTGTGCGTAGGTTTCGTTCCTCCCGCGCCGCACCGTGCCCATGTCGTCACCGTGGTTGGCGCTGCGACAGGCCCAAGAGGCCCTCGCGGCCAAGCGCCCCGAAGACGCGCACCGCGCGCTCGGCCCGCTCCTCGCCGAAGGGGACCGGCGCGCTCTCAAACTCGCGCGCGAGGTCGCGCGCGCCTACGCCGCCCGCGCCCGCGCCGCGCTCGACCAACACACCCCCGAACCCGCGTGGCGCGACCTCGTCGCCGCCGAAGGGCTCAACACCGGGGAGCGCGTCGTCGGCGAGTTGCGCCAAGAGCTCTCCAAGCTCGCGGTCGCGCAGGCCCGCGGGATGCTCGAAGCCGGGCGGCCCGTCGATGCCGTCGCGCACGTCGTGCGGTTCCGCGACCGCGGGGTGCGGCTCCCCGAACTGGACCGGTTCGAGGCCGCCGCCCAAGAGTGGGTGCTCGCCGAAGAACTCGCCGACCGCGGCGAGTTCCTCCGCGCGCTGGACCAGACCGACCGCGTCGCACAGAAGTTGCCGCACCCGCACACCGGTATCGACCGGTTCCGCGCCGAACTCGACGCGCGCTACGCGCGGTTCCGCGACGCGCTCGCGCGGCTGCACGAAGCCGGCGAGCACAAGCGGTGGCGGGAGGCCGTGAGCGTGGCCGGCGAGGTGCTCGCGGTCGCGCCGGAGAACCGCGAAGCGAAAGACGTGCGGGGCCGCGCGTGGGCCGTCGCGGTGCCCGCCGCCGACCGCGCCCCGCACGGCCCCAACGGCGCGGAACCCGGCGGCTAGATCGGAAGAGC
>JALHNS010000627.1 GCA_022843445.1 Gemmata sp.
AACAGCAGGTAGTCGGACGATGCCGCGCCGCCGGGCGGCGCGCTCGGCGCACTCGGCGCACTCGGCGCGCCGGGCGGGTTGGTGTTCGGCGGCGGGTCGTCGGCGGGCGGCTTCTTCTTGCAGCCGACGAGCAGCGCGAGGCCCGCGACGAGTGTTGCGAGCGCGAGCGGGAACGGGCGGCGCATATAGCGTCCTCCGGGGGAAACACGAACACCGGGACGACCACAGGGACCGATCGCGATTCCGCGACCGGCCCCTTCCGAAATGCGCGCCGGCTCGACAAACTATCTCGCTGGCGCCATTTTTGCTTCCCGGTACCGAACCGGGTGCTTGTTGTTCGCACGCGCCCGCACGCGATTGTCGGGATTCGCTGTGCCGCCTTCGGAAGGGCTGGCGTCACTCCGCGGCGGCGGTGGTGCGGCCGTACCACGCGACCAAGCGCGGCAGTTCGCCGCGGGTCGAGAGCATCCGCAGCGCGAACTTCTGGCGCGCCGAGCCGAGCAGCGGGTTGAACCCGAAGTTGTCGTCGGCGATGCGCGCGCCGCGCGCGACCGCCGCGTCCGGGGACATGCCGCCCGCCGCGAACAGCCGCGCCAGCCACATCGCGATCGGGAACGTCAGCGCCAGCGATTCGAGGCCGGCCCACACCGGCAGCCCGAAGTTCGTGGGGCCGCAGAACTGCAACGATTCCACCTTCACGCGGTGCCACCGCTCGAGCAGGTCTTCGCTCGCCTCGCTCAGTTCGGGCAGCGGCCTCTCGGTGTCGGCGAACCGCACCGCGTCCGACAGCGCCGCGTGTACCCGCGGCACGCGCCCGCGCCCGGACGCGAACCGCACCGCGCTCCACAGCCGCGCGAACGGGTTGCCCAGCGCCGGCCCGCGCTCCGTGCCGTGGTCCTTGCGCGCGTACACCGCCGCGAGTTGGCGGAACACCGTGCGCCCGGTCCAGCCCGGCGGCTTCAGTTCGGTCGCCTCGTCCGGCACCTCGTCTTCCGACGCCTCGCTGAGCACGTGCAACATCTCGCTCAGCCGCCCGCCGGTCACGGTCTTCTTCTGGTCGCCGCCACCGTCGAACTTCGCTTTGCGGAGCGTACTCACTAGGAACAGCACCCTGCGCCACCGGCGCTCGAACGGGTCGGTGAGGTCCGCGAGCAACTTCGACACCGCCGTTGCGATGCGCGCGAGATCGGACCACGGGAGGAACTGCTTGCCCTGCAGCGGCGGCGGGGCCGCGCCTTCCGCGCCCTTCGCGGGTCCGGCCTCGAGCGCCGCGGCGAACTCGCGCGCCGTGCCGAGGTGGCTCGTCAGCGAAGTGCCCTTGTTCGAAGCGGCCGACGGGCACTCGAACCGCAGGCCGAGGTTCCAGTGGTCGCCCGCGGGCACGAGCAGAATCGGGTACACGCGGCACGCGAGCGGCTTCGCCAGCGAGCCGTGCGCCGCGTGAATGCGGCACAGCTTGTCCGGCCCCAAGAACACGCACGCGCCGTCCGGCTTGTGCGCGAGGTACGTTTCGCCCTTGCGCCGCTCGAACAGCGTTTGGCCCTTCAGTTCCGGGTCGTTCGCCCAGCCCTGCGCCTCGATGCGCGCGCGCTCCGCGTCGGTGACGGGCACGCGGTACGAGCGGCAGCACTCGCCGCACGAGTGGCAGTCCCAGTTCTGAAGCACCGTCAGCGAGCGCACTTGCATGAGGGGAACCCGCGGGGTTCGGGCTACGGGGCGGACACGCGAAACGACTTGAAGAACTGGTCCACGAACTCGCCGTCCGGGTCCGGGTTCGGGGTGAGTACCGCGAGGTAGTACACGCGCCCGCCGCCCACGTACACGCGGGCGAACAGCGTCTTGCCGTCGCGCGCGAACTTCCACTGGTAACCGGCGCTCGTGCCGGGGCGCGGTTCGAGTTGCACCGGGCGCACGGAGTTCGCGGCGTCGTTCGCGCGGCTCAGCTTGTCGCTCACGCGGTCGATCCAGTCGGCGTCGAACTTCGCCTTCGCCTCGGCGCGGCCCCAGCCCACCACGTAGGAATGCAAGTCGTTCGCGCGCGCGAGGAACGAGGCCCGCGCGCACCCGCTCTGCGCGGTGTCCGGCAGCGGAAGCGGGTCCGGCACCTGCACTTCCGCGACCGGGCGGTCCGGCAGCCGCACGCGGAAGGCCGCGCCGTCCCCTTCGAACGAGTGGTCGCGCCACTGCGGCCCGGTGTCGAACGCGCGCTGCAACTGTTCGAGCAACTGTTGCTTCAGGAAGAACAGCCCGGCCCCGGTGAGGTACGACAGCCCGACCAGCACCAGCACGCCCTTCACGCGCGTCATCGCGCGCCAGTCGATGGTGTAGACGACGCCCAGCGACAGCGCGCTCGCGGAAATCGCCAAGGCGATCGGCACCGCGATGGAGAGCGCCGGCTCGAACCCGGTGAGGACCGGCGCGACCGCCCACAAGAGCGGCACGCCGAACGGCAGCAGCGACAGCCCGATGAGCACCGACACCGGCAGCCCGGCCGCGTGCGGCGTGTGCGGGTCGTGCTCGTGGTCCGGCCCGGGCTCGGCGGCGCGTTCGTCCGCGTCGAGGCGCGGCGC
>JALHNS010000628.1 GCA_022843445.1 Gemmata sp.
GCTCTTCCGATCTCGGCTCGTGCACGGGGGTGCGGCGCTACGCGCGCGGGTCGGCGTAGCAGCCGGTTTCGGCCGCGCTTACGACGCTCGGCACCGGTTCGGGCGTGTCGCACAGGGCGTCGGGCATCAGTTCGGCCATCGTGCGCACGACCTCTTCGCGGATCGCGAGGAACGCTTTGCCGGCTTCCGGGTCGAAGTGCTTGCCCAGTTGCCGCTCCACCTCCGCGAACGCCCACGCGGGCGGCTTACCCTTGTGGTACGGGCGGTTCGAGGTCATGGCGTCGAAGGCGTCCGCGACCGCGACCACGCGCGCCAGCCGCGGGATGTTCTCGCCGGAGAGTTTGTCCGGGTAGCCGCTCCCGTCCCACTTCTCGTGGTGGTTCCGCACGATCGGGATGATCGGCTCCATTTCGGGAATCGAAGACAGGATGTCCGCGCCCTTGGTGGTGTGCGTCTGCATCAGCGCGAACTCTTCGGGCGTGAGCTTGCCCGGCTTGCGCAGGATCGCGTCGTCGATGCCGATCTTGCCGATGTCGTGGAGCGGGCCGCCCACGCGGATCAGTTCCAGTTGGTCCTCGGGCAGTTCGAGCTTCTGGCCGAGCATGGTAGCGTACCGCGTGACGCGCTGCGTGTGCGTGCCCGTGTAGTCGTCGCGCAGTTCCACCGCTTGTGCGAGTACTGTGACCGTCCGCAGGAACTGGTCTTTCTGCCGCTTCAGCAGTTGCGCGCTCTCGATGGCCGCGGAGACGTGCGCGGCGAGCGCGTCGGCCAAGTGCAGGTCGTCTTCGGTGAACGCGCTCTGCCAGAAACTGCGGTCCAAGTGGAGCACGCCGAGCCGCTTGCGGGGCGTGCGCAAGAGCACGCACATCACGCTCGCCATCGCGCCGTCGGCGATGCTCTGCGTCACCTTCGATTCGTCGTCGGCGGTGATGGTGCTGTAGAGCAGCGAGACGCCGCTGGAGAAGCACCGGTTGGTGAGCTTCTTGGAGTAGTGGAACCGGCCCTTCGGTTCGCCCGGCCCCACCGCCAGCGCGCGGAGCCGCAACTGCGGGTCCGGGCCGTCGCTGTCGGCGAGTACGATCGCGCCGCGCTGCGCCTCGAGCACGCTCACCGCGTCGTTCAGCACGGCGGTGAGCAGTTGGTCCTCGCTTTGCAGGTGGACGAAGTGGTGCCCGGCGCGGAGCAGCGCGTACAGTTGTTCCCCGGCGCGGGGCATGTGGTTGCGGTCGAACGCGAGCCGCCGGATGCCGTCGTCGAAGGTGGACTGCGTGGCCGCGATGACGTGCTGGTTCGACGGCGGGCTTTCGGGCTGCGGGTCCGACAGTTCGACGATCAGCGCCACCTTGCCGAACTGCACGATGTCGCGGGTCTTTAGTGGTTGCTCGCTGCCGGTCAGTTTCACGCCGTTGACGTACGTGCCGTTGGTGCTGTCGAGGTCGCGGACGTGCCAGTTGCCGTCGTCGCCGGCGCGCACCTCGGCGTGCTTGCGGCTCACGGAATTGTCGTCGAGGACGATCTCGAGCGAGGCGAGGCGACCGGCCCGGAGCAGCGAGTCCGATTCCCACACCCGCCCTTTGATGTCGCTGCTCAGGCCGCGCAGCCGCAGTGGACGCTTCACAACTCCGGCTCCAGTGAACGCGCGCCGGCAGAGGGGTGCGAGCGGCGCGATTAGTACGAATGTACCACGCGAATCGGGCGTGCGCCGGAAAGAAGTGCCCGGTTGTGTGGCATTTTCCGACGGCACCGGGTCGCGAGGAGGCAGGGAACAGGAGTATAGAAGACGGGGGGAGGACGCGCTTAGCGGAAGTTCCGAAGGGACCGCGCCACAGTGGGCGCGGCTCCTACGGGGCCTCCGCGAACGGTCGAAACCTCTTCTGATCCCCTGTCCCCTGTCCCCTGTGCCCTCTTACGGGCGGGTGCCGGGACCGCCGAGGACCGCGTCGGTGCGGGTCAACCCGGCCCCGATCGCGCCGCGCAGGTTGAAATAGATGTCGTCGCCGTTCGGCCCGATCAGCGGCGAGGTGGTGGGCCGCACGTTCCCGCCCACGAACAGCACGTTCATGCACGCGCCGTGCGGCGACACCGGGAACCCGGCGGGCGCGAACCCGTTCGCGGGCACGTCGGCGGCGACGGGCATCAGGTCGAACTCGCCGGGCGTCTCGGTCGCGGTCGGGCGGCGCAGGCCCAGTACTTCGCCGCCGCGCCCGTCGCGGAAGCCGAGCGTGTAGGCGTACGCGCGGCAGTCGGTGGAAACCGGGCACGCGGCCTTGTAGCCGGCGGGCAGGCACCCCATGTCGGCGAGCGCCGCGGCGAACGAGTCCGCGGTCGGCAGCGCGTCGGTTCCCACTTGCGGGTAGCGGCCCCGCGGGTCCGCGTCGGCGTAGCTCGCCAGCCCGGTGTGCAGCGTCCGCAACCCGTTCTGGCACAGCAATTCGTTTTGGCGCTGCCGCGCCTTCGAGATGCCGGACGCGACCAGCGCCAGCGACACCAGCGCGATGCACGCCGCGACGAACAACTCGGCGCGGAGCCGCCGCCCGCGGAACTCCGGGCCGTCCGCCGGGGGCGG
>JALHNS010000629.1 GCA_022843445.1 Gemmata sp.
CGGTCGCGTCGAACTGCACGCCGCTCGCGCCGGCGCGCGCCGCGGCGAGCAGCGCTTGGCGCACCGGCAGCCCGGTGCACTCGGCCACAATCGCAATCGGGATCGGTTTCATAGGTTCCCAGTGTGTGCGGCCGGGGTGCACACCCCACCTCCGCACGAATCGCGAGTAGCCCCGCACGAATCGCGCGGAGGTCCGCACGAACTTGTGTCGAATTCACAAAAGTGCGTCGGAGCGATGCGCCGCGGGGGGCACGGTGCATTCTACCGTGTCGGCGGGCGGTTCGAGGAAGCGGCCGAACGGCTTCACGAGCCGCCGGAAGTCGTCACTGAGCAGGTTCACCGTTCCCCACCGCGGGCTGCGCGTGCGCATGTGCGAGCGGTAGTCGCTGGCGAGCACGCCGCGCATCAGGAACGCGCGGCCGCGGAACGCGAACACGTCCGGCGTGCCTTCGGGCAGTTCCACGCCCGCGGCGAGGTCGTAAGTGAACGCGAGCACGCCGCGGAACCCTTCCCCGAGCCGCGCGGCCCACGCGCACAGCGCGATCACGTCTTCGCGCTCGCACCAGTTGTGCCACACGGCGCGCGGCTTGCCGCCCTTCGCGGACCCGGGGAACTTGCGGCCCTTCACGTCCACCACGAGCTTCGCCGCTTCGGAAATGACGAGGAAGTCCGGCGACTTCACTTCTTCGGCGTCCAAGTACGAGCGCCGCGCTTCCACCACCGGCACGACGGCCGCGCCCCGCTGGCGCAGGTACGCGTCGAACGCGGCCTCGTAGTGGTTGTCCGCCTTCATACCGCCGATTGTACCAACCGCGAGCCGTGCCGCACGCGCGGCCCGCGGCAAGCGCGCTCAAAAGTCGATGTTCAGTGCCAACCCGTCGGCGACGCTCGCGGTGAACGGGTACACGCTCATGCTTACGCTCTGCTGCACCGCGTGAACCGAACCGTCGGCGAAGAGGAAGTTCACGCCGTTGATGTGCGGCGACGAGAAGTCTTCGGCCACACCCGCGTCCGCGCTCGGCGGGTGCTGACGGCACGCGTGCCCCAGCACCTTCGCCGCCGAAATGTTCGTCGGCACCCCGCCGTAGTTCGCGACGTCGTTCGCGCTGCGCCACGCCGAACCGGGCACCGCGCCAACCCACGTCGCCACCGTGTTCTTCGCGTTCTTTTCGCCCACCGCGATCGTGTTGCTCAGGCCGTCCGGCACGTCCGCGATCCGCGTGCGACTGTTGCGGTAGAACATGCCGCGCCCGCTGATGCCGTCGATCACGAGGTGGTTCGTCAGCACCGCCGGCGACTCGTTCAGGAACGGCGTGTTGCCGTAGCACGCCACATAGTTCGAGCGCGCGAGCGGCGTCGTCAGCCCGCCGGTGTTGGTGAACTCGGCGAGCGCGATCGGGTCCTGTCGCGGGTCCGACGGGCACCGCAGGAACGGCACCGCGGCCTGCCGCGCCGCGTCGTGCCGGCTCGCGGTGATCGGCTGCGCCGTGTCGATGGTGCGGAACAGGTTGTCCTGTTCGAGGTCCGGCAGCAGGAACGCGGCCCACGCCCACCCGGTGCCCGTATCCGCGAACTGCGAAGTGCTCGTGTAGCCCGGCGGGAACTGCCCGACGCGGTCGTGGTGGTTGTGCAGCGCCAGCCCGACCTGCTTCAGGTTGTTCTTGCACTTCAGCCGTGCCGCGGCCTCGCGCACCTTCTGCACCGCCGGCAGCAACAGCCCAATCAGAATGGCGATGATGGCGATCACTACCAGCAGTTCGATCAGAGTAAACCCGTGTTTCCGTTGGGTGTGCATGGTGAAGCTCCGAATCTAGTCGCGGCGAAATATGAAATTAGCCTATACTAAATACTCGATTTGTCAACACAAATTGCATCCGAATCGTGCGCCCGGTGCGCGCCGCGCGGTGCTACAGTGAGTTGGTGTTTGGTTTCTGTTTTTTGCCGCGAAGGGGTTGTATCTCGACGCACAGGGGCGCGCAACGCGCTCAGTCGACGCGGAACGCGCCGCCCTATTAATACTATACAAAAAATCACTAAACTCCAAACGCCAAATACGAATCTCCGATGCGAACCGAAGCGGAAGCGTTCTTGCAGCGCATCCGGGCGTACCCGGACGACGACGCGCAGCGGCTCATCTTCGCCGACTGGCTCGACGAAGAGGGCGACCCGCGGGGCCGGTTCGTGCGCGTGCAGCTCGCGCTCGCGGCGCTGCCGGCGCAGTCGCCCGAGGCGCGCCGCTGGTTGGTGGAAGAAAGCGCGCTGCTGAGCGCGCACCGGGCCGAGTGGGAAGCGCCGTTCCGCGGCCTCGCGAGCGGGTGCGTGTTCCGCCGCGGGTTCGTGGACGAGGCGAAGGTGGAAGCGCGCGTGCTGCTGCGACACGGGGCCGACCTGTTCGCCGCCGGCCCGCTGCGGCACCTGCACCTGTTGGACGTGGCCGATTCGCTCCCGGCGGTACTGCGGTCGCCGTACTTGGGGCGGCTCGCGGCGCTCACGATCCACGCGCAGCACGTGGGCGAGCCGCTCGCTCGCGCGCTGGCGCAGTCCGACGCGCTCGCGGGGCTG
>JALHNS010000630.1 GCA_022843445.1 Gemmata sp.
CGTGCTCGCGTGCGCCGCCCGGCTCGCGCGGCGCGTGCGCGGCCTCGGCGAAGTCGCCGACTTCCGCCTCGACCGCGCGCTCGAAGCCGCCGAAAACGAAGACGATCCGGTCGCCGAACTGCGGGACGCGTTCGACGCGCTGCTCGGCGACGACGACGAACCGGACGACCTGCCCGCCGACCCGCTCCCGCTCGCGCAAGCGCTGGTGGGTCGGGCCATTTCCATCGGCGCGCCCGCGTACAACGTCGGCGATCACGAGGGGTGCTACGAGGTGTACGCCGCGACCGCCCGCGCCGTGCTCGCCACCGTGACCGGCTTGCCCGAAAACGCGGCGCAGTTGCTGCGCGACGGGCTGAGCAAGGCCGAAGCCGCCGACGGGCCGAACGAGCAGGCGTGGGCGATGCGGCACGCTTTCGACGCGCTCGGCGACCTGAGCGGCGACGGTGCGCCGCTTCCGCCCCAACAGCTTCGCGTGCTGATGTCGATGGCGATTGCGATCGGCGCGCCGGCGTTTAACGCGGGCGATCACCGCGGGTGCTACGAGGTGTATGCGTGTGCCGCGCGCCTGTTGGCGAACGCGGCGGTGGCCCCGGAGCCGATGAAGGACGCGCTGCGCAAGGCGCTGGCCGACGCGAGCGTGGTGCCGAACGTGACGCGGGCCGCGTGGATCATGCGCGAGGCGTTCGACGCACTGCTGGGTGCGTCGGAGTGAGCTTCGGGAGCGTGGTCACTTCTTGCGGGCCGCGAAGAACTCCGCGATCAGCCGCTTCGATTCGTCGCCGCCCGCGAGCCGCATGAACGCGTCCGTCTCGACCGCAATCGCGTCGCGCAGCGGGAGTGGCGCGCCTTCGATCACCACGCGCACCGCTTCGGCGGCGGCCCCGCTGAGCGCCGGTTGCTGCGGAAGTTCGGCGTTCGCCACCGGCCCGAACCGCTGCTGGCGCGCGCTCTGTGAGGTTCCGATAAGGGCGAGCAGTTTCGCGCCGCTGTCGATCAGTGACATCGAATCGTCACCGCGGCCCGCCAGCGCGAACCGTGAAGCGTCTTCCGCGCCGAGACTGCGCCCGCTCGTAAGCAGGTCCGCCGCGAGCGGCACACCCACAAGGCGCGGGAGGCGCTGCGTGCCGCCCCAACCGGGGATCAGCCCGAGCTTCACTTCCGGTAGGCCCAACTGCACCTTCGGGTTCGTGCCGCACGCGCGGTAGTCGCACGCGAGCGCCACTTCCAACCCGCCGCCCAGCGCCGCGCCGTCGATGGCCGCGCAGGTGGGCAACGGGAGCGCCTCCAGTTGCTCCAACACGCGCAAGCCTTGCTCGATGAACGCGCGCACGTCCGGGTCGTTCGGCCCGGGCGCGCTGGCGAGCAACTTCAGGTCGGCCCCGGCGATGAAGATACCCGGCTTCGCGCTCGCGAGCACCAAGCCTTTCAGGTCCGTGCGCGGGGCGAGCGCGGCGAGCGCGTCCCCGAACTCGGTCCACAACTCGCGCGACAGCACGTTCGCGCGGCTGTTGGGCTGGTCGAAGGTGAGCACCGCGACCGCGTCCGGTCGCACGGTAACGGTAATGGCTGACATGGTGCCGGCATTGTACGCCGCCCACGCGCGGAATTCACTTGGCAGGTGCGGCGCGCGCTGGTGAGATAAGCACCTCTCTCGGAGGACCGGCCATGCGGGTGCGCATCGTGTTCGGCGCGGCGCTGCTGTTCGGCGCGTGCGCGCTCGGTTGCGGCAAGAAGGAACCGGAACTGCCGCCGGGCCCGCCGCAAGTGCCCATCGCCATCGTTCCGCCCGCGCCGCCGGGCGCGCCCGACACGCGCAAAGACGACACCGCGAAGCGCCTCAAACAGATCGGCCTCGCGTTCCACAACCACGAGAGCGCCACGCAAGAGTTCCCCGCCGGTGTCGTCGGCCCGGACGGGAACCTCGGCCTCAGTTGGCGCGTCGCTCTGCTGCCGTATCTCGAACAGGGCGAACTGTACAAACAGTTCAAACTGAACGAGCCGTGGGACAGCGAACACAACAAGAAGTTGCTGCCCAAAATGCCCGCGGTGTTCGCGCACCCGGCGAAGCCCTCAAGCGAAGGGAACACGCACTTCCGCGCGCTTGCGGGTCACGATGCATTCATCCCCATGCCGGCCCCGTGGGTGGCGAAAGTGAACTGGGCCGCACACTGGCGCGCGCAACCGGGCTTCACGGCCCGCGGGCGCGTCATGTCTTCGTTCACCGACGGCACCAGCAACACGCTCATGGTGGCCGAAGCCGCGGAGTCGGTGCCGTGGACCAAGCCCGACGAACTGCTGTACCAAGACGAACTGGTGAAGGGCGGCCCGCCGAAGCCCGGCGCGCTGCCGAAGTTCGGTGGCGTGTTCCCCGGCGGGTTCCACGCGCTCATGGTCGATGGCAAAGTCGCGTTCTTCCCAGACAAACTGAGCGAGACCGCGCGGCGCGCGATCATCACCGTGAACCGCGGCGAGGTCGATTCCGAAGCGAGCGCGATTCTGTGGTCCGTGCCGAGCGCGCCGCCCGCGCCGCCCGCGCCGCCCGCGCCGCCCGC
>JALHNS010000631.1 GCA_022843445.1 Gemmata sp.
CGGGAGTGCCGCAGCGCGGCCACCAGTTTGGCGGCGGTCGCGGCGGCCTCGGCCAGCGCCACGCGCAGGCTCTCGGCGAGGTCCAGCGGGTCGAGGGCGTTCGGCGGGTCGCCGCGCGCGGGTGCGGCCGGATCGGGCTTCACGGGGACACTCCGTTGGGGTTTGGGTGTGAGTTCCGCGGGGTCGGGCACGACGAGATCGGAACTGAGCGCCGCGACCACGAACGTGCGGTCGTCGGTGGCGAAGACCGCGGGCTTATCGGGCGCGACGAGGCGCACCGTGCGGCACCCCAGCGCCAGCGCGCGCAGGACCGCGCGCCGGTCGAGGGCGATCTGGTTCGGCGAACCGCGGACCGCGGACCGGGCTAGTGCAACGGACTTCACGGTGCCGTCGGACGCGGCGCGAACGCACGCCCTCGAATCGGCACTGACGGCGAGCGTGACGGGCCGGGACTCGTGCTCAGCACCGGGCAACGCTGGCAGTGCCGCGGTCAGTTCGGCGGCGGCGTGCGGAGCCAGTTCGATCACGGTCGGCGCGCGACGCGGCACGACCGCCGTCACGTCCGGGTACTTCGCCTTCGTGTCGGTCGGCAACCACACGCACCACGGTCCGGCGGACACGACGAGGTACTCGTCCGTGCGCCCGACGCGCACCTCGGCGGCGCTCGCCAGCGGCTTCGCACCCAACACACTGAGTGCGGGCACGAGCACATCGTCGGCAAACGGCAACGCGAACCCGGACCACAGCAGCGCTGTGCGCCCGTCGGTGCCGATTACGGTGCCGGTCGAGCCCCGCACTTGCACTCGCGACAGTGCGAACCGCCCGTCGTCGCGGGCGGTCGTGCGCCCGCACTCGTGCAGCGCGGCGAGCAGCTCGGGTTTCACGGGCCTGAGTGCCGGCAGTTCGGGCAGATCGTGCTGTTGGCCGGGCAGGAGCAGTTCGAAGGGCAGCACCCGCCGCCCCTCGGCGTCGGACCAGTGCGCGGTGGCGCGGCTCTTCGACTGCGGTTCCAGTACGACCGGCTCGTCGCTGGCACCGGCGCACGCGGTCAGCAACTCGAAGGGGAACAGCAGCCGCACGTCGGACGCGCCGGGCACGGGTGAAGTGTGCGTCAACCGTACGCCCGACGGCGCGACCGCGTCGAGCGTACGCACGCCGTCACGCACGCGCACCAACAGCGGCGGGCCGGGGCCGCGGGGCCGGCCGGTGGCGCACTTGGCCAACAGTGCGCCGAAGTCCCGCGCCCGTGCGCGGGTGAACGGGATCACCGGGAGTCTCCTTTCGAGTCAAGGGTGGAAATCAGTCGATTTCCCAGCCGGCGTCGAGCAGTTCCTCGGCGCAGTCGAACACCTCCTTGGGCAGCGTGAGGAACTGCTCGAACCGGGTCGGGAGCACGAACAGGCAGGTCAGGAACACGGTGGCGCTGTAGCCGGTGAGGCGGGCGGGGCGGGCGTCGAACACCACGCCCAACTGCACCAGCCCGTTGCGCCGGCGTGCCACCGGCAGGAACGGCCAGTGCGGCCACACCGCGGGCGCGCACAGCACCCGCAGGCTCAGCGCCCGACGCGCGGACGGGGTCATCACCGCCTCCCGGTTGGGTTCGGGACGAGAAGAGCAGAGAACGGAACGAACCGCGCACAGTGCGGCGCGGTTCGGGTGAAGTGCGGTTACGCGAGCACGGGTTCGGCGGGTACAGCGCTGAGCCGTTCGACGGTCTCGCGCAACTCGGCCTCGGCCTCGGCCACGGCCCGCTCCAGCCGCTCGCGCTCGCCCGCGAGGTACTCGGCGTACGCGCCCAACTTGAACTTGGTGGCCCGGATCTTCTCGGCGGCCCGAGCCAGCGTGTCGTCGCGGGTGTCGGTCCCGAACTGCGCCACGGCCGCCCGGTGCTCGGCCACCAGCGCCGCCAGCCCGTCGGCCACCGCGCGCGTGACCGAGCGGTCGCCCTCCTCGGTGCCCGCGGGCACCGGGAACCGCAGCAACCGCCCGCCCACGCGGTTCAGGAACTCTTGGATCTTGTCCACGAACCCCGCGTGCCGTTGCGCGACGAAATAGCACCCGCCCTGCGGGCGAATCGGGAACAGGTCCGCCTGCCGCTCGAACAGCTTCTGCACGACGCGGGTCACGTCGCCGCCGGTGCGGGCCGCGATGCACCGGTCCAGTTCCTCCTGCGCCAGCGTCGCCAAGCCCGCCAACTCGCACGTCACCGCGCCCGTCCGCTTGTCGAGGGTGAGCATCGTCTCCAGCGTGTAGGCGAACCTGTCGCCGTCGCGCGACTCTTGGGTGAACTGGAACTTCACCGTGCTGGTGTCTTCGGACACGGGCCGGATGATGCGGCGGTCGCTGAGCCGCTTGCAGGCCCGGCTGAAGGCGTGCCGTGGGGCCAGTTCGCGGGCCACACCGGGGTCCAGCCCCGCGTCTTCGAGGGACCGCACCAGCGCGGTGTGCGTCACCGCCACCCGCGGACACGCCCACGCCAGCACCTCGCCCAGCAGCCGCGTGCCCGCACCCACCGGCACCGGGATCGGAATCGTCGCCGTCGTCATGGAA
>JALHNS010000632.1 GCA_022843445.1 Gemmata sp.
GGCTCGCGCCGCGGTCGGCCGGCGGGTCGCCGCCCGCGAGGTCGGCGCGCGCGACCGCCTTCACCGCGAGCGCCGCGTAGAGCGCCAGCGGCACGCCGAGCACCAGCAGCAGCGCGCCGCCCGTGAGCGATTTCATGAGGTCTCTCCCGTTCGCGGTTACCTGCCGCCGGGTTTCGGTGGCGGTGGCTGCGCGTCCTTCTTCTGTTGCTCGCCCTTCCCGCGCTGCGCCACGACCACCGCGGCCACCGCGAGTACCACAATCAGCAACCCGCCGGCGACGATGTACGCCCAGTAGGTGCCGCCGGCGCGAGCGGCGCGGCGCGACTGCTTGTAGCCGTTCTTGCCCTTCCCGCCCCGCGGCTTCGGCTTCGCTTTCGCGATGTCGTCGTCGCCCGGTAGTTCGGCGTCGCCGGTGTCGCCATCGGTCACCTCGTTGGCGAACTCCGGTTCGGGCAGCGTGGGCCGCGCGCCCTTCTGCGCCGCCGGTTTCTTCACTTTCCCTTCGATCACCTGATTGACGCGCGCGACGGCGACGGGTTCGAACGGCACGCGGTACGTGCTGTCGGCGAGCAGGTCGCGGTAGTACAGGTCCGGGACGCACTCGAGCACGAAATGGTACTGGAAGTGCGCTCGCGGGCCTTTGGGGAACTCCTGCGACAGTTTCAGCCAGTACGTCACCGCGGACCGCGCGCCGTGCGGGGAGTCCGCGGGGAACGCGGTGCGGAACAGCGCGACCAGCGGCTCCAATTTGGGTAGGTCACCGGGCAGGTCGAGTTCGCGGTAGCCGCCGCCGAGGAACACGGCCCGCGCGAGGTCGTAGGGCTTCATGTCGAACGCTTCGCACGCGTGGCTGATCTCGATGGCGCCGGCGCGCGCGGCCGAGGCGGGATCGGTGAACCACTTCACCAGCGCGTTCGCAGAGGTGAGCCGCCCGACGCCGCCGTCGGGCAGGAACGTCACCAGTTTGTGGCCGGCCGCGACCAACTTGTCGGCCGCGAGCTTCAGTTGCGCGTGAACGTTGCGCTCCCACGCGTGAACGGCTTCCGGGTCCACTTCGGCGCCGGGGTCGTACCGGGATGGGTCGTGCAATACCGGCGACACGAGTACGGGCGTGAGCTCGTCCAAGTAGCTCTTCCACACGTCCTTGCCGGTGCCGTCGCCGCCCAAACCCGCCAAAAAGCCGCTCAAGTGATTCCCTTCGAGCAGGAAGTCGCCCCACTCGTGTTGAGTCAGGTTTGCGGAGCCGTACAGTTTGAGCCAGTCGCCGGGTTCGAGGACGTCGGCGTCGAGCACCCGCGCCAGCAGCGCCGCGGCCGGTTCGGAGTGCGGCTTGAACAGCACGTCGAGGAAGTGCGAATCGGTGTTCAGGTACTCGCGCGCGCACCGCACGTATGCCGCGAACGCGGGCAGCGGCGCGGCGTGGAGGAACGCGCGCGCGCGCGCGCGCATCTGCTCGCGGTAGTGGGGCTGAACGTGGGCGAGCCACTCGCGGTGGTCCTCGCCGAGGATGGCGAACGCGGTGACCCCGGCGTGCGCGGGGGCCGCGCCCAAGAGCGGTTCCAACTCGCCGAGGCCGACCGGCACCAGCAACTTGCGCGTGGGGCGCAGCTTGATCGCGTCGCAGGCCGCGCGCAGCCACGCGCGCGCGTCGGTGTTGAGCGAGAGCAGTCTCGGTTTGAGTTCCTCGCGCGTGTGCGCGTCCAGTGCGGCCCGCGCGTACTCGGCGTTCGCCTCGCACACCACACCGAACAGCCGCTTCCATTCGCGCTCGCTGCCGTTGTCCAGTGCTTGCTTGGCGTCCTCCCACAGTGCGCTCAGGCGCTCGGGCGCGGCGATCAGCTCGCGGAACGCCGCGCGCACGTCGTCGCGCGGGAGGTTCCGGCGCACCCGGTCCCACACCGCGCCCTCGTGCCGGTCCAAGTCCCGGGCCGCGAGCGGGTCGGCCTTGAGCGCGAGCAGGTCGTCGACGGTCGCTTCCCCGGCTTCCAACTGCGCCACCAGCCGCGCCCGCCGGGCCGCGCCGGCCGCGCCCGACAGGCCGCTCGCGTCCGCGCCGGTGTCGCGGCGCACGCGGGCCAGCAGGTGCCACTCGCCGTTCGCCACGAGGTCCAGCAACTCGCCGATGCCGGGGGGCGGCGGGGCCTGCAACTCCGGCGACGAGCGCGCGGGGTCGAAGGTGTCCAGCACGAACCCGCGGGCGGTGCCGAGGTCGGCGTCGAGGGCTTTGTCCGGCGCGCCGAGGTAGGTGCCCACCACGTCGGCCAGTTTGTACTCGCGGATGTTGCGGTGGTACGGTTCGAACGTGGAGAACGTGAGGCCCGCGGTCACGGTCGCGGGCAGCAGCCGCACGGCCGCGTAGAGGGCCAGCGCCACGAGGCCCGGCTCGGCGTGAACGTAGAGGCGGCGGCGCGGCTCGTCGGCCCCGGCGCGGAGCAGCACCGCGTGCAGCGCGCGCTCCAGCACCTTGCGGCGCGCGCCGGCGTCGGCGCGCAACCGCCGCGGGCACACGCCCAGGCCCAGTTCGAGCGGG
>JALHNS010000633.1 GCA_022843445.1 Gemmata sp.
GCGCCGGCGCGCGCGGGTGGTGCCGGCGTTCGCGCGCATGCTGTACCGCATCTCGGCGCGCGCCGGTGGGGCGTTCGCGGTGCCGGGCTTCGGTGCGGTCGCGTGCGGGTTGCCGCCGGGTTCCGAGTGGCCGTCCGAATGGGATTACGTTCGCGCCGGTGCGCTCTCGGTGGTGTGGCGGATGGGCCTGCGCGCCGGGTGGCGGTTCCTGAAACTCGGCCCGGCGTTCGACGCGGCCCGCGCGAAACACATGGGCGACCGGCCGCACTGGTACTTGCACCTGCTGGGGGTGCGACCGGAAGCACAAGGGAAGGGGCTGAGCCGCGCCGTGCTGCGCCCGATGTTCGACGCGGCCGACCGCGAACGCGCGCCCATCTTCCTCGAAACCGCGACCGAAACGAACGTGACGATTTACACGCGCATGGGTTTCGAGTTGCTCGGCTTCACCGAATTGCCCGGCGGCATTCCGAACTGGGAGATGGCCCGCGAACCGCGCTAACACTCGTCCGGCGCGTCGGGGCCGCCGTACACGTCGCGGAGCGTGAGCTTGCCGCGCACGAGCAGCAGGCGGTCGGTAGCGCGGCGGTAGAAGTCGAAGAGCGGCCCGGCGACCGCGTCGCCTTCGATAACCCCGAGCGCTTGGGCGACGGCCTCGAAGGTGGACATGTGGTGCCCTTCGCGATTGCGGCGCACGGCCGGCCCCGCGAAGGCCCGGTCCGGCAGCGCGACCTTCACGGCCGCGGAAAGTAGCGGCAACCGCTTCACCATGCGGCTCGCCTGTCGCCAGTTGCCGTCCGGCACGACGAGCGCCGGCGGCGCGGGAAGCGAAGCGACCAGTTCCGGCGTGAGCGGGCGCGCCCCGTGCCCGGGGAACAGCACGAGCGGCGTGTGGCCGGCGGGCACGTGGGCGGCGGGGTCGGTGGGCGTCGGCGTCGCGCCGTGGCACAGCACCGCGGCCCCGCGCACCGCGAGCGACAGGAGCCGCACCGTGTTGCTGGTGCGCCCGAGGTCGCGCACGTGAACGACGAGCACGAGCGGCGTGCGCGCGGTCACGTGCGGCACCAGTGCGCAGACGCACAACCACCCTTGAAGGCGGCAAGCGGGGCAGGGGGTGGGGTCGCGGTCGGCGCGCATCGGGCTCGGGGTCGCTTCGGGGTTCGGGCGTGACGGCGCGTTCCGCTGCCCGGTGCGTAAGATAGGCGTTCGCGCCCCGCTCGCACGCCACAAATCGCGAAGGCACGGCCCGCCCGCGCGGTTTGGCACCGACTTCGCCCGCGCTCGCGCCGCCAGTTCCCTTAGCGGCTCTTCACCATGAACCCGATGCCGCCCTTCGAACTGCCGGACGACAGGTGCGCCATCTGGTCGAAGCCGTAGGCTCGCAGCACGCGGGCCACGATCTCCGCTTCCTGCTGGTTGGCGGCGTCGAACAGGCCGCGGCCGGCGCTCGTGACCATCCACTTGCCGTTCACCTGTTGCGCCTTCACCGCGCTCGCGTCGAACGAGCGGCCCTGCGCGCTGAACGGCGCGCGCGCCGGCGGCTTGCCGTCCTTTAGGAAGAACGTCACGCCGGACGTGCCCCCCAAGCGGCAGAACTCGGTGTACCCCGCGTCGCGGATCACGCGGGCCGCGTCGCGCGCCGCGAACTCCGTCGGCCCGAACCGGCCCAGCACCTGCGCGCCCGCGGCCACCACCCACTCGGTGCCGTCCTTGCGCGCCTCGACCTCGCGCGGGTTCAGCTTCACCAGTTCGCCGATGTAGCCCACGCCCGGCACCGGGATGCCCGTGACCGCCAGTGCGTCCACCTGCGCTTGGAACACGAGCGGCCCGCCGGCCTGCGGCTTCTCGTCCGGGCCGGCGAACAGGAAGCTCATCGCCGGCGCGGTCGGCGCCCCCACCAGCCCGATGCGGTTGAACCCGTACCGCTGCATCACGGCCGCGGCCTGTTCCGCGCCGCCTTTATCGGGGCCGAAGTTCAAGAGCAGGTTGCTGTCGTCGCGCACCACCCACACGCCGCGCACGGCCTCGGCGCGCACGCTCTTCAGGTCGAGCGCGCGCACCACCTTCGCCCCGGCCCCGGTCGCGAGCGGCCCGTTCGAGCCGCCGGCTTGCACCACACCGGTCCCGCCCTGCGGCTCGTTCTTGCCGTCCGGCGGAACGGCCGCCGCCGCGGGCTTGCCGTTCGTGAGGCCGTATTCGACCACCGGGCGCGCGCCGCCGATCGTCACCCATTCGGTGGGGCGCAGGTCGCGGTACACGCGGGCCACGTCGCGGGCGGTGGCCTCGCTGGTGGGCGCGTCGCCGGTGTCGCGCAACAGGCGCTGCCCGGCCCACACCTGCCACGCGCCCGCGGCGCGCTTCACGGTCACGTCGAGCGCGTTGACCGGGAACTTCTCTTCGCGGAACGGCAGCGGCACCGCCGCGCCTTCGAGCGGCGTCGCCTTGTTCGCCTGCGGCAACTGAGGCGCGGTCGGGCGCGTCGGATCGGGCCGCGCGAGGCCCGGCGGCGGGGGGGGCG
>JALHNS010000634.1 GCA_022843445.1 Gemmata sp.
CGCGCGGCGCGGAGGCCGACCGGTTCGCCACCGCCGCCGTTCGCGTGCAGGTGGGCAAGTCGCACGACGCGTCCGCGTTCCCGGCGTTCGGCGCGCTGCGAGCGGAACTCGAAGCGCCGTTCCGCGAGGCGGTGGTGTTCCGCCCGCGCACCGGCGGGCCGAAGGGCGACCTCGTGGACGACGAGTTCGGCCGCGTGCTCCAAGTGCCCGGGTGGAGCAACATCTTCACGCAGCCCATCGTGAACCGCATCGAGATGCTTTCCACCGGCGTGCGCACCGACATCGGCATCAAGGTGTTCGGCCCGGACCTCGATACCATCGCCCGCGTGTGCGCCCGCATCGAGGCCGCGGTGAAGCCGGTGCCCGGCGCGCGCGACGTGGTGGCCGCGCCGATAATGGGGAAAGGGTACGTGGAGATCGTGGTGGACCGGCAGCGGGCGGCGCGGTTCGGCGTGTCGGTGGAAGACGTGCAGACCGAGATCGAGACCGCGCTGGGCGGGCGCGTGGTGACGTACACGGTCGAGGACCGCGACCGCTTCCCGGTGCGGGTGCGCTACGCCCGCGCGTACCGCGAGGACGAGGACGCGGTGAAGCGCCTGCTGGTGCCCGCGCGCGCGGCCGCGGAAGCGAAGGGTGGCGCGGCCGCGCCGGGCGACCCGGCGTTCCGCACCGAGCCGCACGCCGGGGTCCCCGAGCACGCCGCGAAGGGCCGCCGACTGATCCCGCTCACGGCGGTCGCCGACGTGCGCGTGACCGAAGGCCCCGCCGTGGTGAAGGGCGAGAACGGGCGGCTGTTGAACTACGTGACGCTCAACGTGCGCGGCCGCGACGCCATTGGGTTCGTCGAGGAGGCGAAGCGCGTGGTGGCCCAGCAGGTGCAACTGCCGGAGGGCGTTCACGTCGAGTGGGCCGGGGAGTTCGAGCACCAAGAGCGCGCGGCCCGCACGCTCCGCTGGGTGTTCCCCGTGGTGATCCTCGTCATCTTCCTCGTGCTGTACTGGACCTACCGCGACCTCGCCGACGCCGGGCTGATGATGCTCGCGGTGCCGGAGGCGCTCGCCGGCGGCGCGTTCTTCCTGTTCCTGTTCCCGAAACTGCTCAACGGCTGGGACGCGCCCCCGCTGGACTTCAGCGTCGCCGTGTGGGTCGGGTTCATCGCGTGCTTCGGCATGGCGACCGAAACCGGCATCATCATGCTCGTGTACCTGCGCGAGGCCATCGACAAGCGCGGCGGGTTGGAGAACATCCGCTCGCTGGACGAACTGCGCGCGGCCGTGGTGGAGGGCGCGGTTCACCGGCTGCGGCCGAAGTTGCTCACCGAGGGCGTGGCGATCATCGCCATCTTCCCGATGGTGTTCGCCACGGGCGTGGGCGCGGAGGTGCTCGCGCCGATGGCGCTCCCGGTGCTCGGCGGGCTACTCATCTCGGACGAAGTGGTCGATCTGTTCCTGCCGGTGCGGTTCTACTGGGTGCGCCGCGCGCGGTGGCTGAAACTGGAGGCCGAGGGCAAGCTGAACCACCAGCGCGCCGCGGCCGAACCGGGTGCGGAGAGCGCCGCGGGCGCGGGCGGCACGGGGCCGCTCGTCGCGCCGAGCGCGGGTGTCTGACGGAGGGTGTTCCCATGGTGCGTGCGATGTTCCTCGCGGCGGTCGCGGTGGCCGGCTGGTCGGCGCTGGGCGCGTGGGCCGACGAGAAGAAGGACGTGAAGCTGACCGGTACGCTGGTGTGCGGCAAGTGCGCGCTGAAGGCGACGCCCAAGTGCGCGAACGTGCTGCAAGTGAAGGACGGCGACAAGACAGTGAACTACTTCCTCGACGATGCCGGCGCGAAGGAAGAGTACCACGAGGGCGTGTGTGGGGGCGATAAGGTGGAGAACGTGACCGTGACCGGCACCGTGACGGAGAAGGACGGCAAGAAGGTGTTGAAGCCCGCGAAGGTCGAAACCAAGAAGTGAGCCGGGCGACCGGCCGCACCGGAGGGGCGCGCGATGGCACTCACGAGCGGACAACTGGCGAAGAAGACCGGGGTGGGCGTGGAGACGCTCCGGTTCTACGAGCGCGAGGGGCTGCTCCCCGCGCCGGCGCGCGCCGCTTCGTCCGGGTACCGGCAGTACCCGCCGACCGCGGTCGAGCGCGTGCGGTTCGTGCGCCGCGCGCAGCTCCTCGGGTTCCAACTGAAGGACATCAAGGAACTGCTCGCGCTCCGCGACGACCCGAGCGCGGGCAGCGCCGCGGTGCGCGAACGGGCCGTGGCGAAACTGGCCGACATCGAAGAGAAACTCCGCGACCTCGAAGCGATGCGCGCCGAGTTGTCCGAACTGGTGAGCCGGTGCGACGGTACGGCCCCCGCGGCGCACTGCCCGATTATGGTGGCGATCCGCGACGAGCGGCCCGGCTGAGCGCACGTTTTTCGTCGTTCGCGCGGGTGCGCCCTTGACTCCGTACCATAGTACGGGCCGTAGACTGCTCACGGGCAGCGCGCCCAATCGGAGCAGACCGTGAACGACACCA
>JALHNS010000635.1 GCA_022843445.1 Gemmata sp.
CCAGCCGTGGAACACCGCGTCGTCGAACCCGGCCTCGGTGAGCATTTGGAGGAGCGACCGCCCCTTCACCGCGCCGGCGATTCAGTCCGACCACGCGCCCTTCCGTTCGACCTCGCTTTCCGCCACGTCGTCGCCCAAGAGGACATCCGCCATCTGCAACCGGCCACCGGGCTTGAGAACCCGGTACACCTCGGCCAGCACCGCCGGCTTGTCGAAGCACAGGTTGAACGCGCCGTTGGAGATCACCACGTCTACCAATTCGTTCGCCACCGGCAGACGGTCGGCCTCGCCGTGGTGAAACTCGACGTTCGCGACGCCCACCGTCGCGGCGTTGGCCCGCGCCTTCGCGATCATCTCCTCGGTGGCGTCCACACCAACGACGCGGCCGGTCGGTCCGACCCGGCGCGCGGCGATGATACTGTCCATGCCCGCGCCGCAGCCGAAGTCCAGCACCGTTTCCCCGGTGCGCAGTTCGCCGAGGCCGAACGGGTTCCCGACGCCGGCGAAGGACTCCGTGACCGTGGCGGGCAGGCCGGCGATCTCGGCGGGGTCGTAACCGAGTTTCTTGGCACTGTCCGGCCCGATGGCGAACGAGGGCCGGTCGTGTGGCGACTGGGCGATCTTCGCGAACCGCAGCCGAATCGTGTCTCTGATCTCGTTTGGGGTCTCGATCATCGTGGTCCTCGTTGCGAGTTCTACTTCTTCGTGCGCGGGTCGTCGGCCGGGTTCAGGTACTCGATCACCCACGGACCGTCGCCGTGGAACTGCACCACGGTCTCGCCCTTGACCCACACGAAGTGCTTCATGCCGGCGGGCCACGTCCCATAGGTACCCGCTGGTAGCGCCTCGGTCTTGGTCGCGTCGAACTTGTCGCCCATGCCCAAGTTGAACGTCCCCGAAATGACCGTCACCCTCTCGCTTTTCGGGTGCGTGTGGGGCGGAATCTTGTAGCCGTCGGGCACCTTCACCCGGAACACGAACGGGCCGGGCTTGGCCGGGTTGCCTTCGAGGATGGCGATTTGCGCGCCGGGCGGGAGCGACGGCGGGCCGTCCTTCCATTTGAGCGCATCGGCTTTGGAGAGCGACGGCATCGTTTCCTTGTCGTCGTGCCCGACCGACCGCGCGGGCACGCACGAAACCAAGGCCACAACGACCGCGCGCGCGGCCAGCGTTCCGTACCGCGACATGCCTGATCCTCGGGGAGAGGCGACGAGATCACGCTAGGCGCGGTCGGGATGTGGCGTGAGAGACACTTGGTGATACGCCGCAGGTCGGTGATAAGCGGCACTTATGATGTGAGGTCGGGCACGGGGCGAGCGTCGATGAGGTTCACGAACAGCCGAGCCGGGACCGGCAACACCCGGCGGCGATCCGTCACGACGAACATCTCGCGGTCGCAGCACAAGCCGTCGATCTCTAGGGCCACGAGTCGTCCGGCCGCAACTTCCTTGCGTCCCGCGAGGGCGGACAGAACGGCGACGCCGACGCCGCGCAGCACGGCCCCCTGAATGGCCTCGTTACTGCCCAGTTCGAGTGCCACCCGCAAGTCGGCAAGCGACTTGCCGGCCCGCGCGAGCGCCGCCTCGAACGCGTGCCGCAGCCCGGACCCGGCTTCCCGCAGGACGAGCGGGTGAGCGGCGAGCCGGTCGAGGGGCACCGACTTCTTCCGGGCCAGTGCGTGGCCGGGCGGGACGACGAGGATCATCCGGTCGTCGGCCAAATGACGAGCTTCCAAGTTCGCGTCGTCGGGTTTGCGGCCGACCAGCCCGACGCTCACCTCGCCGCGCTCCAGTTTGCCGATCACGCCCGCGCTGTCACTCACGGCCGCGCGCACGCGGACGCGCGGGTGCAACGGGCCGAAGGCGGCGAGCAGCGCGGGCAAGAGGTAATCGCCGGGGATCGAACTGGCGGCGATGGCGAGTTCGCCTTCCACCGGGGCCGCGCGGCCGGTGACTTCTCGCCGGGCTTCGTGGTGGAGGTCGATGATGCGCCGGGCGTAGTCGTGCAACTTGCGGCCGGCCTCGGTCAGTTCGACCTTCCCACCGACCCGCCGGAACAGGGGCACTCCAAGTTCGCGTTCGAGGGTTTGGACGCGCTGGCTTACCGCCGCCTGTGTGACGCCGAGCGCGCGGGCAGCGGCGGTGAAGCTCGACCGCTCGGCGGCCTCGGAGAACGTGTCGAGATGCGGAAGTGGTTCGGTCATGGGGCTGCGTCTTAGTCGGGCCGGTGCATGATACCGCGCAGCCGGCCCCCACGCCGTCACGGTTTCTTCTTTGGGGCCACGACCGGCGTGTTCTCGTCGTTGCCCCACTCGGACCAACTCTTGTAGTAGTTGCCCACGTCCGTTGCGCCCATCAACTCCAGCCCAAAGGCCATCACCGAAGCCCGGCCACCGGACTGGCAGTGGGTCGCGGTCGGCGTATCGAGTTTGATGCCCGCGCCGTCGAACAGCTTCTTGAGTTCGACTGGCGGCTTGAATCGCTGCGTGTCCGTGTCGAGCAAGTCTCGAC
>JALHNS010000636.1 GCA_022843445.1 Gemmata sp.
ATCGCGCCGATCAGCTTGCGCGCCGCCACGGCCTTCGCCGGGTCGTCCCCGTTGGCGAGCCGCTCCAGTGCCGGGAGCGCGGCCGGGCCGACCGCCACCACCGCGCCTCGGGCGCTGTCGCGCACCGTGTCGTGCGGGTCCGTGATCTTGTCTAGCAGCACGCGGAGCCACTGATCGACGACCGCGTCGCCCTTCGGCTGCGGGCGCTCGCCGCCCTTCTTCGGTTCCTCGAACGTCTTCGGCTGTTCGCCGCGCTTCGGCTCGCCCGTCTTGGGTTCCTCGCCCTTTTTGGGTTCGCCCTTCTTGTCGCCGCCCTTGCCGAACGGGGGCTGGAACCCGCCCTTGCCGAACGGCGGTTGGAACTCGCCGCCCCTGCCGAACGGCGGTTGGGCGCTGTCTTCGTCGGCCGCGAGCGCCGCGGCGCAGGTGGCGATGCCCGCGACCAGCGCGAGCGGCGCGAGCAGCTTCGAGTATCGGAACATGTGTGTACCTCGCAGCGATTGGCGGGAGCGGCGCGGGCGATTCCGGTGCCCAAACGCCGCGGTCCCGGCAATAATGGAAACTCTAGCGGCGCGCGCCCCGCGACCGCACTCAACGGGAATTCATCACTCGCGCGCTATCGTCTCGGGTGGGGTACCGGTTCCGTTTGAACGGGAGGCGAGTTATGCCGGCCGAGGGCGAATCGGGCATCGCGGACCTGCTCGGCCGCGTGCGCGCCGGCGACCAACCGGCGCTCGCCGAGCTGTACGCCAAGCACCGCGACAAGCTGCGCCGCATGGTGCAGTTGCGGCTCGACCACCGGCTCGCCGGCCGCGTGTCGCCGTCGGACGTGTTACAAGAGGCGTACATCGACGCGGTCAAGCGGATCGACCACTACTTCGAGAAGCCGGACCAGCCGTTCTTCGGGTGGTTGCGGCTGATCGTCGGGCAGCGGCTAGCCGACGTTCACCGCGAGCACCTCGCGCAGAAGCGCGCGGTGAGCAACGAGGTGCCCATGGACCGCACGGCCCCGGGAGCGGATTCGGCGTGCTTGGCCGCGTGCCTGCTCGGGAGCGGCACCAGCCCGAGCCACGCCGCCGCGCGCACCGAGTCGTTCGCGAAGCTCGAGCGCGCGCTCGAGCAGATGGACCCGCTCGACCGCGAGGTCCTCGCGCTGCGGCACTTCGAGGAGCTGAGCAACACCGAGACGGCCGAACTGCTCGGCATTCAGCCGGCCGCCGCGAGCAAGCGGTACGTGCGCGCCTTGGCGCGGCTGAAGCAGATCCTCGAAACGATCCCCGGTTTCGCCGATTAGTGCGCCCCACGGACCCGAGCCATGCCGAGCGACGACCGCGACCCGGTGGACGTGCTGGCCGAGGAGTTCGCCGACCGCATGCGGCGTGGCGAGTTCCCGTCGGTGTCCGACTACGCCGCCGCGCACCCGGACCACGCCCACGAGCTGCGCGAGCTGCTGCCCGCGGTCGCGCAGATGGAACTGCTGAAGCGGATCAAGCACCCGGCCGCGAAGCCGATCCCGGACCGGCTCGGCGACTACCGCATCGTGCGCGAGGTCGGGCGCGGCGGCATGGGCGTCGTGTTCGAGGCCGTGCAGGAGTCACTCGGGCGCTCCGTGGCGCTGAAGATTCTGGCCCGGCACGCGCAGTTGGACGCGAAGCGCCGCAAGCGGTTCTTGCGCGAGGCCCAAGCCGCCGCGAAGCTGCACCACACGAACATCGTGCCGGTGTTCGGCGTGGGCGAGCACGACGGCCTGCCGTACTACGCCATGCAGCTCATTCCGGGCGTCGGGCTGCACGCGCTCGTGCACAGTTGGCGCAAGAAGCAGGGCCGCGCCGCGGGGCACGCGCCGTCCGAGTCGCAGGCGCGGCCGGTGCCCACGGTGTCCGGGTCGCGCCCGGTGCCGCTCTCCGAACCCGCCGACGTCCTATCCGGCTCGTCGGTCGAGATCGACCTGCGCGCCCCGGAGTACGGCGACTGGGCGTTCGTCGCCCGCGCCGGCGCGCAAGCCGCCGAGGCGCTCCACTACGCGCACAAGCACGGCGTGTTGCACCGCGACGTGAAGCCGGGCAACCTGATTCACGACGGCGAGATCGTGTGGGTCACCGACTTCGGCCTCGCCAAGTTGAGCGAGTCCGACGGCCTGACCGCGACCGGCGACATCCTCGGCACCCTCCAGTACCTCGCGCCGGAGTGCCTCACCGGCGACGCGGACCCGCGCTCCGACGTGTACGGCCTCGGCGCGACGCTGTACGAGTTGCTCACGCTCGAACCGCCCTACCCCGCGGACAGCCCCGGCAAGCTCATCAAGATGATCGCGGACACCGACCCGGTGCCCCCGCGGCAACTGAACCCGGACGTTCCCCGCGACCTCGAAACGATCGTGCTGAAGGCGATGAGCCGCGAGCCGCGGCTGCGGTACGCCAGCGCGTGCGAGTTCGCCGACGACCTGACCGCGTTCCTCGAAGACCGGCCCATCAAGGCGCGGCGCACCGGGCCGGCGGGGCGCGCGT